>DATKXL010000038.1:0-6423 GCA_035529055.1 Bacteroidales bacterium
ATTCCCCTGCTTTTCAGGAAATTTAAGAAGATATTTTTAATAGTTTTTGGAAAATAAAAACACCACAATCCGTACCTTTGGAACGCAGTAATCAGCTTTAATATCATAAGTAATATGAAAAAATCAATTTTAAAAATCATGGCAATAACAAGTTTATTTACTATGGTCGCATGCACCGGTGACACCGATCCTGCCGAATGGAGCAGCAGAAAGACAGACAAGTGGTTTGAAAAGGGTGAATGGCTGAATGGATGGGCAGTTAATCCTGATCCTACGATCAACCGGAAAGCGTTTGCTGTCTCCTATTTCAAAAACAAAGAAAGATGGGACAAGGCTTTTAATTTCTTGAAAAACAATGATTTACCGAAGCTGGAGTTGAAACGTTATGATATTGATGGTGATAATCTGTATGCGCCTGTAAGTGAGTATCTTACAAAGAATGAAGAAGATGCACGATATGAGGCTCATCAAAAATATATTGATATACAGTATGTTGTAAGCGGAAAAGAACTGATCGGAGTTGCCCCCGTATCACAGAAAAAGGATATACTTGAGCCGTTTGACCCTGCAAAGGACATTGAGTTTATGACAGTTAACCAAGGTGTGAATGTCAAGGCAACACCTGACAGGTTTTTCATCTTTTTCCCTGAAGACCTTCACCGTCCGGGCTTGAAGGATGGAGAAAATTCTCAGGTTCGTAAGGTGGTAGTGAAGGTGATGATTGATTAAAGCAGGTTATGGATTACGGGCTACGGGCTACGGGCTACAGGCTGTAGGATGCTAACTTAAAAGGTCTCCGTCGCCTGTCCCCTGTCGCCTTATTTATTTCCCCTTATGTTGAACAATCCAATGTTTTGTATGGTTACTATCCCGGAATAACAGCACAAAATGACGACACTATACGATCTTGTTGAGGGAGAAGAGGGGATTATTCTGAAAATCAAGGGTAGAGGTCAGTTCCGGCAAAGGCTCATGGAGATGGGATTTATCGCCGGAAAGAAGGTAATTGTCGTTAAAAAAGCCCCTCTGCGTGATCCTGTGGAATACAAGATCATGGGATACCACATTTCGCTGAGAAACAGCGAGGCTCAGCTTGTTGAAGTGGACAGGGAAGGGAAACCTGATGAACTCCGTACCTATAACGGAATGATTTCAAGTAATGAGGATAAAGAGACCTGGCTTGAAAAGAGTAAACATATACAGGTCGCACTTGTCGGTAATCCTAATTCCGGAAAAACAACACTGTTCAACTATGCCTCAGGACTGAAAGAGAAGGTTGGCAATTATCCCGGTGTTACAGTCGATTCTAAAGAGGGTATCCATAAACAATCGGGGTATGCCTTTTCAATTGTTGACCTGCCCGGCACATATTCAATAAAAAGTTACTCACCTGAAGAGATCTATCTCAGGAATTATATTTTAGATAAAAAGCCGGATATTGTTGTCAATATTGTTGACGCCTCTAATCTCGAAAGAAATCTTTATCTGACAACCCAGCTTATTGACATGGGTATTCAGATCGTTATTGCTCTTAATATGTACGACGAGCTGGAGAAAAAAGGTGACCTGCTCGATCATGTTTCGCTGGGGAAGCTGCTCGGGATCCCGATAATTCCGACTGTCAGTTCAAAGGGCAAAGGGATAAAAGAACTCTTTGATAAAATCATAGAGGTCTATGAAAACTATGAGCCAACGGTAAGGCATATCCATATTAATTACGGCTCAGCAATTGAAGAGTCCATTTGCGTTCTACAGTCAAAGATCAAAAGAGAAGAGAACAGGACTTTTACAAATATTATTTCATCGCGGTACCTGTCGATTGAACTGCTGGAAAATGATAAGGAATACTCAAAATCAATTACACGCTGTGTCAATTCAAAAGAGATAATTGAGACCGCTAAAAGTGAAGTGACAAGGCTTGAAAAATACTTCACCGATCCCATTGAGACAGTTATTACTGACCTGCGGTACGGTTTTATTTCCGGTGCATTGAAGGAAACACTGAAAGTTAATAAGGTTGAAAGGCTGAGGAAGACCAAAATCATTGATAACTATCTGACTAATAAATACCTTGGAATACCTCTGTTTATTCTCTTCATGTGGCTGACCTTCTTCAGTACTTTTAAACTGGGAGGGTATCCCAAGTATTGGTTGGAGCTTGGTATCGGTAAACTGGCTGAACTGACAACCTCAGTACTCTCTCCGGGCATTATCCGGGATTTTCTTGTTGATGGCATAATCGGAGGAGTGGGAGGGGTGCTGGTTTTCCTTCCTAATATCATAATTCTATTCCTCTTCATTGCTTTTATGGAGGATACCGGCTACATGGCAAGGGCAGTATTCATCATGGATAAAGTGATGCATAACATAGGGCTTCATGGGAAATCATTTATCCCGTTGTTCATGGGATTTGGCTGCAATGTCCCGGCAATCATGGCGACCCGGATCATAGAAAGTCGCAGGGACCGTCTGATTACAATGCTTATAACACCTTTCATGTCGTGCAGCGCCAGACTTCCTGTTTACATCCTCTTTATCAGCGCCTTTTTTGTGAAAAACCAGGGAAGTGTCCTCTTCATGCTCTATCTGTCAGGGATCGTACTTGCCATCATTTCGGCATTGCTTTTAAAGAAGTTTTTTTTCAAAGGAGAGGAAATACCGTTTGTAATGGAACTGCCTCCGTACAGGATGCCAACAATCAGGAGCATCTTTAAGCATGTCGGATTCAGAACAGGTTTATATCTTAAAAAAATCGGAGGAGTAATACTCATAGCTTCAATTATAATCTGGTTCCTTAGTAATTTCCCTCAACAGGCCAAACTGTCTGAGATACATAAAATTGAACAGGCCGGTAATCCTGCGCCCGATAATAAATTTGAAAGGCAGGGTAATTCTTTTCTTGGTATGATAGGTCAGGCCATAGAACCTGTTATGAAACCGCTGGGATTTGACTGGCGCCTTAGTGTAAGTATTTTGTCAGGGGTTGCTGCTAAAGAGGTGGTTGTAAGTACGCTGGGAATCCTGTATCAGACTGATGATAATAGCGCCGGTGGTTCGCTTGCAGAAAAGATCCGGACGCATGAATCCTTCCCGGGTACTAAGACTTTTAATTCTCTTATTGCTTTCTCATTCATGCTTTTTATACTGACTTATTTCCCCTGCATCGGAGTCATTGCTGCAATAAAGCGAGAATCGGGTGGTTGGAAATGGGCTCTGTTTACGGTTGTTTATACAACCACGGTGGCATGGCTGCTCTCGTTTACAGTATATCAGATTGGGAGTTTATTTTTAGGGGGGTGAGTTCAATGTAAAAACGTCACATCACCTAACATATTAAAATAGGAGCCGTCAGCATACTGCCCCTTTGCCTTCCAAACATAAACACCCTGAGATCCCAGGCTGCCGTTACCGTAATATCCGTCCCACCCTTTACCGAGGTCGTTACTTTCATATATCAACACCCCCCACCTGTTGAAAATCTGTAGCGTATATTTAAAAACGTTTGTAAAAAAGGGTCTGAATGTGAAATCATCTAGCTGAGTCTCATTCCAGTATCCTCCCGTAGGACCCGATCGATTCCACAGAAAGGCGTTAGGAAATTTTATTTCACCCTCTTTATATTTCACTACAATCGGTGATTCATATTTAGATGAATCTATGCAACCCTCTTTGGATACCACCGTTAATGAGACAACATATACTCCTTCGGAATTATATTTATGCCAGGGATTTTCATCTGCTGAGGTTGACCCGTCTCCAAAATCCCATATGAAGTAGGAACCGTGATAAGAATGATTTTGAAATGTCACTATCTGAGAATTGTTGATCACCTCAGTCGGAAAAACACTAAAAACAGATGTCGGGTTTTGATAAACTTTTATTATTCCCTGATGGAAGGATGAACCTGCCACATTAGTCACTGTTAACCGAACAATGTAATTACCCGGAACATAGTAGGTATGGCTCGGGTTTTCCTCAGTTGAGAACATCTTATCTCCAAAATCCCACAGGTAAGATTCTCCATAAACACTATTATTAATGAACTTTACCGTTAACGGAGAACATCCAACTGTATCAGGTTCAAAATTTGCTGTTGGAACAGGAGGAATTCTTACCGTAATATGTATAGTATCTTTTGCATAACACCCCCATCTGTCAGGTATAGTTTCATATTGTATAACATGAGTCCCTAATCCTGCAATACCAGGATTAAAAATACTATTTGTTACTCCTGCGCCTGACCATATTCCACCGACAGGAGTTGCATTTAATGTTATCGAAGGGCCATTAATAAAAAGAGTTCCAATATGATCTATTGTTACTACAGGGACAGGCATAACAGTTATAACTGTACTATCAGCATCACTACATTCAGGATTAATAATTTTGTATCTGATAAGATGGTCTCCGATACCTGCGATAATTGGATTAAAAGTATTTCCTACAACTCCCGGACCTGTCCAAATTCCGCCCAGATCGTGGGCTCTTAATTTAATTACCGGACTATCAACGCATAATGTATCTACCGGAGTTATTGTTGCATCTGGTGTGGCAACAGTTATAATTGTCTGATCAAAATCACTGCATCCATTTTCGTCTGTAATACTATATGTTATGACATGATTTCCTGTTCCTGCAAGAACCGGATTAAAAGTATTTCCATCAACTCCAGGCCCTGACCAGATACCGCCCGGATCACGAGCTAATAAAGTAAATATCGGTTCTGAAGAACATACAATACCTTCAGAAATTATTGTTGCATCAGGTACCGGCACAACAGTTATGATTGTTTCATCAGAATCATAACAACCATCGGCATTTGTAATTTCATATTTGATTATGTGATTTCCAGGTCCGGCAATTTCCGGATCGAAAATGTTTCCTGTAATCCCGGCTCCTGACCAGGTTCCTCCGGGATCATGAGCAGTTAAAGTAACGGGATCAGCATTTGCACACAATGTATCAACCGGTATGATTGTAGCATCCGGATAGGGTACAATTAATATTATTGCAGTTGTTACAACCGGAGGGTGATCTCCATTTATACGATCATTTGGACCACCTGGTATATTGGGATCATCGTATGGATTACAATAATTCCAGTTACGTAAAGTAACCTGAAAATACTGACCTATTAATTTATCATTGGCAACATTAAGAACATCAGACCAGACTCCTGAACCTGTAATAGGACCTGATAAAGTAATTACATCAGCTGTATAAGGAAAAGTTCTTGATCTGCCATTTATTGTAACAGGTGTTCCTGTCATAGTAATATCTGTGCCGTATATCCATTGTATCCATCTGGTATTTACATTGGGATTATCTCTTTCCTGAGGAGGGACACAATTAAATCGGGTTAAATCCTGAAAGCGAACATTTGCACTATTACCAAAACATATAGGATAAACTGTTGGATTTATGTGCATATGGCCACCATTATGATTGTCATCATCCCAAACTGTCACAATTTGTTCCTGGGTGGAAGAAGTACAGATAACACCATTTACAACCAGAGTTGCCTTAGGATGATAATTACAAATATCGCCGGATGATGTATATGTATATGTGGAAGTTGCCTCAAAGATTCCGGGACCAACCCGAACAGCGGGAACAGTCTGAATAAATCCGTTATCCCAATCATATCGTATTGAAACAGGTGTACCTGCGTTATTGACTCCTGTGTAACTGACATTCCAGATTGCAGTAACCGGAGAACATAAACGATCAGGTGTGATATTATTCGCTTTAGATAAAATAGTACAATTCTGACCCAGAAAATTTAATGGGATCAGCATTAATAATAAAGTAGTAATAAATGTTTTCATTTTATTAATAATACCCTTGAGGTACAGCATTTTGCATAAGATCCAAATGTCCTCACCGATAAATAATAAATGAAATCCTTTTTCTCTAATCTGAATATTTTCTAATCTGACACAAACATTGACATCTGCTTACGTAAAACCCCATTCTATATTATACGAATTATGCGGCTAAAATGTTTCGTATTCAGGATGATTTCTGTAGATTGCCCTGCGCCTTGTGCCCTGTACCCTGAGCCCTTCGGGGGTGGGGGATGAAGACATCTTAACCGCTGCACTGTTTATTTTTGTAACACTCTCTTCTATTTATTCTTTGAGCGTAAGCTTCCGGCGGGATGAATCGGTCTTTGAACATTGCCAGGTAAGAAGACCGAAAAAAACAGCTATAACTATAATATTCTTTTTCATATTTGAAATATTAACGTTACTATTTTGAAGTTGTCCGTATATAAATTTAACTGCTTATCCCTTTCGGTCAAGTTGAAATAAGCTAATATACTATAATTCAAGTACTTAAATTCATTTTTGCTTGATGTTGCAAATGATTAGCTATTAGATACTTACCCTCACTCACTTGTTTGAAGGAGATAAGCAATTA
>DATKXL010000039.1:0-3688 GCA_035529055.1 Bacteroidales bacterium
TAATTGCAGGGAAATCTCTAATGTATTGCCTGTTTTATTAACGAAATTTTCTCCCCCCCGGGGGAGATCCCTCAACGCGGGAGAGGGGGTTATGAAACTTGTGAATTCAAAAATCTGCACGACCTGCACGACAACTAAACAACGAAGGGTATAAACATCTTCGTCTCTTTTATATATTCCGAATAGTCAGCTCCGAATTTTTCAACCATCTCTTTTTCTTCAATTCTTGCAGTAATATAAACAGCTGCAAAGTTGATAACACCCAGGATCACCTGGAGTAATCCGGGATCTTTAAGCATTACTCCTGTACCCAACAAGAAAAGCGATAAATAGAGAGGATGTCTGATATAACCATAAATACCTGATTTTACAAGTACTGTGGTCTCTTCGAAGTTAGTGCCCGATTTGCCTTTTCTTCTTAAGAGCAAAACACCGGCAATACCAAAATAGGCCGACAGGATAAGAAATATCCAGGACAAGATCTGAAGGATGGAGATTGGATCATGAAACCAGCCTTTTATATTCAGCAGCACCAGAATGAAAATACTTTCAAAGGCAAAAAATCTTGGAATCCCGTGATATCTTTTTTGTTTGATTGAATAAAACCATGAGAAGAGGATTATTAAAATAGTCCCGATAATTAATGCTGTATAATTCATATGACTGGCTTATTTATCTGCTGGTTTTTCATTCATCTTTTTAATGAAGTTATAAACCTCCATCTGAGAATGAACAGGTTTCTTGCCCTGTTTGACAAGCTTATTTGAAAGCAATGCATCAAGTTTACGGGCTTTGACATTATCGCTCCACTGGATATCAAATATCTGCTTCAATTCATTGCGTAAATTCTTGTCAAACACCGGACAGGTAACTTCAATGCGGTGTTCAATATTACGTGTCATCAGGTCGGCTGACGAAATAAAACACTCTTCATTACCGCTGTTGCAGAAAATCATAAATCTTGTATGTTCAAGAAAACGGTCAACAATACCGATCGCTTTAATGTTTTCGCTTAAATTTTTCAAACCAGTCACCAGGGAAAACATACCACGTATAATCAGTCGTATAGTCACGCCTGCATTGCTCGCTTCGTACAGATGATTAATGAGCTCAGGGTCTGAAATGTTATTAAGCTTCATATAAATGAAAGCTTTCTTCCCGGCCCGGGCATTTTTTATTTCATTATCTATAAGAAGGGTCATTTTGTTTCTCAGGAAGAATGGCGACAGAACAAGGTGATAATAGTTATCTTTCCTGTAGTTTACACTGAAGAAGTTAAAAGCCTTGAACACTTCATTGGTGATTTTTTTATTTGAAGTAAGAAGAAGATGATCGGTATATATCCTCGCTGTATCTTCGTTGAAGTTGCCTGTACCAACGGCAGCATAGCGCTGGGTTATATCATTTTTTGTACTGGTGATAAGGCATAATTTTGAGTGAACTTTCAACCCGGGAACTCCGTAAATAACTTTAACACCCTCTTCCATAAGCTTGTTGCCCCAGAGTATATTGGCTTCCTCATCAAACCGGGCCTGTAGTTCGACAACTGTCGTAACATTTTTTCCGTTTCTCACAGCGTTCATCAGGGCATTGATAACACTCGAGTTCCTGGCAAGTCTGTACAGGGTTATCTGGATGGAGACAACATAAGGATCTATTGAAGCTTCTCTGAGCAGATCAATGAAATGGTCAAAAGGATGATAAGGAAAGAAAAGCATTATATCTCTCTTATTAACAGCCGATAAAATGCTCTTTCCTGTCTGAATATCCTTGTGCTGGACAGGTATAAGCGGTTCAAAATAGAACTTTTTGCGCCCAAGGTTAGGAAAATTCATGAAATCCTTGAAATTATGATATCTGTTAGCCGGGATTATGACATCATTGGGTCCGAGGTTTAGTTTCCGGGTAAGTATCTTCAGCATCTCAGGAGGCATCTCCCTGTCATAAATAAAACGGACAGGTGTACCATGCTTGCGCTGCTGGAGACTTCGTGACAGCTTATCAATATAACTCTCAGAAATGTCGTCAACTATTTCAAATTCAGCATCTTTAGTTAGCTTGATAGTGTAAGCAAATATCTCATCGAAATCAAAAATGAAGAATATTTCTTTTAAGCCTAACCTGATAATATCATCAAGGAAAATAACATATTTTTCATCATCTTTTTCGGGCAATACGATGAACCTTGGCAGTACATCGGTAGGTATCTCAAGTAATGCAAACCTGCTCTTCTGGCCTCCCTTTTTTACGAGATAGATAGCAAGATAAATTGCATCATCAGTCAGATTAGGCAGCTCACAGTCTTTTTCAATAAGAAATGGCATGAGTCTGGTCCTGACCTCTTTAAAAAAATAGTTCCTTATAAATTCTGCCTGTTCATTGTTTAGTTCTTTCTCGTTGATGATGTGGATCTTATGCTTAACCAGCTCCTGTATCAGACCTGAGAAGGTCTTTTCAAACCTGACGTTCTGTTTCAGGACTATTTCATGCACCTTTTTCAAGGTTGCTTTAGGACTATATCCAAGGATTGCCTTTGACTTTGAGCCAAACTGCGCAAGACGGCGTAAAGTTGCAACCCTCACCCTGAAATACTCATCAAGGTTATTTGAATATATTCCAAGAAATTTAAATCGTTCTATTAAGGGTACTTCCTTATTCTCGGCCTCCTGCAGAACACGTTCGTTAAAGGACAACCAGCTGATCTCCTTTGGTGTGTATGTTTTATTCATATTACTTTTTCAGGTTTGAGAAAGTACTCCTGTTTCCCTTTTTCATGCATTACACCCCTCCATGTTTCTGATTTGAACGAAATACAAACCACACCGCTCTTAGGCAAAAAATCACATCCGCTCTTTGATAACCTGTCAGGTATTTCAGTAAAGGAGGGATTGTGACCGAATAAAGTGACGATGTTAATATCATCACTGACCTCTGAAAGTATCACTGACAGGGTGTTCAGATTAAGTTTGAAATAAATATTGCTTCTCAAAATGATCTTCTCGGGATCAATTCCAAATTCCCTGGCAAAGATAATTGCGGTTTCAAGAGCCCTGAATGCCGGACTGCTGATAATTATTCCAGGATCCTTCTCTCTCTCTTTCAGCCTTATAGCCATCGCCTGTGTGGCGGTTTTTCCTTTCACGGTAAGAGATCTTTCAAAATCGGAAAGGTGAGGTGTCAGTTCCTCAGCTCTTCCATGACGTACAAAAATCAGCTTTTTCATTTCTCTAAAGCTTTACTTGTTATAAAGTGCTGATCAAATAACCGGTAACATATTTGCCCACACCCCTTATGGCTGAATTTATCCCGGGACAATCCCCTCCGGCAGTCAAAATCCCTATTTTCTGGTCATTATGTATCTTACCCATTCTTAAAGCTTTATGTTATCCAAAGCAAATTTAATGTTTTAAAGGGATATAGAAAATTTAATATTTTAAAACCAGACTTTTCCTGATTCATTTTGCTCGAATTGATATGTTTATGTAACTTTATCCGGATTGCAATTATTTATTGAATTATAATGCTTATTGATTACGTAAAACTAAGTGATATCAAACCGGCTTTGTCAGGGTACATAAATGAGGCACTGATTATGCTTAACGAGTCAGCCGTGCCAGATGATAAGGTTGTTCATGACATCAGGGTTCTGATGAAAAAATCGAGAGCGACAATGCGCCTGTTACTTACG
>DATKXL010000040.1:0-20933 GCA_035529055.1 Bacteroidales bacterium
GCTAAATTTGAAATTCTAAATTCATCTATTCTACCATTAAAATCTCCATGAGCAAAAATTGGATAATAACCATAATCTGCGCCAACACGGATATCATTCAACACTGGCTTATTATCCAAAATTGTGTTGCTGCTCCCTACAAAATTCCCATTTAAGTATATTTCATGATAATTATTATTATATCTGCCAATTACTGTCAGATAATACCATGTTGATGTATTCAGATTAGTATTATATGTAATCTGAACATCATTTTCATTTGCTGATTCAAAATACCACCACAAAGAAGTGGAATTAAAAGCTGAAAAGAAATATTTTAGAGTACCACTATTGCTCAGGTCAAACAAAGTGCCGTCGGTTACAACATCAGGTCTGAACCAAACAGAAATAGAAAAATTTGCATTAGGAATTGTTATTTGAGTTATTTGAAAATACTGCCCGGTTCCCGGAACATCTCTTGCATAGTCTATAATCCCTGTCGTATTACTTGTTCCGCTATTAGTTGCAGTATTGCCATTAATTGTAGCATCCTGTAGTCCAGATAAATGCCAGACTCCCTTATAAGCAGAACTCCATGTTGCCGTTGTAGATGGGTCAGTTACAACAGAGGCGTTGCCAAAATAGAGATAGAAAACAAAATTAGCGCCTCCTGAAAGTGTTGGGATTCTGACCCAAGCGGTTATCTGACCGGTGACCGGGTTGTAACTCTCGACCTGTTGATTTAAAACTGTAGAATGATCAATTGAAAACACAATATCCCAACCATTTGCGTTTTGAACCAACCCTAAGTTGCCCATTGTTCTTAAATCAGCATCAGTTATTGTAACGAGAACAGGGAAGTCGGTATGAGGTCCACCGCTTATCTGAGCTGCAGGAATGGTAACAGTTTTTCTATACTGATATCCTGTAAGCCATTGTGAATAGGTGGATATGAAAGATAACAGGAAAACAAGACCTACCAAAACCAACCTTCGGTGTATCAAAAGAATTCTACTGCTAACCGTAATAAGATAAGTTAACTTATTGATATTATGTATTTTAGGATCGTTTTTCAAATCTAAATAAAATACATAAACTCACTTTCCGGCTCTCCTAATTTGTTTGTTTAAAGCCGGTCTGTGCTTTATATCCTATATATCCGTCCGCATGTCAATTGTTAAACGGACTTTTTTCTCATTTGTTTCTAAGACTTCAATAAATTGATCAAGGTTGCATTAATGCAACGCTCTGTAAATCTAAAAAATATCAATTATTTCAAAAATCACCATTAAAATGCAACATGTGTTCCGAAATAATTAACTATTGTGAAAATTTATCAACAAAAAAACCGGATGAGTCATCTCATTCCGGCCTTGAATTTATCTTCATTCTCCCCTGTGCCTTGCGCCCTGAGTCTTCTGCCCTCTATATTACCAGCATCGCATCACCGTATGTTCCGAATCTGTATTTCTCCTTAACTGCCGTTTTATATGCTTCGAAAAGAAGTCCATATCCGGCAAATGCTGCAACCATCATTAAAAGAGTCGAATAAGGAAGGTGAAAGTTACTGATCATCATATCAGGAACTTTAAAATCATAAGGTGGGAAGATAAATTTATTTGTCCATCCATCAAATGGTTTGAGATAACCGCCCGTTGATACCGAACTCTCGAGGGTTCTTACTACGGTTGTGCCTACAGCACAGATCTTGTATTTATTATCCTTAGCCTTGTTTACAATCTCGGCAGCCTCTTCTGTTATCCTTATCCTTTCCGAATCGACTTTATGTTTTGTTAGATCTTCCACATCAACACTTCTGAAATTACCAAGCCCCACATGAAGGGTTATTTCAGCAAACTCAACCCCTATTATTTCAAGTTTTTTAAGCAGCTCCCTGCTGAAATGGAGCCCTGCTGTAGGAGCTGCTACTGCACCTTCATGCTTTGCAAAAATTGTCTGATAACGTTCATTATCTTCAGGTTCCACAGGCCGGTTGATAAACTTTGGAAGCGGTGTTTTCCCAAGGCTGTAAAGTGTCTGCTTGAACTCCTCATAGGTTCCGTCGAACAGAAATCGTAACGTTCTTCCCCTTGAGGTTGTATTATCAATTACTTCTGCAACAAGCAGATCATCCTCACCAAAATACAATTTATTACCTATCCTTATTTTTCTTGCAGGATCAACCAGGACGTCCCATAGACGCTGCTCCCTGTTCAGCTCCCTTAATAAAAACACCTCAATCTCAGCGCCTGTTTTTTCCTTATTGCCATATAACCTGGCCGGAAAAACCTTTGTGTTATTAATAACCAGAACATCATGCTCAATGAAATATTCGGTGATATCCTTAAATATCCTGTGCTGAAATTCTCCACCCTTCCTGTTTACCACCAGAAGCCTTGATTCATCCCTGTTTGCAGTCGGGTAAAGAGCAATAAGCTCCTGTGGTAATGTGTACCTGAATTGCGATAGTTTCATATTTTATCCTTAATTATTCAGATTAACGAATTCCTTTATACGTATAAATTTCCAATTTGTTACAAATCTTCAATATATTTTTGAAATTTTTCTAAAGAATATGCATTTTTCAGATGAAATGACCCGATTGCAGTTCTCTCAAGAGCCGATAAATAAGCTCCTGTACCAAGTGCCAGACCCAGATCCCGGGCAAACGATCTCACATAGGTCCCTTTACTGCAAACTATTCTGACCTTTGTTTCAGGTATGCCAAAAGACATCAGCCCGACCTCCCTGAAATTCACAGTAACCGGTTCAAGTTCTTTCTGAATACCTTTTCTTGCAAATTCATAAGCTCTTTTACCTTTAATCAGCTTTGCAGAATGTAAAGGGGGAACCTGCTTCTGTTCACCAATAAAACCGGCAAGCTTCTCCATAACCAGCTCTTTTGTAATATGATCTGTCGGATACTTTTTATCAGTTTCCGTTTCCAGATCAAACGACGGAGTAGTCTCTCCCAGGTGTATTGCAGCAATATATTCCTTATCAAGATCGCGAAACTCCCCTATTTTTTTTGTTGCCTTTCCTGTACATATTATCATGAGGCCACTGGCAAGAGGATCAAGTGTTCCGGCATGTCCCACCTTGATATTTTTAATCCCGAGGGTGCTCTTCAACATAATCCTGACTTTATTGACAAGGTCAAATGATGTCCAGTAAACAGGTTTATCAAAAAGCAGAACCTGCCCCTCTTCAAATGTATTTTTCCTTTCATTCTGCATCTTATCCCAGCAAAATAGTTAATAATCCGACTATGGCACAATAAATTGAGAACCAGATCATTTTGCTTCTTCTGACAAGGCTTATCATCCACCTGCAAGCTAAGTACCCGGAGATAAATGCAGCAAGTGCACCGATCGCAATTATTCCGGCTCTGGTTGAAGCAGAACCGGTATCGTCCGGTAATATTCCCAGCAAATTGGCACCCAGCACCGGAACCAATACCATCAGGAAAGAAAACTTTGCCAGCTCATCCTTCCTGTTGCCAAGCATCATTCCCGTCGATATCGTTGCACCTGATCTTGAAATACCCGGAATCAAAGCTAATGCCTGTGCGATACCGATTAAAAAAGAATCAAGATAGGTTATACTTCTTTCTTTCTTTCTGATAAAATGCCCTATTGCCAATAGAATTGACGTAACAAGGAGCATGAAACCAGTGAAGTTCATATTCCCGTTGAATAACCCTTCCACACTATTTCTCAAAAAAATACCGGCAATGCCGACCGGTATCACTGAGACTATAAGCTTTAGAACATAAGTTGATTCTTCATTTTTCCTGAATTTGAGCGATCCGGTTATCAATTGCAGGATCTCTTTCCAGAACACTGCAATAGTGCTTGCAACTGTTGCTCCATGGACAGCTATGGTAAAATAGAAGTTTTCTTCGGCATTAATATCAAAAAAATATTTTCCGATCTCCAGATGCCCTGAGCTGCTTACAGGTAAAAACTCTGTAAGTCCCTGGATAAGCCCAAGAACAACTGCTTCAAACCAATTCATAATAATGGATTTGTCAAAACCTATTTATCGGAATTTTTTGGCCTTTTCATTATTGCCCATATCTCAAAAATAAAACCTGCAAGCACAACAATGGGAGCCAGTGTTATTCTCCTGAAGCTGAATATCTCTTCATTGAACTCGTTGGGATCTTTTGATTTTCCTCCCAGCATCAGGAGAAAGCCGATAACAATAATAGCGAAGCCGATAGCAAGAAGTTTGTAGTTTTCACGGCCAAGAGCAAAATTCAATTTTTCCTTATTATTATTTTTTTTTGCCATGATTCAATAATATAGTTTGTCTTCTGAAATGCTTAAGAATCTGTTTACCGAAAAAAATGTTGAAAAAATATTAATTAAAATACCGATCATTACAATAAGAACCCCTAAAAGAAGTAAAAGTTTAGTACTTTCATAGCTGAACATCATAAAAAACTCCCTTTCAATAAGATAAAGCAATCCCAACAATAATGTCATCGCAATAAGTGAAGCTATAAGTCCGTGATAAATACTCTTTATAAGGAATGGTTTCCTGATAAAAGATCTGGTAGCTCCTACAAGCTGCATTGTTCTTATCAGGAACCGTTTGGAATAAATTGAGAGCCTTATTGTATTGTTTATGATCGTCACCGCGATAAGGAACAGGAATGAGGCAAGCACCAGCAGGAACAGACTTATTTTTTGTACATTTTTATTTATAAGGAACAACAACGATTCCTGATAATATACCTCTTTCACAAAGGGGTACGAAAGGATATACTTTTCAATTTTTGCAACACTGTCGGGACTGGTATAGCCGGCATAAAGATAAACATCTATTGACGGGGGCAGAGGATTATCTCCAAGAAAACTGATAAAGTCTTCACCCAGATCCTCTTTCATTTTAACCGCAGCAGCATCTTTCGATACATATTCTGTTGATTTTACATAGGGTTTGGCATCAAGGTCCTTTTGTAACATTCTGATATCAGCCTCTTTTGCATCATCACTAAGCAACACCGAAAAGGAGAGACTTTCGCGGAAATAATCTGACAACTCCTTCGCGTTTATCAGTACAAGACCCAGTATCCCGAGAAGGAAAAGTACAAGTGATACGCTTACCACAAGCGTCAGATAAGAGCTTCTCAGCTTTGTCTTTGATAATCCTGAATCTTTGTTTGTCACATTTAATCATTTTTTATTTTAACCACTGAGTAACACGGAGTTTCACTGCTTTTCTCCCACTCTCCCCATCTCCCCGTCTCTAAATCCCAGAAGGGGAGTTTATTTAAGATACTACGCTGATCCAGCTGAATTCATCAGGTTCATCGCCGTTCTGGATGGATACAAGCTTATTATACAGCATCATAGTTGCAGGTCCGGGCTTACCGTCTCTGCAGTATTCATAAATTATTTCCTTTTCAGGATCAAAAATCTTTGCAATCGGACTTATCACAGCAGCTGTTCCGCATGCTCCTGCCTCAGTGAAGGTTGAAAGTTCCTCAACCGGGATCTGCCTGCGTTCTGTTTTCATTCCGTGTGCCCTGGCAATTTCGATCAGGCTCATGTTTGTTATTGAATTCAGAATTGATTCCGATTTTGGAGTCACATATGTATTATCCTTAATACCGAAGAAATTGGCAGGTCCGCATTCATCAATATATTTCTTTTCTTTTGCATCAAGGAATATCGGGCTTTCATACCCTCCCTCCTTCGAGGCCATTACAGCTCTAAGGCTGGCAGCATAATTCCCACCTACCTTGAATATACCTGTCCCCATTGGGGCAGCCCTGTCAACATCTCTGCATATCAGCATTTTGACCGGTTTTATACCTCCTTTGAAATAGGGGCCTACAGGCGTGGTAAAAACTATGAAAGTATATTCCGAAGAAGGCTTCACCCCTACCTCTGCGCCGCTGCCATAGAGAAGTGGTCTTATATAAAGAGTTGCTCCCGAACCGTAGGGTGGGACAAACCTCTTATTCAACTGAACAACCTTAAACACTGCTTCCCTGAACATCTCAACCGGTAAGGCAGCCATCTTTATACCTCCCGCTGATAAAACCATCCTCTTTGCATTTTCCTCCCACCTGAAGAGCCTAATCTTTCCATCTTTACCCATATAAGCTTTCAAGCCTTCAAAAGCCTCCTGGCCATAGTGTAGCCCTGTTGCAGCAATGTGAATATCAATATATTCTGAAGAAGAAATTTCAAAATCTCCCCATTTCCCGTTCCTATATCGACAACGAATATTATAATCTGTTTTTATATAACCGAATGGCAGGTTTCTCCAGTCAAGGTTTTCCATATCGCGATGTTAAATTTCTGCGGTAAAAGTACATCTTTAAAAATAATCCCAAGTGTTTTTATTTACACAAAATTGATTAATTAACTCAAGGTACTGGTTACTGGTTGCTGGTTAGTCAAGCAGCCAGCAACAAGCAACCGGCAACTTAGGTTATTTATTGTACGCTTCAAGTGAAGTAATCTGATCCTCAACAGCAACACTTCTCAGAAGTTTGCCTGAGTTTGTAAGGAACTCATGATCAATCAGAAGCTTTTTCTGAGTATTATACCAGGCTTCTGGGTCGGCCACGTTGCCATATTCTGCTCTTTCCCTGAACAGTTTGTCGGTTAACCTGAAGTAATCAACCCGCCCCAGATAAGCATATCGCGCATCATGGAGTATTTTATCTGACACAGTTTCATAAATGTCATTAAATGAATTCTTTATCAGTATTTTGGCACTCTCAATATTCTCATGATCGAAACCATATCGTGGCAGAATCTCCTCTAAAAGAATGAATGAAGCCTGTTCCGGTTTTTTATAATCAGAAACAAATCCTGTCAGAAGGAATATTGAAGCGAGCTTCAGGTTGATATACTCCTCATCCGGGAGGTTTTCAGCTCCTGAAAGCAAATCAACCTGATTACAGATATTCCTCAGGAGCGTTGCATTGTGGAAATAGAGATTTGGAGAGGCCTCGTCATCATAAAGCTTGCCAATCATTTCCTCAACATCCTGAAGCTTGATCATTTGCATTTTTAATGTAAAGATCCTGTTCGGGGAACCATCCTCATCAGATAGTTCAGGAACTATGCTCTTAACAAAATACATATCGAGCTCACCCTTGTATTTCACAGGCATTCTTCCTCTGTATTCACAGATAAAAAATTCTTTCACAAATTCATATGTAGTACCTGATATATTTACTCTTCCTGCTTCGCCGGACGATTCCATCCTGCTTGCAGTATTGACTGTATCACCCCAGATATCATAAGATAGTTTTTTCTGTCCTACAACTCCTGCAACCACGGTTCCTGTATGTATTCCGATCCTGATATCCCAGAACTTCATGCCAGCCAGCTTTGCTGTTTCCTTAAGCTTTTTCATATAAGCCTGCATCTCAAGCGCTGCAAGAATAACCTCGACCGGATTGGTACGGTTCTTCTCAGGTATTCCTCCTGCACACATATAAGCGTCGCCGATAGTTTTTATCTTTTCAATCCTGTATTTCTCAACCACCGAATCGAAATGGAAAAAGAACCTGTCAAGTTCATCTATCAGTACCTCCGGGTTCATCTCCTCGGCAATCTGTGTAAATCCCTGAATGTCTGAAAATAAAACAGTTACAAAATTGTACTTGATTTTTGTAGCCTTACCCTTTGCCATTAACTCATCAGCAGTGTTTTTTGGAAGTACATTTGCAAGTAACTTGTCGGTTTTCTCTTTTTCAGAAATCATCTCGTCAGTCCTTTTATTGACTAACTGCTCAAGTATATACTGCCTGCGGTCAAAGCGTGATTTCAGGATCCGGTAAAAAACCCAGAAGGAAAGGAAAAACAATGCCAGATAAAAGATTTTTGCGGGAAGTGAAATATACCATAAGGGCAATATTCTGAAGATGAATGGTTCAATTTCACCTGTCTGGTTATCTGAGCCTCTGAACCAGACCTGAAACTTGTATTGTCCGGCAGGAAGATTAGTATATTCCTTAAGATTAATTGTATTCCAGGGAGTCGGTTTTCTGTCAAATCCTTCCAGAAAACAACGGAACTCATAATTAACTGAAGGTCTGAACTCAAATGAAATATTATTAGTGCGGAATTTCAGGACATGTTCCTTTATGAAGAATTGATCAGTATAAGGTGTATCTGAATATGAAAAGATAACAGAATCGCCACTCACAACAATCCTGGAAAAAGTGGGTCTTTCGTGTAAATAAGATGAATCACTGGCTGGTGCATGCTGATACAGAATCACTGAACCGGTAATAATCATGCAAAGAAGCTTCAACTTTCTGTAAAGAAACATACTCAAATACTTTGTATGAAACCATTCCAAATGTAGCATATTAAAAAGAGAGGTCAATAAGGATAGAGTATTTTTGAGTATTTTTACCATAAGTATAACATCTTTTTGAATGGAAATAGTATTCGCCTCCAATAATACAAATAAAATAAAAGAAATAAACCATGTGCTTGGTAACAGCTTCACCCTGTTAAGTCTGAGCGATATTAAGATGGAAGAAGATATCCCTGAAAATGAGACAACACTTGAGGGAAATGCCCTGGTAAAAGCCGGGTATATCCACAGGGCTACAGGGCTGAATGTCTTTGCCGATGATACCGGACTTGAAATTGAAGCATTGAACGGCTGGCCTGGCATACATTCGGCACGATTCGCCGGAGAGGATAAAAATCCCAACGCTAATATTGACAAAGTTCTTGACCTGCTTGGTGGGAATCCTGATCGCAAAGCAAGATTCCGGACTGTCATTGCCCTGATATTCAATGGCAAAGAATACCTTTTTGAAGGTATTGTCACCGGCTCCATAATCAATGAAAAAAGAGGAAGAAAAGGATTTGGTTATGACCCTGTTTTTATACCGGATGGTAAGAGCCTGACATTCGCAGAAATGAAGCTTGATGAAAAAAACAGCATTTCCCACCGGGCAAGGGCTTTTAAAAAATTGAAGGATTTCTTAATCCAAAACCTGTCTGCAGAAAATAATAAAGAGGCCTTTTAGCTGTTTAAACTTCATTATGGTAAGATTCAGTGTCTTATTACTGTTTTTCATGCTTTTTACTAAGATGGCCGGACAAGTTCCCGTGGGAGTATGGTCCGATCAACTCAGATACAATAGTGCTTTAAATATTGCAGTGAGTTCAGAAGAAGTGTATGCATCTACCGGTTCTTCAATTATTATTTTTAATAAGGAATATTCCGAACTCAAGAAGCTCTCACGGGTAAACGGCCTCTCCGCAACAGGCATAAGCTCAATTGCATGGTCGGATGAGAATGAAGTTCTTGTAATTGCATACACAAATACAAATATTGACCTGGTAAAGAAAAGTACAGTTTATAATATCCCTGATATTCTAAATAAGTATATTCCGGGAAATAAGATTATCAACAGGATAAGAATAAATGGCAGGTATGCCTTCCTGGCATCAGGCTTCGGGATCGTGGTTGTTGACCTGATTAAGAAAGAGATCCATGACACCTGGAAGCCGGGACCAGGTTCAGTCAATAACGAGGTCTATGATGTTACATTTGGGAATAGCAAGGTTTATGCGGCAACCCGTAATGGGGTATGGTATGCTGATGCCTCCAGCCAGGGGCTGGCATATTTCGGGAACTGGAACATGATCACCAGTCTGCCACACCCCGGTACCGGATACACTCTTGCTTTATTCACTGGAAACAAATTATATGTAAATGAATCTTCATCAACAGGCGACTCAGTTTATGCAGTTGATGGTGAAAGCTCATTGTTTTCTTTCACACCAGGTATAATCAACACATCGTTCGATAATGCACTAAATGGTTTCACAGTTTCATCACCCGGTTCAGTAAAGTTATATAGTAATGACGGTTCCCTGCAAAAAATCATTTCTTCATACGGATGGGGAGTTCCTGATATTTCGCAGGGGATCATTGATAATGGCGGTCTGTGGATTGCAGATATCAATTATGGTTTGATTAGGGGAGATAATATGTCAGTGTATTCGGGACTTTCTCTCCCTGGTCCGGCTACCAATGATGTCATAAGCATAAAGTCGCAAGACGGGAAAACCTTCATCTGTGGAGGAGGAGTTGACAACTCATGGAGCAGGTTGGGCAGACCATTCCAGGTATCGGTTCATGCCAATAATCAGTTTGTTAATCATGTTTCAGGTATAATAAGTGATGCTTTAAGAGTTTGTCCCGATCCTGATAACACAGGTCATTTTTTTGTTTCGACCTGGGGAAACGGATTGCTTGAATACGAAAATGATGAACTTAAAAAACATTTTACTGAAGCAAATTCACCTCTCCAGAACGCGATACCGGGAGGTCCGGGAATAAAAATTTGCGGAATGGCCATGGATAAATCCGGAAACCTCTGGATAACCCAGTCGGGTGTCAACGGGAGCATTAAGATACTGAAACCTGACGGGAGATGGATCGTTAATCCGGTTACAATTGAGGCCCCGGTGATTGGCGATATTATCCTAACATCCCCGGGACATAAATGGATAATTCTGCCCGGAGGCTATGGTTTGTTTGTTCTCGATGATAAGAATACACCGGATATCTTTACCGACGACAGGTCCAAAAGAATGTTCATTAAAGATTCTGACGGAATTACAATAACAAATCTGTATTCAATAGCCGAAGACCTGGATGGGAACATCTGGATCGGGACAGACCGGGGACCTGTCATATACTACAATCCCGAAAGAGTATTTGAAGATGATTTCAGAGCTTACAGGATTAAGGTCCCACGCAATGACGGAACCGGGCTTGCCGATTATATGCTTGGCAGTGAAACAATCACCTCAATATCTGTTGACGGAGCCAACAGGAAATGGCTAGGCACAATAAGTTCCGGAGCATACCTGCTTTCGCCCGACGGGACAACAGAGTTAAGGAACTATAATGTTCAAAACAGTCCGATGTTATCTGATAATGTCTTAACCGTAGCTGTTGACAACAAATCAGGGGAAGTGTGGTTCGGTACTTCCCTGGGGGTTTTATCGGTCAGGGGGGATGCCACCACTGGAGCTGTTGAATTTACAAGTGTTTATGCTTTCCCGAATCCCGTAAGGGAAGACTTTCAGGGGAATGTTACGATAACCGGATTAATAAGGGATTCGCATATCTGGATCACCGATGTAAGCGGCAATCTGGTCTATCGGACGATCTCTGAAGGTGGTCAGGCTTCATGGGATCTTTCAACCTATAACCGCCGCCGGGTATCAACAGGCGTCTATCTGGTCTTCTGTGCCAGTAGTGATGGTTCAAGGTCCTATGTCACAAAAATGCTTGTGATCAGATAAGTGTTTATCCAGTTATCAGACTCTGTATCCTTTCTATCTGAAGTTGTTTATTTACCTCCCTGAGGCTTCTGGCAGTTTTAGTAAAATACTGATGCCCTGAAATGAATTTTACCTGCATTTTGTTCCATTCGTCCAGCGATCCCATCTTATTCTGGGCTTTAAGCTCCTCAAACAGTGTATTCGAAACAGGTATGAAATCGCTTCTTCCAAGATAATCCAGATCCGAGTCGCAAATAATGTCTTCGAGAAGATTGTCAGGTCTGGGCGGCATCCTTGTTGCCATAATAATTGAGCAGATCCGCTCGATCTGTTCAGGGGTGTAATGATACTTTGGCAGCATCTCCCTTGCAAGCTGAGTTCCATGATATTCATGATTATCATAGGCAACGGTGTGCCCGGCATCATGGAAAAGCCCTGCAGTTTTAAGAATGAGTATCTCCTCATCCGCGCACCCTTCCGCCCAACCGATTAATTCCACCTCTGTTACCACATCAACAGTATGCTTGACATTATGATAATAGAGATATGCAGGAAGCTCTTTTTCAAGTTTATCGAGAATTATCTCCTGGATATCAGTAAATTGGATTAATCCGAATTTTACTTTGAATGATTCATTGGGATTCGTGCCATTTCCATCGACCGACAACTCGGGTTTCAACCCCTTCACCCTGTATATCTGAATATCACCTTTGTATTTTACCGGAAGCTTTCCAAAATATTCACAATCAAAGAACTCTTTTACCAGCTCATTAGTCATCACAGTCATCAGTATTGAGCCATTTTCGGATATTGCCTCAACACGACTGGCTGTATGTACAGTATCTCCTTTAATATCGTAGTTGATCTTCTTTTTACCCGATATTGAAGCAGTGACGGGACCTGTATGAATACCGATTTTCAGTTCCCATATTCTGTGATCTCTCCCCCTTTTTTTCAGCTCATAATCTTCGAGATAATTCCGCATCTCAATTGCGGCCATGACGACATCAATCGGATTTGTAATGTTCTTTACCGGTATCCCGCCGGCGCACATATAGGTATCCCCGATGGTCTTTATTTTCTCTATCTTATATCGGGCGGCAATCGAATCAAACTCATACATTATTTCATCAAGCTCATCCATGACAGAAATGGAATCCATCCCTTCAACAAGCTTCGAGAAACCATGTATATCAGCAAAAAGTACAGTCGCCATATTAAACTTTTGCGACTTTTCCTTTTTCTCTGTTTCCCCTGCTTCTTTTAATCCTTCAGGAGTGAATTTCTCATAAAGAGCTTTGATTTTCTCATTCTCCCTTGCCAGTTTTTCATTTATTTTTTCAAGCTTTTTTATTTGTTCCTCAAGCTCCTGGTTCTGCTTGGCCAGCCGGGCGATACGTTTTACAAGCTCCTCGTTTTGGGTTAAGGTCATATTGCAGGTGATTGACCAGTAAATATAATAATTTTATATTTGAATAAATGAATGATCACCATGCTTGAGAAGACAAAGGGTATAATCCTTCACCAGATCAAATATACCGACTCAGGTATTGTAGCTCAGGTTTATACCAGGGAGTTCGGCCGACGCTCATTTCTGATCAAAGGATTAAGAAACAAAAAATCAGGAAAACACAATATACTTTTTCAGCCATTATTCATTCTCGACATGGTTTTCTACAATAAGGAATCATGTGCGATACAGATGCTGAAGGAGTTTTCAGTATCATTTGCACCAACCGATATTTATTGCGATGTTAAAAAGAGCTGCATTGCTATCTTTCTCGGGGAAATCCTCAATTCGGTATTGAGGGAAGAGAGCCCTCATAAAGAGATGTTCGATTACATTGAAAATTCAATTATTTACTTTGAAGGGAGCAAAACGGGTTATATCAATTTTCATATTGCATTTCTTACCGGACTCAGCGCCTTTCTTGGTTTTGAACCGGGGCAAAGAACCGATCACAGAAACGTGTATTTTGATATGCTTAACGGAACATTTGTTCCGGCACCGCCTCTTCATGGAAGTTATACGGATGCTGAAATATCAGATATCCTTTCAGTATTCTTCAAAACTTCCTATGACAATATGAACAATATTACTCTTACCGGAGCACTAAGAAATGAAGTTCTTGAAACAATCGTTAAATATTATTCTCTTCATCTTCCGGGGCTAAAGAAAATTAATTCTCTCGGAGTGCTGAAAGAGATCTTCAGCTAAAACAAACCCTGATTTTTTTCCCTATATTTAGGCTCAAACTGATTTGCATCTGATGGCAATAATTCCTTCTGTTATTAAGTGGCTTAATGCCAGGCGCATAAATCAAATAGAGCAGTTCAAAAAGTATCCTGTAAAAACACAGGAAGAGACTTTAAACAAGCTGCTGACAGAAGCTGCCGGAACCGAATGGGGGAATAAATATGGATATTCGTCAATCTCTACTGTAAAGGATTATCAGTCAAGGGTTCCTGTTCAGTCTTATGAGGAGATCATCCCCTTTGTTGAAAGACTGCGTAAGGGAGAGTCAAATCTATTGTGGCCGGGAGAGATAAATTGGTTTGCAAAATCATCAGGAACCACATCAACAAAAAGCAAGTTTATTCCAATAAGTCATGAGTCTCTTGAAGGTTGTCATTACAGAGGAGCCAGAGATATTCTGATCATATATGCATTAAACAAACCGGACACAGGGATCTTCTCCGGTAAAGGTCTTATTCTGGGTGGAAGTCACTGGATAAATCAATTCAGTAACCATTCCCTGTATGGCGATCTGTCGGCAATCCTTATTGAAAATGCACCCGCATGGGTTGAATTATTCAGAACACCAAAAAAGAAAATTGCTCTGCTTGATGATTTTGAAGAGAAGCTCGATCTGATAACAAAATCTACAATAAATGAAAATGTTACGAATATATCCGGTGTTCCTTCGTGGTATCTTACCCTTATAAAGTATATTTTAGCGTATTCCGGAAAATCTGACCTGCTTGAAGTATGGCCCAATCTTGAGGTCTTTTTTCACGGAGGCATCAGTTTCACTCCTTACCGTGAACTGTATAGAAAACTGATTAACAGCGACCGGATGAATTATATGGAGACATATAATGCCTCCGAAGGATTTATTGGCATACAGGATGATCCAGGCAATCCTGACATGCTTCTTATGCTTGATTACGGGATATTCTATGAATTCATTCCGGCTGATAGGTTCAACACTGATTCACCGCCAGCTTATACTGTAGGAGAGGTTGAAACCGGGGTGAACTATGCAATAGTGATCTCAACCAACGGAGGCCTCTGGAGATACATGATCGGAGATACAATAGTTTTTAGTTCGCTTAATCCTTTAAGATTCCATATTTCAGGCAGAACGAAGCATTTTATCAATGCATTTGGTGAAGAAATAATTATCGATAATGCAGATAAAGCACTTGAATCGGCATGCAAAGGAACCGGTGCAATAATCTCTGAATATAGTGCCGGGCCTGTTTTTATGAGCGCTGCATCAAGAGGATCGCATGAGTGGATCATTGAATTTGAAAAAGAACCTGATGATATTAACCGGTTCATTGATCTTCTCGATGACACTCTTAAGTCAATAAACTCCGATTACGAAGCCAAACGGCATAAAGACATTAATCTTATCAAACCGCTCGTAAGATCTGCCCCAAAGGGGACCTTTAACAAATGGCTTAAAGCAAAAAACAAACTCGGCGGTCAGAATAAAGTTCCGCGACTGTCAAATACCCGTGAGTATTTAGAGGAATTGTATCAATTTTTGTAATTTTATGACCTGTTAAATGTAACAAACCAAATTATGCACATAGCAATTGCAGGAAATATCGGATCGGGCAAAACAACGCTGGCAGGTCTGCTTGCCAAACATTACGGATGGACCGCTCATTATGAGGATGTGGATGATAATCCTTACCTTAACGATTTCTACGAGGAAATGCAGCGCTGGTCCTTTAATCTGCAGATTTATTTTCTTAATTCCCGATTCAGCCAGATCCTTGAGATCAGAAAATCGGATAAAACCATCGTTCAGGACCGCACTATTTATGAAGATGCCTGCATTTTTGCTCCAAACCTTCATTCGATGGGTCTGATGTCAACACGCGACTTCGATAATTACTCATCTCTCTTTAAAATGATGAGTTCACTCATTCAGCCACCCGAACTTCTTCTTTACCTGAGAGCCTCTGTACCGACACTTGTCAACCAGATCCAGAAACGCGGGAGAGAGTATGAAAGCTCAATCCGCATAGATTATCTGAAGAGATTAAATGAAAGGTATGAGGCATGGATCGAGACATATAATCTGGGCAGACTCCTGATCGTGGAAGCTGATCACTATAACTTCCCTAACAATAAAGACCACCTGAGCGAAGTGATTGACAAGATCAATGCCGAGCTACATGGCCTTTTTTAGCTTTTTTCTTGATAATTAGAGTGAAATTTATTATCTTTATATATTAAGTGTCTGCAATTCTGTTTACAGTGCTATCTTTATTAATGATCCGATAAATTCACCTATCATGAAATCACTCAAATTTGCTGTAATTCTTATTGTTTACTTATTGGTAAACTCCGGCACCGTTGCCCAGACGGATTTTGATAAGCCGGTTCCAGTCGATCCCGATATCAGGATCGGTAAGCTGAATAACGGTCTGACATATTTCATCCGTCATAACAAGGAACCTGAAAAAAGAGCAAGTTTTTATATTATTCAGAATGTGGGGGCTATTCTGGAGAATGACGATCAGAATGGGCTCGCCCATTTTCTCGAACATATGGCGTTCAACGGAACGGAACACTTTCCCGGAAAAGGCATTATCAGCGGACTCGAAAAACATGGCGTTGCATTCGGGTATAACATAAATGCATACACCGGATTCGACGAAACTGTATATAATCTCACCAATGTTCCGGTTGATACGAGACCCGATCTTATCGATACATGCCTGCTTATTCTGAACGACTGGTCCGACTTTCTTTCTCTTACAGAAAAGGAGATCGATCTCGAGCGTGGTGTTATAGCAGAAGAATGGCGTACAAGTAAAAATGCAAGCAGACGTATGATATTTGAGGTTATTCCGGTGGTACTAAAGGGTTCGAAATATGCCAAACGGGATATTATAGGTGATATTGATGTAATTAAGAACTTCAGCTACAATACCTTGCGAAGTTTTTATCATGACTGGTACCGTACCGACCTGCAGGCAATAGCTGTTGTTGGTGATATTAATGTTGATGAGGTCGAAGCAAAAATAAAAGAACTCTTCTCCACGATCCCTGCCGTAAAAAACCCTCTCCCAAGGCAAGCTGAGGAGGTCCCATATCATAAAGAGACCTATTTTGTACTGGCAAAAGATAAGGAGGCTCCCCAGACATCAGTATCTGTTGTTGCTCTCCATAAAGCTGTTGCACCTGAAGACAAAAATCTTAAATATCTCCGCGACAGCTATGCAATCTCACTAATGAATACAATGATCAATACACGGATCAACGAGCTTTTACAAAAAGGGAATCCGCCGTTTGTTACAGGTTCTGTTTCCTTCGGAGAGTATTACGCCAGGGGTTATGATGCATTTTCATTGTATGCTATTGCCCGTAAGAACGAAGAGGCAATTGCTCTGGATGCAATTTATTCTGAAGCGGAAAGAGCCAGGAGATTCGGATTCAATAAAGGAGAGCTTGACCGTGCTAAAGCATCCATGCTTACTTCTTACGAAAACCGTTTTAAGCAGAAGGACAAAATCGACAATGACACATATATAGCAGGTATTCAGGGTTATTTTCTTACAGGAGAACCGCTTACCGTAATAGATTTTGATTTTGAATTCCTGAAACAGGTTATTGATGGAATAGCTGCTGAAGAGATTTCTGCAAAATTCAGGGAGTTGATGATTGATGAGAACAGGAGCATAATAGTGCAGGGTCTCGAAGGGGATGATGTAAAACATATCACCGAACAGGAAGCGCATGACATTATTGCCCGTGTCAAAAATGCACAACTGACTCCCTACGAGGATAAAGAACTGGCTGAATCGCTTATTAAAGAAGAACTTGCAGGTTCAAAAATCATAAAAACGACACCTCTTCCACAGTTTGATGCAATTGAATGGACACTGGAGAATAATGTAAAAGTTGTTTATCGCAAGGCTGATTATGAAAAGGATAACATCCTGTTGTCTGCCTTCAGTTTCGGAGGAATATCAAAGCTTGATGATGATCTTGTATTACCTGCAAATCTTCTGAGTTCCGTTTTACCGATGTACGGGACGGGTGATTATGATAACGTTACTTTACAAAAAATGATGGCAGGTAAAAAGGCCTCAGTGTCAGTATCTCTGAGCGAGACTGCTGAATCAATAAGCGGTTCATCAACACTAAAGGATTTTGAAACGATGATTCAGCTTTTGTATCTGTGTCTCGCTCAACCACGGTTTGATAAGGTGGCACACAGCGCTATAATAAACCGGTATTCTTCTCTTATCGGTAATATGGAGAAAGATCCGAACAAAATAAAAAGTGACAGTGTATCCCTCATTACAACAGGTTATCATCCCAGAACACCGGTCCTTACCAAAGAGAATATTGAGAAAATAACACTTGAGGATATTCAGGAAATCTATACCGACAGGTTCAACAGCGCTGATGAATTCACATTCTTTATTGTAGGGAATACTGAACAGGAAATTGTTGAACCTCTTGTTGAGAAATATATCGGAGCCCTACCGGTACTTGGACGCAAGGAAATATGGATCGACAGGAAGGTGGAGCAGCCAAAGGGTAAGATTACAAGAGAGATCAGCCTGCCTCTTACAATTCCAAAATCTACTGTGTTCATTGCTTTCGCTGAAGACATGAAATACAATCCGTACAACTACCTTGGACTCGAAGTTATAAGTGGGATTCTGGATATTGTTTATACTGAAAAGGTACGGGAAGATGAGGGAGGCACGTATGGTGTCAGAATTTCACTGTCAGCACAGAAAAGACCTTCTCAGATTGGAGAAGGTATGATAACTTTCGATTGCGATCCGGCACGTGCCAATGATCTCAAGTCAATCATCTACCGCGAGCTTGATAACATGATCGCAGATGGTCCTGCTAAGGAGAACCTCGATAAATCAGTCAATAATCTCCTGAAGACCAGGGAAGAGGGGAAACTCCATAATGCATACTGGTTGAACACGTTAACCAGGTATTACAGTTATGGAATCAACAGCAACGACCCTGCAAATTATGAGAATATCCTGAAATCATTCACAGTTAAGGATATCAGGAAAATAGCCAGGAAAATGTTCAAAAAAGCGGATGTGGTGGATTTGATATTTAAACCTGCATAGAACCTCCCCCATACAATTGAAACCATGTAAATGTAGAGACGCCCAAATTGGGTGTCTCTACATTGATTTTAATATTTTTTAATATTTGATAATTGATCTTTTGTCATTAAAATATTACCTTGCAATTCCTTTTAAATTCAGCAATTATGAATCCAACACGAAGAAATTTCATAAAGACCGCATCCGTTCTGGCTGCAGGATCAGTATTACCGCTTGATGCATTATCAGCAGCCCGGCGCAGAGTTGCTGCAAATGATAAGATACAGGTCGCTCTTATTGGAGCTAACAGCATGGGCTACAGCGATCTGGCTTCATTTCTTAAAAATCCCGAAGTAGAGTGCGTTGCCCTATGCGATGTCGATAAGAGTGTCCTCGGCAAACGCACTGAGGATATTGTAAAGCTTGGCTTTCAGGCGCCAAAGCATTATGAAGATTATCGCAAAATGCTCGAAAACAAAGATATTGATATAGTTATTATTGGCACACCCGATCACTGGCATTGTCTTATGTTCGTGGATTCGCTTGAGGCCGGTAAACATGTCTATGTCGAAAAACCAATCGGTAATTCGATCGCCGAGATCAACATCATGCAAAAGGCAGTGAAGAAACATGGGAAAATAGTGCAGGTTGGTCAGTGGCAGAGAAGCCAGCCTCATTTTGTTGATGCAGTCAATTACCTGAAATCAGGTAAGCTGGGGCGTATCCGCACATGCAAAGCATGGTCGTACGTTGACTGGAAAGGCGCTGTGCCAAAAGTGCCCGAGACCCCGGTTCCGGAGGGAGTTAATTATGATCTGTGGCTCGGCCCTGCACCCGGACGTCCCTTCAACAAAAACCGCTTTCATTTTACATGGCGCTGGTATTGGGAATATGCCGGCGGACTTATGACCGACTGGGGTGTTCATCTCATTGATTATATTTTGTATGGAATGGGTAAATCGGTTCCGGTATCGGTGATGGCTATCGGCGGAAAATATGCATTCCCGGAGGACGATATGGTTACTCCTGACACCATGACGGCTGTTTATGACTTTAATGATTTTACTATGATCTGGGAACATACCATCGGCATTGGCCTCGGAAACTGGAAGAGACCTCACGGAATGTCATACATCGGCGAAAACGGGACACTTGTTCTTGATCGAGGCGGATGGGAAGTAGTGCCTGAAAAAGATAAAATAGAGGCTGTACCTGTTCAGAAAAATGTTGGGGTTGGACTCGATATTCACGTTAAGAACTTCCTCGACTGTATGAAAAACAATACTCCGCAGAAGCTTAATGCAGGCATCGAGATAGGAAAAGGTGTAGCCCTGGTAGCCCAGATGGGTAATATTGCTTATCGTACCGGTGAGAAAGTCTATTGGGACGACCCAACACAGTCATTTAAAACCGAAACCGCCAACAAACTCATTACCCCGGTTTACAATAACGGTTACAGACTGCCTAAGTACTAAAACGCTGGAATTTAATAAAAGGGAGCCCGGATTAAATCATCAATACCGGGCTTTTTTGTTAATACGGTATAATAATTACTCCCCTATAACTTTGATCAACTTGCCAACCTGAACCTGATCGGTAAGCTCCATATTGTTAAGCAGGGCCAATTCATTCATTTGAGCCTGAGGTACTCCGTAATAACTGAAAACATTGGCGAGTGATCCTGTTCGTTGCACGCTTTTTATCAATACCTTTTTGGGCTTAACATTTAATTTCGATGGATCAGTCAGTTTTGAAAAGCTCATCATATTTGATTCAAACAATCGTGAGAATGAATCGAAATTGGATTCAGCAGATACACCGTGAAAAACATAAATAATGTTATCATAGCTGATATAATATGAGAGCACCCGTATAGTTTGCTGTTGTCCCGTTGACTGGTCCTGGGAAACCTGTTTACAGATAGTTGCCAGTGCAGGCATTCCGTTGACAGTTGTCTTTTTGCTATCCTGAAGTGTTAATCCCAGCTGATCAATGGTGCCCTGGGCAGCCTCTTCAAGAGTTTTTGCGGATGAAAGAGTAAAGACCATTAAGGCATTTCCATCCTCCGGAGCCATGTTAACCTGAGTAGGCAGATTTTGAAGCTGCCATCCCGATGGGAACGTGAATCTGAATTTAAGGTCAGGATGATAAAATATATTCCCTTCAACATACCCCTGCCTTGGATCCTCACCATACACTATTCCATTGATCATCTGAAGATAATTGTTTGTATTAACTTTCCATTCGGGATATTTCAGATTGGTCTGCCATTCTGTTGCTGACTGGTGAACGGAATTAAACCGATCGCCCGGATCAGGATGGGTTGAC
>DATKXL010000041.1:0-8311 GCA_035529055.1 Bacteroidales bacterium
AGACTGACGCACTATAGTAAAGAAAAAACGGCAATGGTAATAGACAATGATAACTTGAAGTTATGAAGACAAGAACAACTTTCTTGGTATAGGATCGTTTTTTCTCTTGACAGGTGCCCTCTATATGGGTACAAGCAAACAATGGCAGTATTGTGAAAGAATTGATGATTACCGAAAGAAGGTTTCGGGCAAGGGAAACAAAAGAGGCAGAGAAGTTATCATTAAATGAAAAGCTTCCTCTCCCTGCCTGATGATTACTGTAAACTCTTAAATCTCCTCCTAAGAAGACCGACTCCTGCAAGACCTGCACCTACGGGCACAAAAATTATTTTACAATTTTTTTTCAACCTGAAGTCTGAGATTGTTATATTTGATAGTAAGCTGCAATTTATAGAATGTTTAGGAGATCTTTTTTTAGTTCTGTGCCTTGTCCGACTATGATTACTCTGTCTCGTCCTTCGTTTTTGGCCCGGTAGAGAGCAGCGTCTGCAGCCTGTAAAACGGCATCTCCTGTAGAGCCATGCTCCGGAAGGATGGCAACCCCCAAAGAAATTGTTATGGGTCCAGAAGCCTGCCCAAGATGCCTTACGTTCATGTGTTTGATACCCTCTCGTAACTTTTCAGCACGCGCTCGGGTAATCTCCAATGATGCCTCTGGAAGGATTAATGTAAATTCTTCACCCCCATACCGACAGGCAATGTCTTCAGTGCGAATACTTTTCTTCAGAAAAATGCCTAATTCACGAAGGAAGGTATCACCTGCAGCATGACCAAACGTATCGTTATAATGCTTGAAGTGGTCGATGTCAAACATAATAACTCCCAATGTGCTCTGTTTGCGGGTGACACGTCGCGCCTCTCGTTCTAACGATTCTTCCATGTATCGCCGATTAAAAAGGCCTGTGAGCGGGTCTCGGATAGACTGGATACGTAATGTCTCTTTCAGTTTCAAGTTTGCCAGAGCCAGCGCTATTTGTTCTGCAACGGTCTTAGCCAATTGTTGTTTAGATTCCGTCAGGTATTCTTTTAATTCCTCCTGCCGGGGTTGTATTTGCAGGTTAGTCTGAATGTGTAACATTCCAAGCATTTCACCGTGAGCCTGCATAGGTACACACATATAACTAACTGGTGGGGTATGCTCCAAGTGTCGGCACAAGAGTCCTAATTGTGAGTTCTCAACCAGATGCACTTGTCCACGGCGCAGTGCCCAGCAATCGTCCGGTGCAAATACATTCTCCCAAGGAAGAGAATCACCCCACGTAGCAACTGTCTCTACAATATTCCGCGATGCAGTAAATATACACAGGGCACCTGGGGCTGCAGGAAATATTTGTTGAATGGATTTGGAGATAATGGAATATGCTTCTTCAGTGGTGAGACAAGTTTGGAGCAGATTGCCCATTTCTCCAAGTAAGGATATTTCGCGGTTGCGTTGTTCAAGCTCATTTACCCAGATTTTTAATTTTTCATTGGATAGTCTCAGTTCATCGTCTATGTGCTTGCGCTGGGTGATATCACGTGCTATGCCTTCCGCATATATCACACCATCCTTCCCGAGGTTTATAGCTGCTCTGTTCCGTAACCAAATCCATTCCCCATCCTTTCTCTGAATTCTGTACTCGACATCAAAAACACTACCCCTCGTAAAGAGCGATTCAAAGGCTTTATTCACAACGTCAAGATTATCAGAATGAATCTTTCCAAACCACAAATTGTCATTAGCCTCATAGATTTCTTCAGGGGTATATCCGAACACTTTATCGACATTGGAACTTATAAATAAGACCTTCTTTCTTTGATCAGCCATCCATGTGACATCCGGGATATTTTCAACAAGCAATCGGTATTTTTCCTCACTTCTTTGTAATAATTCCTCTGCTTTCTCGCGCTCGCTAATTTCTCTGGATACACTCTCTATCATGTCGTTTGTTACCTTCCCTAATACCTTCAAAAGCTCATCTTGAGAGTTCTCAGAGATTCTGGCATCCCGTTCGCCTTTTGATACTTTGTGCAATACATCAAAATGTTCAGCGATACCTATGGCAAACTCATGGAATTGATTAATGCTTTCTCCGATTTTGCTGGCGGTTATATTCGTCAGTTGCTTTAATTTGGCTATCAGTTCAACTTCAGAGAATTCAGAAATCCTTACTGAAGGCTCTCCCAAAGAAATTTGTTTTAGCGCTTCAAAGACTTCAGATAGTCCGATGGCCATTTCAAGGCTCAGGCTTTCAAACTCCCTCTCTCTATCCTCGGTAATCTTCCGGTTTTCCTTAAATTGTCTGGATATTATTTGAATAGTCTTTCTTATTGCATTAATATCCAAATTCGCCCTAAAAACCTTGCAGTCAAGGCACATTTCCATCTTCTCAAGGAACTTCCCTTGAATTTCGTTTCTACAACGAGTATCTGATATTAGCCAGCACTCCAGGTTCTTTGACTTATAAGCTGGGCATTCCTCTTCATTACATGAAAATACTTGCCGGCATCTCATTTTCTTTTTCGTCTTAGTTTCCATAAAAAATATATTCTTCATCAAATTCCTTTAGTAAGGCTTGACGCAATGGATCAAAGGAGCAGCCTCAAAAGTCTGATTACGGTTTAGAATGTCATCTATCTCTCTTCAAAATTACTCGTTGGATAATCAATCACATTGGTATAAGCATTGTGCTGAGCAATGAGGACTTCAGCATCATTTATATTGAGTGGATGCGAGAAAAAGTATCCCTGTGCATATTCGCATTTCAGATTTTCCAATGTTTCCAGATTTTCCGCGTTCTCAACACCTTCGGCTATCACGTGCAGTTTCATATTATGAGCCATATTTATGATTGATTGAACGATTTCAATATCCTTCCCTGTGCCGCTCAGGCGCCCTATGAATGATCGATCAATTTTTAACGTATTTATGGGAAATCGCTGCAAATAGCTTAGCGATGAGTAGCCGGTACCGAAATCATCGATATGAATCTTGATCCCCAGGTCTTTCAACTGTGACAAGACAGCAATCATATGATCGGTATTATCCATTATAACCGTCTCTGTAATTTCCAGAGCTAAATGCTCAGGATTCAGTTTTGTTTCATCGAGAATATTTATTATTTGATCAACAAAACTGTAATTTTTGAAATGCTTGGGAGATATATTGATACTTATTACTAATGGCGACTCGGATGGAATTTGTTGTTGCCATATAAGGATCTGCCTGCACGCCTCACGAATAATCCACAAGCTCAGGGGAATGATAAGCCCTGTTTCTTCTGCCAGTGGGATAAACTCCATTGGCAATAAAAAGCCACGCCGGGGATGATTCCATCTGACAAGGGCTTCGAACCCTATAATACTGCGATTTTCGAGGGAGATGATTGGCTGATAATATAGAACAAATTCTTTGCGTTCAATGGCGTGACGCAGGTCTATCTCTAACTCTAAGCGATCCAATGCATTCACATGCATTGACTTATCAAATACTAAATAACATGCCTTTCCGCTTAATTTTGCATGATACATAGCTGTGTCCGCATCCCGGAGTGTCTCTTCAGGCTGCTGATATTCATGAGTGCTTATAGCTATTCCTATTGTTATACTAATATATAATTCATGATGCATGAGATGAAAAGGTTCTGTTAAGACGTTGTTTATTCGCTCGGCAATCTTTGTTGCATCGCTCACTTCTTTTATATTTCCAAGAAGCACGACAAACTCATCTCCACCAAATCTGGCGATAGTATCGTCGGGACGTATATGAAATCTCAATCTCTTTGCAACCAATACAAGTAATTCATCACCGATCAAATGTCCGAAACTGTCATTAATATTTTTAAATCTATCAAGGTCTAAGAAGAGAATAGCGAAGAGATGGTCCTTATTTCTCTTATTGTGAACAAATGCCATTTGCAGGCGATCCATAAATAGTGCGCGATTCGGAAGGCCTGTTAAAGTATCATAAAAAGCGTTTTGTATTAACTGTTCTTCTGTTTTTTTCCGGCCCGCAATATCAGTGAGTGAGCCTGCCATCCGAATACAACTGCCATCTGTGTCTCTTACTGCAAGCCCTCTGCTTAATACCCAGAGGTAATCCTCTTTCTTGTTCAATAGGCGATGTTCATTCTCAAAGTGCGACGTCCCTTCATTGAGATGGTCAGAAATATCCTTTTTTAGCTTATTAATATCATCTGGATGCACTCGTTGAAACCATTCTTGCAGACGATCCTCTATTGCATCATCTTGAAATCCCAGCATCGACTTCCATCGAGAGGAGAAATAGATCTCGTTTGTTTTCAGATTCCAATCCCAAAGGCCATCATTGGCACCGCGTGCAGCAAGGGCATAACGTTCCTTACTCTCTTGCAGAGCTGTATGAATTTGTGCACGTTCCTCTATCTCTATTTGCAGTTGTTTGTTTGCAGTAGATAATTCTAATGATTTCTTTTCAATTTGTCTCCGATATTGAAGCAGTTGCAAAATTGCAATGAGCAGTAGCGTTAGGCTAATAAATAAAAAAATGAAAGAGGGGTGTTCAGGGAAAGTTGACCGCTCATTCACTTCCAATGATGAATTTGCAGCCGCAAGATGAGAAGAAAAGAAAAAGACTACTCCTAATATGATTGCCTTGAACTTTGCATATTTTATAAACTTCATTTTAATAAGTTCATCATTCCTTTTCGTGTACCTTATTGGATTCGCAAATGTAGTGCCACATTAATAACATGTTAATTTAAAACAATAATGCTGGAAACAGACATGCGATGAGCTTATATCAATTGACAATTATTGTCAGTAACGTTAAGTTTTCAAAGAAATACACCTGAGAAGACAGATGAATTTGGGTTTTTTAAGGCAACTTTTTTTATTGATTTCAGGTGTAACACACTACAAGAAGGCTTCATATGAAAACTTTTTTATAAGGAAGTAGGTGAGACTTGAACTATCAATGACTGAAAGGTCGAGTAGTAGAAAATATAGTTATAGCCTCCAATGTTTTTCAAGATATTCGTAACACTTTAATTCTTCTTTTAGACTTTCTATTTTCTTCTTCAGTTCCAGAATTTCAAGCTCCTTGCTTGCGGTTGTCTCATTGTAATTCTGAAGTTTCCCCACGTTGTTTGTAAGTTCATCAGTAAGGAGATGGTATTTCTCCTCCAGTTTCTTGAGTTGTCTCGCTTTAATCGCACAAGACAGTATCAGTTGCATCATTTTAAAATTAAAGGGTTTTAAAGAACAAAGAAAAGCCCCCTCTTTCATCATTTCAGTGGCGGTTTCAAGTGTCCCCTTACCAGTTAGAATGATTCCCATAAGATGCGGGTTTATTTCCAATGCAGACTTCAACAGTTCAATCCCATTCATTTCTGGCATCATAAGGTCGGTCAGCATTAGGTCAAAATCATATGCTTTTAATTTCTCGATAGCGTCTTTCCCTGATGTGCATCCAACTGCCATATAGTTGCACGCTGTAAGATATGCTTGCATAGCATTTACTACGTCAACGTCATCGTCAACGATAAGAACCTTCCCCTTATGAACGGGTTCTTTTGTATGCGTTGTTTTGTCTTGATAAATATGTGTGTTTTCTAATAGTTGAGCCATAGGCTTCCGATTTATCCTAATCAAACTCCATATTAATACACATCATAGTTCTTCTGCCCTTAGACTGTACTTTATTTGATGGCATCATATGAGTCAATCCTACTCAGGTAGGGTGTGATTATCGTATGAATGTAATTTGCCTTCCCCTACTCATGTAGGATTGACTGTAACATGTGCATTTCTACAATAAAAGTAAGGGAAGTATTCATTATGAGTAACAGAATTGAGAAGGCATTTATTTCGATATTGATGGAACTGCCGTTTTATTTAACCCTATCTCTAAAGGAACGGCATTTCTTGCTATCCAGATTAACCGAGTATTATCAAAGTCTTATCAGAGAGTACCAAAAAGACAAAGACTTATATAACGGGTTTTTTAAACCTAATTATTGATAATCACATCTTCAGTATTTCTTAAAGAAGCCTTGAAGTAATTAATCAAGAAAGGCTGTAGTACTTCAACTACATGGGCATTACCTTGCCTCTCAATAACAAGTGGGGAGGTTTGGAAGTATTTTTGCGATTTTGTGTGTTCTGGTATCTTTAAGGACTCTCCTATATACCTTGATTTCACGCTTTATCTCATGTCCTGTCTTTTGCAGTTTGTCAAACACGTAGTTTTTCCCACAGCATTGCCGATACAACAAGTCTCATGCTTTTCTTTTTCTCTTTGAAATCCGTTCTTGGGGTTCCACTCCAAATCTGAGGTCATTCATTCTAACTGCCTCAACAATATCAGAAGCTACAGTTTCAAAATCTTCCGTTGCCTCAGATAAATATAGCCATTTCTTCAGGATAGGATGTTGAACAACTCCATTGAAGTCCTTCTTGATGGAATTATGGAACTGTTTTTCAGTTGGAATCAGCAAGCCATTCCATAAGCCCTGTTCTCGGGCTTACAACAATAGTTTCTTTTTTATTTTCAGTTTAGCTTCAATGAAATCCTTATGCTCGACATAAATGAGATCAGCTATCTTCCGAACCACATATTCTTCATGCTTGTCGAGGTGCTTGTCCGTGAAAGCGATTTCCCAGAGATGCTCTATAATTTCCACCTTCTGCTGATATGACAGCCGCTTGTGGATAAGAGAGGTAAAATCATAATAGTCCGTAGCCTTCCTGATTTTCTCCTTGGCAAGCTCCTTCAGTGATATTGTCTCATCGTCTGTGAGATTAAACTTCGACTGGATAGTCTGCATAACTGCCTTACGTTCATCCTCATTGACTGTACCATCAGCTTTCATCATCTCAATGAGCAATGCTGCTGTGGCAACTTGGATAGCGTGTTCGGAAACCTCATCTTTTTTGATAGATGACGGCTGAATGAATTGATCGTAAATTTTCTTGAGTGAGAAAATCATGGGCAATGACCACCGGTAAATTAATATATCCAGCCGATGCTGTCAATAGATTGAAGGGGAATCCTTGAAGGCGGGAATTAAAACCATATCGATAAACACTTCACCTATAAGTCAATAGTCCTGATGTTTCTCAAATAATGCAAATATCTTCATCAAACAAACGCAGAGGATATTTTTGGTTAGCTGCAACGTTCAAATGCAAGTCAACAACAAAATGACACTTTGTAAAATGAAAAACATGAACTGGTGGGATGATACTTTGCAGGGTTTCATGTTCACCGATATTCTTCGCTTTAATTCAAGCCTGATGCTTCTCTATTACTGGATGAAATTTTGACAGCGGGAAGTCTCAGCTTTACGACCTTTCCTTTTTCCCCAAGAGGTCCAATTTCTTTTCCATCAAATAGTAATTTAATCCCACCAGCATTACCAATTTTCAGGGCAAACCCACTTCTTGCAGTCCATTTTGCACGTGTACCCGGCTTCAACAATCTCTCCTTTGATTCCTTTTCATCGATGGTCACGAAAATCCAGGTTTCTTCATTGGCAATAAGTTCAAGGGTGTGCAGGATATCCTTTTGGGTAACGAAATGTTCTTTTTGAGCATCTGGTTTAGCATCTGGCGGGGGAGTCATTTGATTTTCCTGCTTTTTTTCAATACCTTGCACCTTATCTTTTGTAGCTATTTCCCCAATTTCTCCCCTCGCCTCCTCATTCTTTGTTTTCTGAACGCCTGAATCAAGATCTCCATTCTCGTCTTGCGAGATCGTGAGACTGCTCTGGTCATCTTCCCAATTCTTCCGCAGTGCTTTCAAATTTTCAAAAAGATCCTTTAACTCAATGTCAAATCTGTCCGCCTTCGCCTTCAATTCTTTATTTTTCTTCTTCTCTTCTTCTAACAGTAATCTTAGTTTATCTCTTTCCTCTGTAGTCTCTAATAGGGTTCTCTCTGCTTGTACTGTATCTTTCTCGGGCACTTGAATCTCTGAATCAACCTTGGTTATTCCGGTCATGGTTTTATTCTCTGTACCTGCAGTGTTCATCATCTCCAATTCTTTATCCACGTATACCATGAAAGGGCTATCAGGAATTTGTTGTTTGAGTTCATCAAAGACCCTTTTTGCTTCTTCAAACAAGCTTAACTTCACGAATGACCTCCCGAGCCAGAACAGAGCAGCGTCTTTAGCAGAGCTGTCCGGAAATTCGTTAAGAAATATTTGGAAGGTTTCTACAGCCTTTTCAGGCTGGTATGATAAATAAAATTCATACCCTCGATCAAAAAGATCTAACTCTTGTTGAGAGGCGTACGTATTTATTGTTGCAAGAAATATGACAAGAATGATCGAAGTTACTGCAGTTCCTAC
>DATKXL010000042.1:0-16797 GCA_035529055.1 Bacteroidales bacterium
ATCCTGATCCCTGATCTTAAAAAGTATCTGGCAGATAAAAAAATCAACGTAAGATGGTAAATATAGATTTTACTAAAGGCAACGGACTTGTACCAGTTGTTATACAGGACAATGACAATATGCAGGTTTTAATGGTTGGTTATATGAATGTAGAAGCATATAAGAAGACTCAGTCGGAAGGTAAAGTTACCTTCTTCAGCCGGAGTAAAAACCGTCTCTGGACCAAAGGTGAAACATCAGGTAATTTCCTGTATGTCAAAGATATAAAAACGGATTGCGATAACGATGCGCTGCTCATCAAAGTTAAACCTGCAGGGCCGGTCTGCCACACCGGTTCTGTATCCTGCTTCTCTGACGAAACAGCAAAAGGCTTTTTTTATAAGCTGGAACAGATCATCAATCAGAGGATTGACGAGGACATAAAAGAATCATATACAAATAAACTCTCCAGGCAGGGAATCAATAAAATCGCACAGAAGGTCGGAGAAGAGGCAGTGGAATTAATTATTGAAGCAAAGGATAATAATCCCGAATTATTCAAAAACGAGGCCGCTGACCTGTTGTATCATCTGCTTATACTCCTGAAAGTCAAAGGGACCAGCCTTTCGGATATTGAAGAGGTGCTCCTGAAGCGACATAAATAAAAAATTTAAAAAACTATAACAAAAAATACTTTTTTGTTTGCATTTTATAAATTACGCATTACATTTGTAACCCGATAAAGCGATAAAATGAATAATATATACAAATATTATATCTCCTTTTTCTACTTCTATTTTTATTTTAAAAAGAGATAAGGGGATTTTTGTACATAAATAAGAAATTTATATGAAAGCAAGGGTCCCGGAAAAGGGGCCTTTTTTTTTAAATACGACTTTTATGATAAAAACAGCAATACAGGGAGAGAAGGGATGCTTTCACGAGGTCGCGGCAAGGCATTATTTCAGTAATGATACGATTGATATTCTGCCCTGTTCATCTTTCGACCTTACAATCGGTGCAGTCAGTAACGGTCTGGCTGACTATGCAATTATGGCCATCGAAAATGCACGGTCAGGAAGCATTCTCTATAATTACAATCTCATCAGGGAGTCGGGGATGAAAGTGCTTGGAGAAATAAATCTCAGGATAAAACAGAACCTGATGGCTCTGCCGGGCCAGACGATAACCGATATAAGGCAAATAAGATCCCATCCCATAGCGCTGGCTCAATGTATGAACTTCCTGAATAATTATCCCGAAATTACTCTTGTTGAGACTGATGATACCGCCGGCAGCGCCAGGATAATAAGCGAGCAGAGGCTTAAGAAAATTGCAGCTATCGCCTCTTCAAATGCGGCTGAAATATATGGACTTGAAATACTTGCCTCAGGAATAGAGACTTACAAGAAAAACTATACGCGATTCCTTGTTATAGGAAGCGGGGAAAAGGTTAACACCAAAGGGAATAAGATCTCTATATGTTTTGCTACCGGCCATAAACCCGGGTCGCTTGCAGCAGTGCTTGTCAGGCTTGCGGAAATGAATATAAATCTTTCAAAGATACAATCAGTTCCCCGTCTGAATGGAGAATGGGAATATATGTTCTACCTTGACCTGGAGTTACCGGATGATTCAAATGTTGAAATTATTGAAACTGTTTTACAGAAATACACCAGCAACTTAGAGGTGCTTGGTATATATAATAAAGGAGACATGCTTTATGAAAGTTGAACCCGCACACCGTACAACAGTCGTACAGGAGTACTATTTTTCACGTAAGCTCAAGCAGATTGAGCAGATGCGCAAAACCGGCACTGATATTATAAGCCTGGGTATCGGAAGCCCCGACCAGGCTCCATCAAAGAATACGATAAACCGCCTTATTGAGGAAGCCAGAAAACCAACTTCGCACGGTTACCAGAGTTATATCGGAGTACCTGCATTAAGAAAAGCATTCGCGCAATGGTACAGAGACTATTTCAATGTTGATCTGAATCCGGATAATGAAATACTTCCTCTGATCGGCAGTAAGGAAGGTATTATGCATATCAGCATGGCCTTCGTTAATCCCGGTGAGGAGGTTCTTATTCCTGATCCGGGCTATCCGACATATTCCTCAGTAACAAGATTAACCGGCGCAATTGTGAGGTATTACGAACTGGACGGAAAAAACGGGTGGTTCCCTGATCTCAGGGAACTCGAAAACAGCGATTTGAGTAAAGTAAAGCTGATGTGGATAAATTACCCTCATATGCCAACCGGCACAAAAGGCTCTCTCTCTCTTTTTGAAAATCTCGTCTCATTTGCAGAAAAGCATAATATCTTGCTGGTCAATGACAATCCATACAGTTTTATCTTAAATAATAAATACCTGAGCTTACTATCAGTTGACGGAGCAAAAGATGTTGCTCTCGAACTTAATTCACTGAGCAAATCGCAGAATATGGCGGGATGGCGTGTTGGGATGGTGGCCGGACACAGCGAATATATTAGCGCTATCCTTAAAGTGAAAAGCAATATGGACTCCGGCATGTTCCTTCCGGTTCAGATGGCAGCTGCTGAAGCGCTGAACAATCCCCCGGAGTGGTATGACGAAATCAACAGAGTCTACAATGTGCGACGGAGAATAGTGGAGAAGATAATGGATATCCTTAAATGCAAATATGATAAGCAACAGGCAGGATTATTTGTCTGGGGCCGGATACCTGAGGATATTATCAATTGTGAATTATATGTTGAGGAAATTCTGAATGAAGCTCATGTGTTTATTACACCGGGGGTTATCTTCGGAAACAAAGGAGATCGTTATATCCGTATCTCTCTGTGTGCAAATGAAAAAACCCTTCTGGAAGCTAAAAAGAGGATTGCTTCCTGGCTCAATAATAATAAATAACAGGTAAAAATGATAATAGCTATAGTAGGTATCGGTTTAATCGGGGGATCATTAACGATAGATCTCAGAAAACGTGGTTTTGCCGACAGAATAATAGGTGTCGATGCCAATATGCAGCATAAGAATATCGCTCAGCTTTGCGGTCTTGTTGATGAAACAGATACACTTGAAAATGCAGTTGACAGGAGCGATCTGATCATCCTCAGCACACCTGTGGATACAAATTGCATGATGCTTCCCGGGATCCTCGACAGGATTGGAGGAACATCAAAAGTAGTAACGGATATGGGCTCAACAAAAGGCAGCATAGCTAGAATATCAGAAAACCATCCTAACCGTGGCCGTTACGTGGCTTTGCACCCTATGGCCGGCACAGAATTTTCCGGTCCGCTTGCTGCAATCGGCCGACTTTTTGATTACAAGCCTGTGATTATCTGCGATTCGGAACGGAGCGATCCGGATGCTCTTGAAATAATTGAAAGGATGCTTGCAGTACTGAATATGCGAAAAGTCTTTATGAACTCCGGCGATCATGATGTCCATGTTGCTTATGTTTCCCATATTTCTCACATTACCTCCTTTTCGCTTGCACTAAGCGTTCTTGATAAGGAGGAGGAAGAGCAAAACATCCTGACGCTGGCAGGAGGCGGGTTTGAGAGTACCGTACGTCTTGCCAAAAGCAATGGAGATACATGGGCTCCTATCTTTCTTGAAAATTCAGAGTACATTATTGAAGTGTTGGATACCTTTATAGAAAAAATGAATCTTTTCCGGAAGATGATCTCTGATAATGACATCGACGGACTTAAAGCTTTGATGGAAGAGGCAAACAAAATAAGAAAGATCCTGAATTAAAACTTATGATTTATGGAATCAGAACTTAAGACATCGCTGATAAAAGAGTGGAGAGGTTATAAAGGCCGGCCATTTCTGATCTCTGGTCCCTGCAGTGCTGAAACTGAAGAACAGGTTATGGAGACTGCCTTGCAATTAGCTCAGTTAAAAGAGGTAAGTGTGTTCAGGGCTGGCATCTGGAAACCGCGTACGCGTCCTAATACCTTCGAAGGAGTAGGTATCGGGGGTTTGAAATGGCTGAGACGGGTCAAACAGGAAACCGGACTTCTCGTCGGAACTGAAGTGGCAAATGAAAAACATGTCTATGAAGCATTGAAATACGGCATAGATATGTTGTGGATCGGCGCCCGCACTTCTGTTAATCCTTTCACAGTACAGGAGATATCTGATGCCCTGAATGGGGTTGACGTGATGGTTCTGGTCAAAAACCCGATAAATCCCGAAATTGAATTGTGGATCGGGGCCATCGAACGTATTGCCAGAGCAGGTATCACAAGGCTGGGAGCAATTCATCGCGGATTTTCATCTTATGAAAAAACCACTTACAGGAACCAGCCTAACTGGCAGCTTCCTATTGAATTACGCAGAAGGATCCCCAACCTGCCGATTATCTGTGATCCAAGTCACATAGCAGGCTCAAGAGCTTTTCTTCACGAGATATCCCAGAAAGCAATGGACCTTAACTTTGACGGATTGATGATCGAATCTCATATTGATCCTGATAAAGCGTTGAGCGATGCAGCACAGCAACTCACTCCCAACGAACTGAAAGAGCTTCTTAGCAGACTCATAATGCGTAATCCTTCAACCTCCGATCCCAGGCTGCTTGACGTCCTTGGAGAGCTTCGGCAGCAGATTGATGTGTTTGATGACCACCTTCTCGACCTCATGGAGCAGCGAATGAAAGTTGCCGAGACTATCGGTAAGTATAAGAAGGAGAATAATATCACTATTCTGCAGAGCACCCGCTGGGATGAAATAATGAAAAAAGTCATCACCAGAGGTGTGGCCAAAGGATTAAGCCCCGAACTGATTGATACTATATTCAAAGCTATTCATCAGGAATCGATTAACCACCAGATGAAGATCATGAATAACGGTATAAGAAAAGAGACAGAGTAACCATTAATCCTTTAAAAGTTATGGAAAGATCTGTGGAGCCATCATATGTGAAAGGCCATATTAAAGCGCCTCCATCAAAAAGCATGAGCCAGAGGGCTATTGCTGCTGCACTTCTGGCCGATGGACAAACTACAATAACCGGTCCCTCCTATTGTGATGATTCCCTTGCAGCCATGGGTATTGCTGACGCCCTGGGAGCAATAGTGGAACGTGATGGCGATAGTTTAAAAATAACAGGAGGCGGTGAACTGAAAGAGACAACGTTGAATTGCGGTGAGTCGGGTCTGGCAATAAGAATGTTCTCACCTATAGCAGCTTTAAATCCTGCTGAAATAACTATGTCCGGCACCGGTTCCCTGAAAACAAGACCCATGTTCATGATCAAAGAGGCTTTGGATCAGCTAGGTGTAAAATGTGTCACCAATGACGGTTTTCTTCCGCTTATTATTCAGGGTCCGGTTAAGGGAGGAAACTGTGAGATAGACGGTTCTATGAGCTCCCAGCTGCTTACCGGATTGCTGATGGCCTTGCCCGGGGCAGAAAATAATTCTGAAATCAGGGTCAGCAATCTGAAGAGCAAACCATATATAGATATGACAATTCAGGTTTTACAGGAATTCGGAATAAGCGTCTCAAATGATAATTATAGTCTGTTCAGAATTGCCGGCAAACAGAAGTACAAACCCCGCTTATATGAAGTTGAGGGTGACTGGAGCGGTGGGGCTTTTCTCCTTGTAGCAGGCGCAGTTAACGGACAACTAAGGATCAGCGGGCTTAGGACAGATAGCTATCAGAGCGACAAGTCAATAATGACGGCTCTTGAAAAAGCCGGAGTCAATCCTGGTGTCGGAAATGGTTTTATTGAAGTCTCAAAATCGCACCTGAAAGCATTTGAATTTGACGCCACTGAATCGCCCGACCTCTTCCCTCCTCTTGTTGCACTGGCAGCATACTGCAATGGAAAGACAACACTTAAAGGCGTATCACGTCTCATTTATAAAGAGAGTAACAGGGCAACGGCACTTGTGGAAGAATTTGGAAAAATGGGGATAAATATTGAAGTCAGGGACGATTATATGACAATCACCGGTGGTCGGATAAAAGGAGCCCGTGTTAGTTCTCATGGCGATCACCGTATTGCAATGGCTGCCGCGGTAGCAGCACTGGGGGCTGAGGATAAAATTATTATTGAGGATTCAGATTGTGTCGCTAAATCGTACCCTGGTTTTTTTGATGACCTGAGAAAAACCGGGGTAACAATACAAGATTGACAGCCTGATCTGATATTTTGTGTCAATATTCACAGGAACTTGACTATTTTACATAAGACATTAAAAAAAATATGTTTTTTTCTTGGAAATTCGATTTTTTAATTACTTTTATGGCCATGAAAACGATAGAATTATATATCTGGTCCTGGCGCAGCTTAAAAGATTATGCTGTGAATAAGGCCGTTATATAGTTTTTAAGGATATTTATCTAACCAGGCATGCTGTTCACAGCGTGCCTTTTTTATTTAATAACCACTAACTTAAAAATCATAAATTATGGAAAAGATCAGAAAAATTTTATTAAGCGAAAGTGAAATGCCCAGACAATGGTATAATCTGGCAGCCGATATCAAAGTTCCACCTTTTATGAGCCCCGATGGGCCAGTACCGGAAGAAGCATGGGCACCTGTTTTCCCTATGAATCTAGTTGAACAGGAATACAGTACACAACGCTGGATAGACATTCCCGAAGGAGTCCTGGAATTACTTACCAGGTGGCGTCCTTCACCCCTACATCGTGCATATGAACTGGAACAGGCCATCGGAACTCCAGCCAGGATTTATTATAAAAATGAGAGTCTGTCACCTGCAGGCAGTCATAAACCCAATACAGCAGTTGCCCAGGCCTGGTATAATAAACAATTTGGAATTAAACGGTTGTCAACCGAAACCGGTGCAGGCCAGTGGGGTAGTGCCCTGGCATTTGCCTGTTCTCTGGTGGGACTGGAGTGTAAGGTATTTATGGTCAGAATAAGCTATGATCAGAAACCTTATCGGAAACTTATGATGCAAACCTGGGGTGCCACATGTGTGGCAAGTCCGAGTAACGAAACCCTGGCCGGAAGAGCCATTCTGGAAAAAACTCCCGATACTCCTGGCAGTCTCGGCATTGCCATCAGTGAGGCAATTGAAGCAGCAGTCACTGATACCTCGGGAAAAACGAGATATTCACTTGGCAGTGTATTAAATCACGTGATGATGCACCAAACCATTATTGGTCTTGAAGCGAAAAAACAACTGGAAATTGCAGGTGAAAAGAAAGTTGATGTTGTAGTTGGCTGTGTCGGAGGAGGAAGCAATTTTGCCGGACTTGCTTTCCCATTTGTATATGATAAGATTAATGGAGCCAAAATTGATATTATACCCGTTGAACCTTCATCCTGCCCTACATTAACGAAAGGTCCCTATGTATATGATCATGGTGATACAGCTAAAATGACACCTTTGGTTGCCATGTATTCATTAGGCCATAGCTTTATACCAGCTCCCATACATGCCGGTGGATTACGGTATCATGGCATGGCGCCGCTCGTCAGCAAAGCCACCAAAGAAGGTCTTCTTTCACCCCTTGCGCTACACCAATTGGAGAGTTATGAAGCTGGCATACTATTTGCAAAAACCGAAGGAATAATTCCTGCACCTGAAACCACTCATGCTATTGCCGCAGTAATTCGCGAGGCAAAAAAAGCAAAAGAGGAAGCGAAAGAAAAAGTAATTCTGTTTAATTTTTCCGGTCATGGCTTGATGGATTTATCAGGATATGATAAATTTCTTAACGGTCAACTACAAAATTATGAGCTGCCTGATGATGTAATAGTCGGGAACCTGAAAGAAATTGCAGGTTATCCAAAGCCCTAATGTAAAAAGAATGTTTTATTCAGACCTGATGAATGGAATTAGCCTGGTTCGTTTTCAGCGGTTCTTGAGATAATTCTTCATATTTTTTCAACAGCCCCGGACACAAAGTCTTAAAAATCAGAATAATCTGTCGGGTGCAGCAGGTAGGCGTTCGGCTTTATAACTGTATTTGCATATTCTTCCTTTGCCCTGAGAGTTTTCCAGTCAGGATGGTTCGAGAATGCAGCCCAGTGCTCCTTCTGCGATTTCATATCAGCATATGTGGTCATATACATAAGCCTGGGCTTCAGGCTTCCAAACAGTACCTGACCAAAGAATACAGCATTAGCACCAATTTTTTCGAAAATAGCAATCTCGCCGCCTTCGTTGAACATATGTATTTTCTTTGTTGCTTTTGTTTCTGTCCAACTCTCATAACTCCTTAACTCATAAATTCTTTCTCCCCGGGGAGTAGTAAAAGAAGGCACCCTTAACTGTGGCATAAATGCGAAGGCCTTCATGAAAATACTCTCATATCTGGTAAATGGAGGATCATTATATGGAGCATCAAGAAAATCCTTCCCCGCCTGTTGGTAAACAGGATCGGTCTCAAGCATTGTCAGAACCTTATTATATTGATCCATAGTTTCATACGGAATAAAGACATAGACCATTTTGCCAAATGCCGTATCAGCCTCAACGGGTTTGAAAACGCCTATGGTTGCTATTCCGGCCTTGTGCATTGCAGGAATAAAAGCATCTTTCAGATACTTGTCAAAAATTGTATCCTTCCCGGGATCCTTTAACCGGTAAATTTTTAATTCATAGTACTGCTGTTTTGCAGGTTGGGACGCAAAAGTGCCGGATGAAAACGAGTACAGAAAAAGAACAGCAATAACAGCAAATCCAATCTTGATTAAGTTTAATTTTTTCATAGTTATTTTGTTTTTAGCACCCCTATCAGGGGGGTTGGGGGTGAGGGATGGTGGATTAATACTCTTTTGAAAATGATTTAAATATTTTATCAGCCTTTTCAGGTGTCAGTTCTGAACCTGATTGAACGTAAAATCTGTGGTGCAGGGTTAAGGATTCTCCTTTCTGCAAAGTATATACTACTTTTTCCTGCCTGGGATCATATGCGTTCTGACCAAGGTTATTTACAGAGAAAAGACCATATCCCCTGGCGTGCGCATAAGCCGGATAACCGGGATTTTTAGGATTGTCAAATATACCAAAAGCAACAGTGGTATTGTCTTTAACACCGGTAAGAACAACCCAGTCGTTCCGCGTACCCCATACTGCATCTCCTTTAAGCCCTTTGCTTGAAGTGTACATCCCTGTCACACCTGTGTTATCTGTCGCTTTAACCGTTGTCGGATTACCCTTTTCATCGGTAAAGATCAACGATTCATTTGAAGGCATCTCAAACGCACGATCAACCCGTATGGCAAAAAGTCCTTCTTTGTTATCTGCAATAACAACGGTTCCATTAACAGCTGTCAGAGTGGTTATATGATCGACAGTTCGCGATACCTTGTCTCCCGAGAAAACATACCTGGTATCCTCAACCAGCAGAGTATTGCCTTTACTATCATTCCAGTTCATGGTTACTTCAAGCAGACCCTTTTTTCCACTCTCGGCTTTGAGAATCTTCTGATGAACAACTTGTCCATAGGAACTCTTTTTATCGGCCGGGATAGCTGAAGAGTTGTTCCAGAAATCCAATCCGTTCACATTCCCATGATTAAACCAGAGGCCTATATGATGAGGGTGATCAACACGTTCACCTTTTCTTGGTTCAAGCGGAAATCCCCTGGTAATGACTGATCCGTTCGGGGCATATATTGGAAACAGGAATGGTTTCTCAAGGTTAAGAGGGTAGCGGTAAGAAGTGAACAGGGTACCATTAATATAAACATTTACTTTATGCTGATCATCCAGTCTCTCCAGCCTCACCCCCCTGGATTTGGGAGACTGACCATTTATAACGAGACCTGTTGCAAGAATAAATATCTTCATGGTAATCAGGAATGATAACCATTTGCGATTTTTCAAAAATTCGTAAGCTTTTTTCATCCTATAAAAAAATTAATATTGAAATACTTTTCCGCCTGCCATTACCTCCTGGGATTTCTCGTCAAAAGTGGCTTTTTCTCCGGTTCTCAGGCAGGCAGTGCACATAATGTTTGCAATCGAGTGGTTATAACCTGCAACGATATCAGCATTCGGCTTCTTCCTGCTTCTCACACATTCCATCCAGTTCTTCATATGGGCAGTTGTCATCGGATCACCACCGGTATCGGCAGCTGTTTCAATTGTCACGCCTGGCAGGTCAAAAGGTTCCAGAAGATTTGCTTTCATTTTCATGGCTGCAGCTTCTCTTTCACGAAGACCACCTTCCGGGGTTACCTTGTTGGTATCAAGGTTCATCATCCCTCCGTTGGAATAATATAATTCTTTAATGCCACCTGCGGAATTAGTGAAACGGGAGGAATAGACAACCTGGAACCCTGAAGTAAGATCCCCGGGATCGCCATATTCAAATACTGCGGTCATTGTATCAAAATTGGTACGGCCATCCTTCCACAGATAGATACCTCCGTTGGCTGCAACACTTCGAGGATGAGCCAGTTTTGTGAACCAGTGAACGGTATCTATCTGGTGAGCCATCCATTGCCCTGGTATGCCTGATGAATAGGGCCAGAAGAGCCTGAATTCGAGATACTTTCTTGGATCAAACGCCAGTGGCGGACGATTCATCTGATAACGTTTCCAGTCGGTATCTGATTCCTTCAACAAAGGGACATCATTCGGCCTTCTCCATCTTCCAGGCTGATTTACATTCCAGGTCATCTCAACCATGACGATCTTACCGAATTTCCCGGAGTTAATATACTCGTTGGCTGCAATATAATTTGCGGTACTGCGGCGTTGTGAACCTATCTGAACGATCTTACCTGTTTTCTGAACTGCTTTTAATGCCACGCGTGCATCGGCCATTGTCTCCGCAAATGGTTTCTCAACATATGCATCCCGTCCAGCTTCGACGGCTTCGGCACAATGCAAAGCGTGCTGAAAATCGGCTGTACTGATAATGACTGCATCGGTATCTTTGCCGCTGTATAGTTCATCATTGTTTCGTGCCAGTCGAAGATTAATACCTTTCGATTTGTAAAAAGTATCAGCCTTTTCACGGCGCAGGCTCCAGATATCGGATAGTGCAGTAAACTCAAAATTAAGTTCCTGAGCCAGACTCAGAAATGCTGGGGATAAAGATCCCCTGAAACGGTCAGAATAACCAACTATTCCTACCCGTATCCTGTCATTTGCTCCAAGAATACGCGAATAACTCTTTGCTCCAAGGGTCAGACCTGCTGTCCCGAGGGCTGCTTTTTGAATAAATTCTCTTCGGGTTGCCATAATGTGTTATTAAATATTGATTAGTGATATAATATTCCAGGTTGGTAAAATTAACTTATTTGGTCTTCATTCTGTAACAATTACAAGGCTTTTTTATATTTTCATAACTTAAAAATTCTTAAAATAAAAACTCAGAGAATGAATAAGAGGATCCTTGTTGACATGGACGGTGTTCTGGTTGACATTTACAGCCGCTTTTTTGAATTACATGAAAAGGAGACCGGACAGTTGAACAGCACTAAACACAGAAGAGTCAACTCGTGGGGAGAAATAGAAAAGCTTCTTATTCCTTGATTACTTTCCTGACGAAACTTCTTTCTGCTGTATTTATTTTTATCAGATATAAGCCAGGGGAATAAGCAGACATATCAAGGCTGTAACTTTCAGAATCAACAGGAATTACTCGTAACAATCTTCCCTGAAAATCAAGAAGTTGAAGGGATATGATTCGCCATTGCATTTCGATATGGAGATTATCCCTGACTGGTGATGGATATAGTCTGGGAATTTCATTTTTCCATGTATCTTCAACTGAGACTATTGCTCCGGAGTAGGCTATCCAATTTGTTGGAAGACTATTGTCAGAAAACGGATCGACCAATTCCAGATAATATCCGTTCCCATCAGCATTTGGCCATGGAGGTAAATTAGAGTAATGTACGTTGTCAATTATATTTCCAAAACCGTCAAGCAGTAACAGGTTCTCACCTGTATTTGATAAATTCCTAGTAAACTGTCCTGCCGGAAAGAAGCCGTATTTTACCCTGAAAATAGTTGCGTTCCCTGCTAAAATGATCGTTGCACCCGCCTCAATCAAAGTGTTTACCGGGAATTGGTAAACAAATCCTGTTCCTCCGAAATAGACTCCTGTAAGGTTTTCTGTCTTATTCCCTGTATTTGTTATCTCAATGAACTCCAGATCTTTGCTGTTTGGGAAATTGGTCGATTCAGCGGGATTATACATTATTTTTGTTATTACAAGAGGCGGTGTTTCAATGTTACTGCAACCGGAATATGAACCCAGGCCACTGGTCATCCACGTAATTCTCTGCTGTAAAAACGTTTTTATTTTAAGTATTTCATTTGCATGATTACTTACTGTACCCCACCGCTGATTTTCACGCATAACAGCTTCGCTTATATTTATGACACTCTGGTCGATAAATGATTCGATGCCAGATATGTTCAGTGGCTGACCAGGCTGGATAAGCTGATTCCATTTTTTTGACAGGTAGCATCTGAATACCTGGTTGTTGAACAGGTCCCTCCAGAATCTGGGTCCTTCATTATCGCCGTTTGAGAATTGCCAGGTGTTGGTTTTACTTCTGTCGAATCCCCACATAAATAAGTCATTACCATAAGTCAGATCAAGGTCCCAGATTGGTCCTGCCCTCAGCTTTCCGTTTCTGTCCTTATGGTAATAAGTACTGAACTGATAAGCATCAGCGTTTGCTGCCAGTTCATTTATAATCATGTAATCAACAAATGAAGGGATATCTATCACTGAAGGATAACCTGTCTCAAGTGACAAATCGCCTGTTGCTGCACTGATTCTAAGCTTCTCAAATTCAGACTGGATATAATTATTCTGTTCGTATTTCACATTTTCAGGTTTAGGGAGCTCATGGATGAAATCCACATCGTTTATTCCCAAATAGCTTGACATTTCCCATGCTATCGGATCACCTCCTGTTGTCTTATCTGCTTTTGTTATATATCCGCCGGTGACTCCGGGAAATGTGATATCTCCTGCTCCGATTTCATATACATCTACTCTGTCGGTCCCTGATTTGATTTTTTCAAGAAGAACATAAAGTCCATTATACGATCCATTTATAACAACCTCGCAAAAGATTGTTCTGCTTGCATATTCACCAATCATCCGCGATAAATTGTAACTCAGGTAATTGCGGATAAGTGATGCATCGAATGCCATTGCATAAAGTATCCAGTCGTTATCTTTTGGCAATCCAAGTAAACTAACATTGTTATTGGTAATGTTATCAGCTTTTTTTGTTGAAAACCCGTACTGTTTTTTCAGTACTGCCTGTGAGCTCGATCCTCTAATTTCAATATTTATCCTGCCGTTGTAATTTAAATAGGCTGGATCATTCTGATCAGTAAGGTAATTACGTGATCCTTCTCCCTTGTAAATTATTTTCATTGTGGCAAGAACCCTGGGATCGTCAGGTATTGCCACACCTCCATCAGTATTTATTATTACAATTGGAAGGTTGCTGTCTGTAAAAACCTGGGAATAACTGGTATTACATAAAGAAAATAAGAAAAGAATAAAAGAAATGAATCGCTTCATTTAATCGCTTTAATTTGCCTTAAACTGCGTGGATAAAGATAATATTTATTTATCTCAACTAAATTTTGCTTTGCGAAAATGGGTATTGCAATTTTTTTATCTTTGGATTAAATCATAGTTTTGATTCAGTAGAGTCAATAAATAATTTTTTTTTGTATTACCAAAAAAATCAGATAAATCCTTAATTAAATATTAATCATGGAAAACGAAAACAAACCACCAACAAAAAGATTATATTCACTTGACGCTTTACGCGGTTTTGACATGTTCTGGATAATGGGCGGAGAAGGTATCTTTATCGCTCTTGCCACGCTTACAGGATGGCCGGTGTTTGAATGGTGGGCAGGCCAGCTTGAACATGTGGAATGGCATGGTTTTCATTTTTATGATATGATCTTCCCCCTGTTCCTTTTTATTGCAGGGATATCGTTCCCATTTTCTATGACAAAGCGTACCGCTCTGAACGAAAGCCGCAAATCGATTTACAAACATGTTATAACGCGTGGCCTGATCCTTGTTCTGCTGGGTATAATTTATAATAATGCCGTGCGTTTTAATCTTGCCGAACTGCGTTACGGAAGTGTTCTCGGCCGTATTGGTCTTGCATGGATGTTTGCTGCTATAATCTTCATGAATACAAAGTTGTCATGGCGTATTGCCTGGTTCTGGGCGCTTCTGATAGGTTACTGGCTGCTACTTCTTTTCTTTCCTGCTCATGATCTTGGCTCGACAGATGCATTTTCAAGAGAAGGGAACCTGGCAAGTTATATCGACCGGTTAATAATGCCGGGGAAACTGTACCTTGGAAACCACGATCCTGAAGGATTGTTCAGTACAATCCCTGCAATTTCAACAGCGTTACTGGGGATGTTCACCGGTGAGTTCCTGCTCTCAAAGTACTTAAATGACAAGCCTTTACGTAAAGTTTTATATATGGTTCTTGCAGCTGTTGCCTTTATGGTAATCGGTAAGATATGGGATCTGAATTTCCCGATAAACAAAAATCTGTGGTCAAGCTCATTCGTCTGTTATGTCGGGGGACTAAGTCTTCTTCTCTTCTCTCTCTTTTACCTGGTTATCGATGTCTGGAACTTTAAAAAATGGGCATTCTTCTTTGTGGTCATAGGATTGAATCCGATAACCATTTACCTGGCTGGAAGGATAATCAATTTCAGGTCTGCCGCAAGGTTCTTCTTCGGGGGATTTAACAGCATCCTTCCGGAAACCTGGGCGCCATTGGTTGATTCAATCGGGATAACAGCGGTCGGATGGGTATTCCTTTATATACTGTATAAGAAGAAGATGTTTTTGAGAGTGTAATGCAAACACACTTACTTTTGTGCAAAAGAAATCCCATCAAATTGATGAATGTGGGTGCAAAACCTGTTCTGCAACAATTTATTGACAATTACATCAATTATATCAACAAAACAGCATCGGCAACACTAGGAAATCAGACATTTACATCGAGTATGTGGGTGATCGTTTTGATGCGAGTTTTTTTAAGTAATCTACAGCTCCCTGAGGGTCAGGAGAGTAAAAGTCAGCTCCGATCTTTTCACAATATTCCTGAGTAACAGGAGCTCCTCCAATCAGAATCTTTGAATCGGGGTACTTTTCTTTTACAGGAATAACAATTTTCTTCATGTTTTCCATTGTAGTGGTAAGCAAAGCTGACATACCAATTGCAGCGGTCGGATTTTTGCTCAGTGCCTCTATGAATTTTTCTTCCCCTACATCTACACCAAGATCAATTACTTCCCAGCCTCCGCCTTCTATCATCATAGAAACCAGGTTTTTACCAATGTCATGCAAGTCTCCTGATACAGTTCCTATTATAAATTTCCCTTTTCTTTTTGTTTCGCCGGACTGAAAAAATGGCTTAATATGTATCATCGCACCATGCATAGCTTTAGCTGCCATCAACATCTGTGGTACATATATTTCATTTTTGCTAAACTTGTTCCCAACAATAGCCATAGCCGGAATCATTGCATTTTCCAGAATTTCATGAGGCTTGATCCCACTTTCAAGAGCCTTCTTTGTCAATTCATCTGCACCATCCTGATCTTTCATATTTGGTGGATAGGGGCATACTTTATTGATCTTCCCAAGTTCAATACATTGTGCTAGTCTACTCAGTAAATCGTTCATATTTAATAATATTTTCAGGTTAAATAATATCTCGATAAATTATTGCATGACTTCAAATCACTATAAGTGAAAGAAAATATTTACATCATGAATTAATATAAAATTACACTAGTGTCCGACTAAAATAATAAAATAAGGGGTACTCCCCAAAGGTTTCCCCCAGATGTTGTAATTTGGTTTTTGGAGAAAACAAATACAACATGGGTAAAAATACAGAAATAAAATTTGTCGGACAGCCGGTTTTTAAACAGATTATGAATTTGGTTAATAAAGTAGACATACAGGGGCTGATCAGGAAACACAACAGTGATTATTATTACAAGGCATTCAAAACCAGGACGCAACTGTTTACAATGCTGTTCGGGATATTAAGTCGATGTGATTCAATGACTGAGATATGTGAAGGATTGCGGGCCTTAGGCGGCAAACTTAATCATTTGGGATTGGATAGAGCCCCGGCTAAAAGTACCGCTTGCGATGGCTTGCGCAACAGAGACAGTAAGTTTTTTGAAGATTTGTATTTTAATTTGGTGAAACGATATCATAGTTTTTTGTCGGACAGCCGAACTTATGGATTGACATTTAAAGAGGTTCTTTTGATAGATTCCACGACAATCAGGTTGTTCAGTGATATATTGAAAGGGGTTGGCAGGAACCCCAAAGGAGATGGAAAGAAGAAAGGCGGATTAAAAGTTCATATGTTGATTGATGCAGTTCAATCGGTTGGCCGATTTATTAAAATTACAGCCGCAAAAGTACATGATAAGAACTTTTTGAAGAGCATTGAATTGATCTCGCACAGCATGGTTGTCTTTGATAAAGCGTATAACTACTATCATCAATTTGCATTATGGACACAAAATCAAGTATATTTTGTTACCCGCATAAAAAGTAATGCAGTATATACAGTTATTGAGGTTAAGCGGGGTCATTATCGTAAACAAGGACAGGCTAAAGTGATAAGCGATGGAATAATCGAGTTGGAATATCATCCTGAAGATGAAAACGGGATAAGAAATTTTAAGATCAAAAAGAACTTGCAATTAAGAAAAGTCAGCTACCAGGATGAGAGAAACCGATACTTTGAGTTCTTAACAAATAATTTTGATATTGAGGCCGAAGAAGTCGCATTCCTTTACAAGAAAAGATGGGGCATTGAGTTGCTGTTT
>DATKXL010000043.1:0-5489 GCA_035529055.1 Bacteroidales bacterium
CCTGGGTAAAAAGCAGGCAAAGCATGAATATCTGTTCTGGGAATTCCATGAACAGGGTGGAAAAATGGCTGTAAGAATGGATAACTGGAAAGCGGTAAAAAGAGATATTAACAAGACTCCCCGGGGCCTGACGGAATTGTATGATCTGTCAGTTGACGAAGGGGAAACAAACGACCTGGCTGCTTCTAATCCTGAAATAGTGAAAAAGATGGAACAGTTTATGATAGAGGCTCACTCCCCTTCAGAGGTTTTTCCATTTGTATTTGAAACAAATATTAAATGATCATTGTACAATTTTAAAACCGAGCTATTTAAACCTCTCCCTAAATCCCTCCCCCGGGAGGGAGGGACTTTTATCAATTTTTAAGGTAACCGTATCCCCCGCTCTCCCGGGAGCGGGGGACGGAAGGGGGCGAGGTAAACTTAAATAAATAAAAATGAAAACTCATAAATGCCATTTCTTAAGAAACACCCTTGGTTTAGTTGCCCTGGGAGCAATGCATACTGCATGCAATCAAACTGTTGAGAAGCCAAATATTATAATCATCTATGCCGATGATCTTGGATATGGTGATGTAAGCTGCTATGGCTCAAAAACCATAAGTACTCCAAATATCAACAGGCTGGCAAAACAGGGTCTTCGTTTCACGAATGCTCACTGCACATCCGCAACAAGTACACCTTCACGCTATTCGTTGCTAACCGGCGAGTATGCCTGGCGGAGAAAAGGAACAGGTATTGCTACCGGCGATGCTTCAGCAATCATCCAGCCCGGCCGCACTACAATTGCATCAGTTATGAAGAATGCAGGCTACACCACTGGTGTGGTTGGCAAATGGCACCTTGGCCTGGGTCTGCAGGGCGGCGCTGACTGGAACGGAGAAATAAAAGGTGGCCCGATGGATATCGGGTTCGATTACAATTTTCTTATACCCGCTACCGGCGACAGGGTGCCATGCGTCTATGTCGAGAACAGAAGGATTGCAGGACTCGACCCTGACGATCCGATTACAGTCAGCTACACCGGGAAGATTGGTGACTGGCCGACAGGTGAAGAGAATCCCGAACTGCTGAAGATGCACCCCAGCCATGGACATGATATGACTATCGTAAACGGGATCAGCCGCATAGGATATATGACAGGGGGTAAATCAGCTCTCTGGGTTGATGAGGATATGGCCGATGTAATAACCGGAAAAGCAGTGAGGTTCATCCAGGATAATAAAGAGAGACCTTTTTTCCTCTATTTTGCAACTCACGACATCCATGTACCCAGGGTGCCTCATCAGCGGTTTGCAGGGAAAAGCGGGATGGGACCAAGAGGAGATGCCATTCTTGAATTCGACTGGTCGGTGGGTGAGATCATGAAAGCTGTGGATGATCTTAAACTTTCCCGCAAAACAATAATTATTGTTACCAGCGATAATGGTCCGGTTGTTGATGACGGGTATAAAGATGATGCCGTTGAAAAGCTAGGAGGCCACAAGCCTGCCGGACCGCTCAGAGGTGGTAAATACAGCGCATTTGATGGTGGGACACGTGTTGCATTCATAGTAAGATGGAGTAAACACATTAAACCCGGGGTATCAGAGGCTCTCGTATCCCAGATTGATTTTCTGGCATCCTTCGCATCTTTGTCAGGTCAGAGACTCTCTGAAGATAATGCTCCTGACAGCTTCAATCAGCTTAATACTTTGCTGGGCAGATCGAAGACAGGTCGGGAATGGATCGTGGAACATGCCTCAAATGGCAGATTATCAATTATTAAGGGAGACTGGAAGTTTATTGAACCGGGACCAGGAGTGAAAATCTCTGCAAATACAAATATCGAGATGGGAAATGATCCTTTACCGCAACTTTATAATCTTAAAAACGACCTGGGTGAAAGGAATAACATGGCAGAGCAAAATCCGGCTATTGTTAAAGAATTAACAGATCTGCTCCGGGATATAAAAAATTTCTAATCAACTCTATGAACATCAAATCTTTACTGGGATTTAGTCTTGCAATGGTTCCTGTTACTGCTCTGGTTCTGTCAGGAAAACCGGAAAAATCGAAGCCAAACGTCATATTTATACTTCTCGATGATTTCGGTTATACAGATCTGGGATGCTATGGCAGCAAGTTCTATGAGACTCCCAATGTCGACCGGCTGGCAAGGGAAGGTATTCGCTTCACCAATGCTTATGCTGCCTGTCCCGTATCATCGCCGACAAGAGCTTCCATAATGACCGGAAAGTACCCTGTCAATACCGGTATAACCGACTGGATTCCAGGCCGACAGGCTACAAACAGCGGCCTTCCGGATGATAAGTTAAGAGCGCTGCCGTTTAAACAGCAGCTTGATCTTAATGAAGTCACGATTGCTGAAGTGCTGAAGAAAAATGGTTATTCCACAATGATCTCAGGCAAGTGGCATCTGGGCAGAGATGAGGAATTCTGGCCTGAAAATCAGGGTTTTGATGTAAACAGAGGTGGACATGCGGCCGGTGCACCCGCCCGTAATAAAACCTCTAATGGTTATTTTTCGCCATATGGAAATCCACGGCTGGAGGATGGTCCTGAAGGAGAGTATCTGACTGACCGGCAAACAGATGAGGCGATTAAGTTTATCGGGGAAAAGAAAGATAAACCATTCTTTGTTTATCTCTCGTACTATGCAGTTCATAATCCCATGCAGGCTAAAGAGGAATTTGTACAAAAGTTCTCTGCAAAAGCTGATTCAATGGGACTGACTCATGCTCAGTCGTTTACTCGCGACAAGGAGTGGATAAGGAAATCCATGAGCGATAATTACAAGGAACGCATAATACAGAGTAACCCTGTATATGCCGCAATGATACGGAGTGTTGATGAGAATCTAGGAAGGCTGTTTGACAAAATAAAAGAGCTTGGAATTGACAGGAACACCTTTATAATTTTCACTTCGGATAATGGCGGACTATCGACCTCTGAGGGTTCTCCCACATGCAACACACCACTCCGGGCAGGCAAAGGCTGGCTCTATGAAGGCGGGATAAGGGTACCACTTATCATTAAAGTTCCGGAAAAAAAGAATAAGTTTCAGGAGATTGCCAGCCCTGTTTCATCAATAGACTTCTTTCCGACAATAATTGATCTTACGGATTCAGAGAAGCCTAAGGCCCGAAATGACGGAATAAGTCTGGTACCATTAATGAAAACCGGTAAGATGAAGGAACGTCCGCTTTACTGGCATTATCCGCATTATTCGAACCAGGGAGTCGAACCCGGCAGCGCAATAAGATTGGGAAAATACAAGCTTATTGATAACTTTGAAAGAGGAAGACAGGAACTATATGATCTTGAATTAGATATCTCCGAAAAGAGAGACATATCAAATGTTATGCCTGAAAAAGCGAGAGAGCTATATCTTCTATTGAATGAGTGGAGGTCAAAAACCGGTGCAAAAATGATGGAGTCCAATCCGAATTGGAATGGATTTTAAGACTATGTATAATATAAAAATTTAAATCAGCCACCATGTTCAACTTTAAAACTGCATTCAGTCTTGGGATTGCCTCACTGGTAACTTTGCCGGGCATTGCCCAGAAAGCCAAATCCAATACAAAAGGACCAAACATTGTATTAATATTTATTGATGATATGGGATATGGTGATTTGAGTTGTTTCGGAGCAACTCAGTACCACACTCCCAATATTGATCAGCTGGCCATGCAAGGTATGAGGTTCACAAACTTCTATGTAGCCCAGGCTGTCAGCAGCGCCTCCCGTGCCGGACTGATGACCGGTTGTTATTCGAACAGGGTTGGCATTTCAGGAGCACTTATGCCTTACGACAGCACAGGTATAAATTCTGAAGAAGAATTGATTCCCGAACTGCTTGGAAGAAGAGGTTACCGGAACTGTATTGTCGGTAAGTGGCACCTGGGACACCATTTTCCCTTCTTGCCCCTGCAGAACGGATTTCATGAATACCTGGGTCTTCCATATTCTAATGATATGTGGCCCGTTGATTACGATGGCCTTCCGGCATCAAAGGATAAAAGTCCGGGTAAGCTCAGGTACCCTGTACTCCCCCTGATAAAGGATAATGAGAAGATAAGTGAAATTAAAACTCTTGATGATCAGGCAAAGCTTACAACGCTTTACACGGAATATGCAGTTAATTTCATTAATAAGAATAGAAAGAATCCTTTCTTTCTTTACCTTGCTCATTCGATGCCGCATGTCCCGCTTGCAGTATCTGATAAATTCAAAGGAAAGAGCAAACAGGGCTTATATGGCGATGTCATAATGGAGATAGACTGGTCAGCAGGTGAAATAATTAAAGCCCTTGCAAGTAATGGACTGACTGACAATACACTTGTGATATTCACATCAGATAACGGACCCTGGCTGAATTTTGGGAATCATGCCGGATCGACCGGCGGGCTCCGTGAAGGGAAAGGATGCAGCTGGGAAGGTGGACAAAGGGTACCATGTATAATGTCATGGCCTGGACGGATCCCTGCCGGGAAGATCTGCAACAATATCTCCTCAACCATCGATATACTTCCTACCTTATGCTCAGTTACCGGTGCTGATCTGCCTGTTAAAAAAATTGACGGAGTAAACATTCTTTCACTGCTTGAGGGAGACTTTGATGCCAATCCGCGTAATATCTTCTACTATTTCTACAGGAAAAACAGTCTTGAAAATGTACGGAAAGATGAATGGAAGCTTGTTCTTCCGCATCCGTACAGGTCATATGAAGGCAAAATGCCGGGGAATGACGGGTGGCCCGGAGAATATTCCAGCAAGAAAACCGATTATGAACTTTATGATCTTCGTAGAGATCCGGGAGAAAGGTATGATGTAAAGGAACTCTATCCCGAAGTTGTTGAAGAGCTTAAGAAGCTTGCCGAAGAGATGAGGAAGGATCTTGGTGATGAGAATCTTAACTTGCCTGGTGTTAACTCCCGTAAATCCGGATCAATAAAGAAATCCCTTTAAATATAGTTTTATTATGATGAAATTTAATTCTTTATTCGGACTAGGTGTTGCATCTCTTTTTGCAGTTCAGGCTAATGCCCAGCAAACCCAGAAGCGACCAAACATCCTCTGGATCTCAACAGAAGACATGAGCCCCCATCTGGGCTGCTACGGGGATAAGGTTGCAAAAACACCTAATATCGACAAACTGGCATCACAGGGCATCCGTTATACAAATGTTTTCACCACGGCTGCAATAAGCGCACCATGCCGGGCCGGAATTATTACGGGGATGTATCAGACCTCGATAGGGTGTATGCACATGCGGACCACATCCTACAGGAGGTCGGTCGATAATCCAATTGAATTCACTGCTGTTCCGCCTCATTATGTCAAGGCGTTTACCGAATACATGCGTGTAACAGGCTATTATTGCACCAATAACTCAAAGACTGACTATCAGTTTGCCAAAGACCCGGTACCTGTCAGCATCTGGGATGAGTGCAGCAGAAATGCACACTACAGGAACAGGTCCG
>DATKXL010000044.1:0-3372 GCA_035529055.1 Bacteroidales bacterium
TTCAGAGATTACTGTATTCTGGAAATCAAAACAGCAAAAAAACTTGTCCCTCTCCGCCTGGGAAATTTTAACGATGTCTATGAAGGAGCACATGTTTACCTGTCCGGTTATCCATTGGTCTCAGAAAGATCCAGCATATCATTTGGAGTAGTCTCTGCGAAATGGGAAGATCCTGTTATCTCCTATTATGGTCACTTGTTCCCCGAAAAAAGAAACAATACAGAAATCGCCCTGCTTGATCTCTCTATGAACAGGGGAGATTCCGGTGGCCCGATTGTACTCATCGGAAATAACCCGGAAGAGGACAGGGTCGTTGGTATTGCATCATTCATTATGACCCCCCTTGATCAGGAACTGAAGGCACTCGTGGAAGCTATTAATAGCTATACAGAAGGACGTTATAATGTTGTCTGCACAATCGAACTCTTCCAGTTATTAAGAAAAGAACAAGGCTGTAAATCTTTATTTATCAGTGGATGTATATCCATAGACCCTCTGAGACTGCGCTTACAAAAAATCACTCAAGATCGACAAGACGAGGGAATTCTCAGGAAAATCATCCCGTTTTTATAATTCTTGTTTGATGCTCATGTGATCAGAGCAAAAAGAATAACTGCTGCCCAAATACAGCCCTTTCAAAGGACTATATGGGATTACTATCGCAAACATACGCGAACCTTGCCGTGGAGAAAATCTCGTAATCCCTATCGCATCCTCGTATCTGAAATTATGCTCCAGCAGACCCAGGTTGAGCGGGTAATTGAAAAATACCAAAGATTTATCTCCGCATTTCCTGACTTTTCCTCCTTGTCACAGGCATCTCTCCACGATATTCTGTCTATCTGGCAGGGGCTCGGATATAACCGTCGCGCCATAGCGCTGAAACAGATAGCTCACGAAGTTATCACAAAATATGACGGGATTCTTCCTTTCTCCGCCGATATATTAATCCAGCTTCCCGGGATCGGCAAGGCAACTGCTTCCGCCATTGCCGCATTCGCTTTCAACCAGCCGGCTGTCTTTATTGAAACGAATGTACGCCGGGTTTTTATCCATTTCTTCTTTCAGGACAGGGACAATGTGAAAGATTCTGAATTGCTCCCCCTTATAGAAAGAGCGCTCGATCAAGATAATCCCCGCCAATGGTACTATGCCCTGATGGATTATGGGGTAATGTTGAAAAAAGAATTCGGGAATGCCAACAGAAAGAGTTTCCATTATCAGAGACAGGCACCATTTCAGGGTTCTCAGAGGCAGCTCAGGGGGTTGGTTCTCAAGACAGTACTGCAAGCACCGAAAGTTACTGAGACTACCATCATAAAGAAGCTTAAAAAAGAACCGAAAAAGATTAAGGAAACCTTAAAACAACTTCAGATGGAAGGATTTATAAGGAAGGAAAGAAATACATATTCGATAGCATAAAATTTTATGCTGACAAATTTTATCCCTCCGCTTTGAAGAGCTTGTCTTTTGGAATATTTTCCAGGAGACTGGTATATGCTGATGACAGGCTTGAAGCATCGAGGGATTCAAGGGTTATCATCACTGAATAATCCTTGTTTTCCATGACGGGGTATGATCCGATCTTGACGTTCTGATACCGCTTTACGATCTCATTTAAAACAGGTGCTATACTCGCTTCAGATTCATTCACGTACACCTTCTTAAGGTGTATGAGCGGTTCATGAAACATTTTTTCTACAGCAGCAAATTTTTTTCTGAGCAATTGCGGGATACCCGGGAAGATAAAGACATTCCTGAATTTTATCAGAGGGAATGAAAGCGTATCGTCATTGACCAGTTCTGCTCCTTCTGGTACCTCTGCCATTCTCAGTTGGGCGGGAGACAGGGGTCCCTGTCTCATTTCAAGAATTTCCTTTAATGTATCATCAATAACAGGTTTGACATGAAATGCTTTTGAGATCCCTTCGATCGTGATATCATCATGCGTCGGTCCAATTCCCCCTGAGGTGAAAACATAATCGAATCTGTCAGAGAATTTCCTGACCTCTTCTGCTATTTCGTCAACTATGTCAGAAATGACAGAAATGCGGCTTAACTGTATGCCATGGGACCAGAGCTCCTGTGCCATGAAAAAAGCGTTTCCATCCTGAACCTTGCCGGAGAGGATTTCGTCCCCGATGATAATTATCCCTGCTGTCTTTGCCATAGAGCCTTACTCACTCTTTCACTTTCACAAAAAATATATCAGATTGCTGAGCATGTGTATTTCTTTACTATTAGCCTACATTATTCATACATTTTGTGTAAGCCGGCAGATACCGTATTTTCGCTCATTCTCGTCCCCCGATGTACATCGGTGGACTCCGAGGTGAATTCTGTCTTCGACAGTATTCAAATCCGCTAAAATACAATATCTGCCGTCTGATTTATGAATAATACACGTTAGTTTATTGTTACTGAGACCGTTCCACTGTCGGTTCCTACTGAAACATCCTGTCCGGCAGAAATTATTCCAAATATTGTTGATGTACCCTGTATCCTGTGGCCCCAGATTACGGACTCAGCTTCCAAATAAAACATCTTTTAAATCAATAAGCATGTCAGTGCTCTCTGGTATTATCATAGCAAAAATGCATTCTTTCCCGACATATTTCAATAAAGCTTTATAGCTTCCCGGTTTTATATTTTCAAAATAGAACTCTCCACCCTCCGGAGAAGCACTGCTGATTCTTTCTTGATCATTTACCGTGAATAGAGAAGAAGGCCTCCCTTTTACCCTTGCCAGCATTTTCCTTACACACCATGACAGTCAATATATAAAAGCGAAATACCCGGGTGCCTGTAGTGACGTATTTTGTCACTAAGTAGCTTACAGCTAAAGACTATTTCCATAGGTATTACATGAACTAATGCTATATAATCTATTGATAATTTGTGAATTATTTGGTCATTTGAAACAATTTGGCATAAAATATGCTAAATATCAGGTCATTACTTCAGAAAGGAGGTGATAATATGAAAAGGCTTCTAATCTTTCTAATGGCAATGGGTTTAATTACGTCATCAATTGTGCCGGCTTTAGCTGCAAGCTCTGATACCCAGGTTGTTCAGTTTCAAATCCTTGCTATTGACGAACTTGAAGCGAATGCAGATCCGTTGATGCTGACCATAGACACTGCAACTGCCGGTTCGTCAGCCTTGACTCCGGCGATAGATGCCAGTACGACCTATGCTTTAACAACCAACGGTACAAACCGGAAGATAACCGGGCAGATTACAACCGGCGGAGACATGCCGGCTAATACGACTTTGGAAGTTCAACTCGTAGCTCCAACTGGTGGGTCAAGTGCTGGATATCAATTTTTGACTTCGGGATCAGCTGCTGACCTGGTGACAACTATTACCCAG
>DATKXL010000045.1:0-7738 GCA_035529055.1 Bacteroidales bacterium
AACTTCTCGTGTTCACCGATGACCATTATCTGGTCTATACCAGGTGATTCTTTGAATATGTTTTCAATTATCTGGGGTGCTATGAATTTGCCATTTGATAATTTGAATATCTCCTTCTTTCTGTCTGTTACCATAAGGAACCTCTCATCCTCAATATGGCCTATGTCTCCAGTATGAAACCAGCCATCCTCATCAAAAACCGTTTTTGTCTGTTCAGGATCATTATAATAGCCAATCATAACGTTCGGACCTTTGCAGAGTATTTCCCCGTCATCAGCTATTTTGATTTCGACACCTTCAATAACCATTCCCACCGACCCCAATTTTACTTTTCCCTTTTCGGTCCGGTTAATAGTTATGACAGGGGAGGTTTCAGTAAGGCCGTACATATTAATGATTTTAATTCCGGCTGCCCAGAAGACCCTTTCAAGTCTTGGCTGAAGGCTGGCACCACCGCATCCAACTATTCTTACATTTCCGCCGAGAGCCTGACGCCATTTACTGAAGATGAGCTTGTCGGCTATCTTAAGTTTTCTTTCGTACAACCATCCATTCTCTCCAAATGGTTTATAATTGAGACCCAGATTAACAGCCCAGAAAAACAGAGTTTTCTTAATTCCTTTAAGATTTTTTCCTTTTGAAATTATTACATCATAAAATTTTTCAAGAACCCTTGGGACGGCATCAAAACCATCGGGCTTTACCTCCTGCATATTAGCAGCTATTGTACCCATATTTTCAGCATAATAAATACTGCTTCCGCTATATTGAGTCTGGTAATTCCCCATGCGACCGCCAACATGACATAAAGGCAATATACTAAGATATTTATCTGATGACTTGAGGTTAAACACCCCGGCAGCTGATATGAAATTGCTGACAAGGTTTTTATGAGATAACATAACACCTTTTGGCTTACCTGTTGTACCTGAGGTGTATATGAGTGTCGCAAAGTCTTCCGGAGTGATAAGTTTTTTCTCCTTTTCAACTTCCTGTATTGTCAATTTGGTACACTTCTTCCCTTTTTCTACAATCTCCATCCAGTTATCAGCACCGTTAATATCATCAAAGGTTAAAATGCGGGTTGACAAGCCTGCATTATCTAATGCAGGTTTAATGTTTTTATGTAATTTATTGTCGGAGACAATGATCATTTTGGCGCCGGAATTTTTAATGATATATTCATATTCCGAGTCGGAAAGGGATGTAAAAACCGGTACATGTACAATCCCTATCATTGACATACCCATATCAACAAAATTCCATTCAGGCCGGTTACCCGAAACTGTTATTATTTTATCACCTTTTCTTAAGCCTGATTCGTAGAGGCCGTAACAGAAATTATTTGAGTACTCAATATATTCCTGAGTATTGTATTTTATCCAGGAGCCGTTATGCTTAAAACATAAAACATCATCCTTGATAAAAAGTTCCCTGTATCTGTCGAGCAGATCAAAAGTGCGTAATATATTCATAATCATCCTGTTTACATAAGCTTACCAGAAATTTTTTATATCTGTAAGTTAATAAATATTCTGTAAAAAACCTTTACACATGCATAAAGGAGGTGGACTTTGATAAGGATGCAATATATTTGTCAGGCAATTATTAAGATTAATAGAAAGCATAAGGAATATATGGAGTTTTTTCAGACACTGCTGGATTGGTATATGGCCAATCTGAACTATTTCACGGTAGCTCTGCTGATGACCATTGAGAGCTCCTTTATACCATTTCCGTCGGAGGCTGTTATACCCTTTGCAGCTTATAAAGCGGCCCAGGGCAACCTTAATATATTCGGGGTTGTTTTGGCCGGCACAGTTGGCGCTCTCATGGGAGCTCTGATAAACTATTATCTGGCGAAATACCTTGGACGCCCGCTGGTTTATAAGTTTGCCGGTTCGACCCTCGGCAGAATGCTGCTTCTCTCAAAAGAAAAAGTTGAGCATGCCGAAAACTATTTTATAAGAAACGGGAAATCTTCCACATTCATCGGCCGGCTTGTTCCTGCCGTACGGCAGCTGATATCCATTCCTGCAGGCCTGGCTGAAATGAATTTAAGGAATTTCATTATTTATACCACCGCAGGAGCAGGTATCTGGAATATTATCCTTGCGGTAATTGGCTATTATTTATATGAAATAAGAGATCAGATTTTCCCTTATCTGGCTCACATCTTAATTGCTCTCGGAGTATGCTTTGTCATATGGTTGATAATAAAAGCCATAAGGCAAAGGAGGAAAGGTAAAAGGCAGAAGGGTGGAGATAATTATTAGTCCTCCAGATACCCGAATTTGCCGTTATAGTAATCCTGGTATGCTTCCCGGATCTCCTCTTCTGTATTCATAACAAATGGGCCGTATGAGGCTATCGGTTCATTAATGGGCTCTCCGCTCAGCATCAGGACAATGCTATCCTTAATGGCTTCAATTTGAAAGTCTGAGCCATCATGCTTAAACAGGGCAAAATTATTTTCAGGAATGATTTCGGAATTATTGATTTTTATCTCTCCTTCAATTATAAGTACAGCCGTGTTAAAATCCTTATCGAAGCTGAAGTCTGCAACGGACCCCTTATTTAAACGGGCATTGAACATATTCATCGGAGTAAAGGTATAGGCCGGACCTTTAATTCCTTTATATTCTCCTGCAATAAGCTCCACATAACTTTTTCCGTCGCCCAGAGTATACCTTGTCATATCTTTGTTTTCGATCGCCTGGTATTTGGGAGGAGTCCTTTTAAACTTTTTCGGCAGATTAACCCAGAGTTGCACCATCTGAAAAAGTCCGCCTGTTTTACTGAACTCTATCTCGTGATATTCTTTATGCAGAACACCTGCGCCTGCCGTCATCCACTGAACATCCCCCTCGCCGATAACACCACTGTTGCCTGCACTGTCGTGATGTGCAATTTTCCCATGGTATGCTATTGTAACAGTCTCAAACCCCCGGTGGGGATGAACTCCGACACCCCTTGGTTTTTCCCTTGGAGTTATATCCCATTTTGAGTTATAATCCATTAAGAACCAGGGGCTCATTCCCTTTTCTCCGATCAGGTTATACGAAGGGAAAAAGTTGTGAACCTTAAAACCATCACCAACCATATGAGTCGGAGGTGGTGGCAGAACTGCTGCAATGGTCTTAATATATTTTTCCATTGTATTCAATTAATTTATACATAGTTTAATATCTTGTCAATTATTTCCAATCCGGCTCTTTTCCCTGAATCTTCATAAATTGTTTTTCCGACTTTAATGAATAATTTGTCCCATCCCACAAAACTCATCAACAAACTTAACAATTATGTCAAAGAACTTTATTCCCCATTGCCAAATGGCACAAATATTGGGGGAGGGATTTAGGGAGAGGCCTTAATCCACTATCTCCGCCTTATCAAATTTCTGAGATTGAAAGTTTACACGCGAGCGGGTTACCCTCCTGGCTCCCTTTCCTCCGAAGAATCCCCAGCCCCCGCTTCCGATGAGGAATCCCAGTGCATATAATCCCCCGTTATTATTCTGGGCATACATGGTTATCTCATTATTGAAAAGCATGCCCAGGAAATCAAACGGCGCTATGAACCCATGCCACAATCCTCCGAAGAATCCATATTTATGACCTGTAAGACACTGATCAACTACCTCATTCTGAGCACACCCTGTTAAAAGTACAAGGATAAAGAGAGATAAAAAAATCAAGAAATTCCTGTTCGATACAATCGTTTTCATTTTTAGATATTTTGGATTTATATGTATGTATTACAAGTTAAAAAGTGAGAGTTCAATTGGTTTACCCGTATATTTCTTTTCGTGATCCAGCAGCCATTTTTTTCTCTTCAAACCGCCACCATAGCCGGTCAGATGTCCGTCAGAACCGATAACCCTGTGACAGGGAATAATAATCGCTATTCTGTTCATCCCATTTGCATTTGCCACCGCGCGTACCGACCCGGGATTGTTAAGCGCAACAGCCTGCTCCATATATGATCGCGTAGCCCCGAAAGGAATATTCTGAAGTTCCTTCCAGACTGACTGCTGAAATTCTGTCCCCGGCGTGACAAGTGGAAGTGAAAATACTTTCCTTTTACCTTCGAAATACTCTTTTAACTCTCTTTTCAGTGATTTTAATTGCTTGTTTTCTCCATCCTGAATAGCTGTATTTAGTAGTCTTGTAAGGTCCTTATATTCAGTATTTAACATTCTTCTGTCAGCGAATTCAAGAAGACATATGCCATCTTCAGTAGCTCCTGCAACCATCTCACCAAGTGGTGTCTTTATTATAGTGGTTTTGATCATTTGCTTTTCTTTTCAACTCCATTAACATTTAAGTCACCCCTTTTTTGTTTCCGCCCAAGGGGGGTGAATTGATCTAATCATAAGTTTGTAAAAAACATATCTCCGGTATGGGGGTTCTCACTTCGGGTACCTCCCCGAAATGGATTTGATATACTTGATATTCCTTAACCTCATGGCTGACCAGTCATCATCGATGGCAACCATACGTATTCCGTAAAAACCAGAGTCATTCAATGCTTTCCAGCCATGATCACGGTCAATATCTGATCTGTATTTTTTTGATGATTTTTTTGGGTAGCAGAACCACAATATTCCGTCAACAGACAAATTATGCAGAGCGTTGGGAGTGAACTTTTTGACATCTGAAACGCTTCTTACAAAAAATATCATGAATTCGTAGGGATAACGCTGGTCAATCTCTGTGTCTATCCTGATATCTTTAAGTTCAGGTGATTTGATCAGCTCGGAAGTTTCTTCGGTATTAATGACTGCAATTCTTGTCTGTCGCTTGTAATTGAGTTTATCGAGAAGATTTTTCATACCCCCCTGAATAGATTTAATCGCTAATTTAACAAAAAAATGATTATCCGGTAAAAATGTTATACCTTTGCATTATCAAGAAATGGGGTGCCTTAATAATACGGGCTGAGATCATACCCTGAGACCTGATCCGGATAATGCCGGCGGAGGGAAGACGGAATGTCATTCAAATCAGCCGTAAATTTCAGCCTCATTTTCATGATTATAGTTTGATTATAGGCTTTTAATTTGGAAATGAGAAAAAAAATTTGTATCTTAATACTTTTGGGGATTACCCTGACATCATGGGCTTACGGCTATCAGGATAATCGTTCTGTTATCAAAGGGAAAATCACTGACATCAACGGTGTCCCTTTGCCGGGAACCGGCATCACCATCACAAATACCTTTCTTGGGGTAAGCGCCGCTGCTGACGGCTCTTATTCGATACCCGATCTGAAAGATGGCAATTATTCGGTAAGGTTTTCATTTATAGGTTATGAGACTCAGATTCATGAAGTTATTTTATCAGGTGAAGCCATACTTAATGTCATAATGGTACAGAAAACCATGCTCACCGAAGAGGTTATTGTAAATGCCACCAGGGCAGGCGCTCATACTCCGCTGGCCTATACCAATGTCGAATACGAAACCCTGAAGAGACAAAATTCCGGTCAGGATCTGCCTTATCTGCTCAGCCTTACCCCATCACTTGTCGAGACATCAGAAGCCGGGAATGGCATAGGATACACCAATCTGAGGATAAGGGGAACCGATGCCAGCAGGATAAATGTAACAATTGACGGAATACCTCTCAACGATCCGGAATCTCAGCAGGTCTTCTGGGTGGACCTGCCCGACCTTGCCTCTTCTGTTGAAAATATCCAGGTGCAGCGCGGTGTCGGAACCTCCTCAAATGGAGCCGGAGCATTCGGAGCATCAATCAACATACAAACCAGAAGTCCGGAAAATGAGCCGTTTGCTGAAATCAGCTCATCAACAGGTTCATTCAGCACTTTGAAAAATATGGTGGCAGCCGGCACAGGTCTGCTGGCCGGCAGATTTGCAATTCAAATGCGGTATTCCGATCTTAAAAGCAGCGGGTTTATTGAAAGAACAGGTTCTAACCACCGGTCTGCTTATATAAGCGGGGTGTTCAGGACTGAAAAATCACGTATTAAGGCAAACATAATTCTGGGAGAGGAGCACACGGGAATAGGATGGTGGGGTGTTCCGGAAGATATGCTTAAAGTAAACAGACGATATAATCCTGCCGGGGAATACACCGATGAAAATGGAAATACCCAATATTATGATAATGAGAGCGACAATTACTTTCAGAATCATTACCAGCTCATCTACAGCCACAGGCAAAACAGCAATCTGTCATTTCATTCCGCGTTGCATTATACAAAAGGCAAAGGCTATTACGAGGAGTATAAAGAGGAGCGCTCACTGGAAGATTACGGATTGCCTTTTATAACCACAGGTGGAACCATGATCACGGAATCTGACCTGATAAGGAGGAAATGGATGAATAATGATTTTTACGGACTTGTCTGGTCGCTGAATTACAGAAAGGAAAAGACAGAAGCAAAATTCGGTGGCGGGATGAATCACTATTCGGGCGACCATTTCGGAAGGATAATATGGATGAGATATCCTGGTAACACTGAAAAGGATCATCAGTGGTATCTCAACAATGGTTCGAAGAGCGAAATGAGCCTCTATGGGAAAATTAATTATTCTCTGTCAGAAAGAACATCAATCTTCGGAGATCTTCAGTACAGGTATATCCGGTATAGAATGACAGGCAATGACGATGATCTTAAGGATTTATCACAGAAGCACCACTTTAATTTTTTTAATCCGAAAGCAGGAATCTTCTTTTCAATCACTCCAAACCAGGATGCGTATTTCTCCTTTTCTGTTGCCAACCGCGAACCGGCCAGAACAGATTTCAAAGAGGCAGCAGGTGATGCGGATGCCACTCCAAAACATGAAACACTTTTTGACCCGGAGATGGGATACAAACTGCGAACGGGAAAGAGCTCACTGGCAGTTAACTTTTATGGTATGATCTACAAGGATCAGCTTGTACCGACAGGTGAGCTAAGTAATGTGGGATACCCTATCATGACCAATGTTGACAGGAGCTACCGTCTGGGTGCCGAATTTTCTGCAGGATTTATGCCATTTAACTATCTGGAATGGAATTTCAACATTACCCTCAGCAGAAATAAAATCATTGATTTTACCGAACACTATATTGACTATAACACATCTGACTGGTCATCAGAATATAAGAGCAAAAAGCTTGGTGCAGTTGATATTGCATACTCTCCGTCACTTACCGGAAGCAGTGATCTTGCAGTAAAGATTGCTCCCGTAATTAAAATGCACCTTATAAGTAAATTTGTTGGCAGGCAGTACTTTGACAATACAATGAACAGTGAACGGATGCTGGGTCCATACTTTATTAATAACATAAGGATTGACTTTGAACCTGAAATCAGGAATACCAGAAGCACAGGTCTCTCCCTTCTGGTGAATAACATCTTTAATGCAAAATATGAGAGCAATGCTTACGGTGGCAACTGGTATGAGGACGGAGTTGAAAAAAGCTGGGCATACTATTTCCCGCAGGCGGGGATCCATTTTATTGTAAAACTCGATGTCAAATTTTAGGACCAGCAACCAGCAACCAGCAACCAGATAAAAAATGACATTCTCAGATTGGCTATCAAATAACTGGATAGAGATTTTCGGGGCGGTCACCGGTATAATCTATGTTTTTCTGGAGATCAGGCAGAACCTCTGGTTGTGGCCGGTCGGAATTGTTACCTCGGGGGTCTATATCTGGGTTTTTTTCAACAGTAAGATTTATGCTGATATGGGCTTGCAGGGATATTATCTGGTAATAAG
>DATKXL010000046.1:0-4199 GCA_035529055.1 Bacteroidales bacterium
TGTTACCTCCTTCGTGAAACGGAATACCAGGTTCATGACATCGCCCTTGAGTGCGGTTTTGCAAGTATCTCAAACTTCAATAAGCAGTTCAGGAAAGTGGAGGGCCTCTCCCCAAGGGATTACCGGGCTCAGTTTAAATAATGCCTTAACAGGTACAGCATATAAGACTTTTTCCTAATCAAACTACTATATCCATGTCCATGAATCTTATTGAGAAAATCCTGGCGGGCCACTCTGATTTTAACAAGGTCAGTCCGGGCGATATTGTTGATATTGAGATTGATGCCCGTGCCGCACGCGATTTCGGCGGAGCTAACGTCATAAAGAATATCAGGGATCATGGCTTGTCTGTACAGAATCCTGAAAAAACAGTTTTTACCTTCGATTGTAATCCCACAGGATCAGATCAGAAATATGCGGTTAATCAGCATATCTGCCGTCTGTTTGCACGTGAAGAAAATATAAGGGTCTTTGATATTGATGCAGGTATCGGTACACATATTCTGATTGATGAGGGTTATATATGGCCGGGTTCAACGGCCGTTTCCACTGATTCCCACGCCAATATTCTTGGGGCAGTCGGCGCGTTCGGGCAGGGAATGGGTGACATGGACATTGCAGCAGCATGGAATAAAGGGAGAGTGTGGTTCAAAGTTCCTCCATCGGTTAAAATTACACTGGAGAATGAAATCCCTCCGGATGTAAGTGCAAAGGATATAATCCTGAACCTTCTTAAAATATTCGGAGCTCACTCCCTTCTGGGATATTCAATAGAATTGTACGGCGCCTGCATTGAGAAACTCTCACTCGATGACCGCATAACTATTTCATCCATGGCAACTGAAATGGGTGCAATAATTATTCTGTTTCCACCTTCTGAGGAGATAATTGATTATTGCCTGAAACTGTCGAAACAGAAATTCACTCCTTTTTTTGCTGACGAGGATGCTTGTTATGAAAAGACTTTTAGTATTGATGTCAGCCAATTCAGCCCTGTGATCTCACGTCCCGGCGAACCACATGATGTAGTTAATGTTGTTGAAGTGCAGGGAGTTAAAATCGATTCTGCTTTTATCGGCAGCTGTACCAACGGCAGAATGAGCGATATGTTGAAGACTGCAGGGATACTTAAGGACAAAAAGGTCGCTCCCGGCGTAGTTTTGAAAATTGTCCCGGCCACAGATCTTGTGTGGAAAGAGTCCCTGGACAGAGGTCTGATTGATATTTTCAAGAAAGCAGGAGCTCTTGTATCAAATGCCGGATGTGCCGGCTGTGCAGCAGGACAGGTTGGACAAAACGGACCTGGTGAAATTACAGTAAGCACAGGAAACAGGAACTTTCCAGGGAAACAGGGAAAAGGAGATGTCTATCTTGCTTCACCTGAAATTGTAGCTGCATCAGCTGTTGCCGGTTTCATTACCACACCTGACAAACTGCCCGAAAAACCTGCTCTGTTCAGCAAGCCTGGCTTTAAATCCGGGGTCGCGAAAGAGGTTTCACAAAAAGGAAAGCTTCAAAATAAACCAACAATCATAACCGGGAGGATATGGCTGATCAACAGAGATAACATTGATACAGATATGATTTACCATAACAGGTATCTGGCAATTACCGATTTAAAAGAGATGGGACAATACACATTTGATAATCTGAAAGGATTCGAGTCTTTTGCCGGAAAAGCTGAACCCGGAGATATTGTTTTTGCGGGAAAGAACTTTGGCAGCGGAAGCTCCAGACAACAGGCGGTTGATTGCTTTATTTCTCTTGGAATTCAGGCTGTTGTGGCAGAATCTTTTGGTGCAATATATGAAAGAAACGCAATCAATGCTGCATTTCCGATAATGACCTGTAAAACGATTTCGGAAACGTGCCTTAAGGATGGGGATTCCTTCAGGATCAACTTCCTGACCGGTGAAATGGAAAATCTAAGGAATGACGCTGTTACGGCAGCAATCCCGTTTTCTGAGGTTCAGCTTGAAATCTACAAGAGAGGAGGTCTTCTGGGAAAATAAGAACCTTAAAATATTAATTAATCTACACTAAATGAAGCCTGAAACATTTGCTGAAAAGATATTTAAAGCTCCGGTCGGCGCTGTTGTTTTTGCCAGGCCCGACATAATCCTTTCCCATGATAACACTTCAAGTATCCATAAAACATTTCAGAAAATGGGAGGGGAGAGCGTTGCTGATCCTGATCAGATTCTTGTTGTGCTTGATCATAATGCACCCCCAGCCGATTCAAAACTGGCAACACAATACCAGGAAATACGGGATATTGTTGCAGCTCAGGGGATAAGAAAGTTCCATGATGCAGGAAAAGGTATCTGCCATCAGATAATGTCGGAATATGCAAAACCGGGAATGTTGATTGTCGGAAGCGACAGTCACACCTCTACAGCAGGGGCATTTAACGCGTTTGCTGCAGGTATCGACCGCACAGAATCAGCCGGAATCTGGAAAAGAGGTGAAACATGGTTCAGGATCCCTGAATCAGTTAAAATTACCCTTACAGGAAAGCTTCAGGATAGTGTCTGTGCAAAAGATCTGGCATTATGGATCATTGGCATGATCGGATCAGATGGTGCAAATTACATGTCAATTGAGTATCATGGCGACGGGGTGAAATCTCTCAGCATCTCCGACCGTATGACAGTTGCAAATCTGGCTTCAGAAATGGGAGCTAAAAACGCCGTCTTCCCAGCCGACGAGGTGTTAAATAATTTTATTGGAGAAAAAACAGAGGGTATCTGGGCAGATACGGGAGCCGTTTACATAAGGGAATTAGAAATAGATCTGAAGGATATTTTTCCGGTGGTTGCAGCACCTCATCATGTTGACAATATTAAATCAATCGCTGAAGTGGGTGGCACCGTCGTGCATGAAGGACTTATCGGAACATGTACCAATGGACGGATTGAAGATCTCAGGAGTACTGCAGGGATATTAAAAGGGAACTCGGTAAAAGAGGGTTTTCAGTTGCATATAATACCTGCTTCACGCAGGATTTTCCTTCAGGCAATAGAGGAAGGGATAATATCAACTCTGATTGAATCAGGAGCTAATATACTTTCTCCCTCGTGCGGCCCCTGCCTGGGCACCGGACAGGGTATTCCTGCAAACGGTCATATTGTAATATCTACTGCAAACAGGAACTTCCTGGGAAGAATGGGAAATAAGGAGGCAAGCATCTATCTGGCATCACCTGCAACCGTTGCTTTGTCAGCATTAACCGGTAAGATTGCTGATCCCAGGAAGCAACCGGGGACTGAAAAATACCCCTTTTCGAGAGCTCAAAGCAGAACTATCACCATCAAACCAGGCGACTTCAGGAAGCATAATAATGTCTGGGACTACAGCGATGTTGACAATCTGAACACCGATCTGATGTTTGCCGGCAAGCATACTTACAATATCTTAAGTACCGATCCCGATTCAATTATCCCATTGCTTTTTGAAGATTTTGATCCGTTATTCAACCGGAACCTGAAACAGGGCGACATCATCATTGCCGGTGAGAACTTCGGCTGCGGAAGTTCGAGGGAACATCCATCTGTCGGACTTGCCCATGCCGGTGTATCTGTTGTTATCGTAAAATCGGCAAACAGAATTTTCTACCGTTCCTCAATAAATCAGGGATTGGCACTTATTATTAATAAAGAAGCAGTCGAAGCTTATGAGCCAGGTGAAAAGATTTCGTTAAGTTTTGACAGTGGAGAGATATTCATTGGAGCATTAACATTCCGTTTCGAACCGCTTCCCGATAAGCTGAAACAAATCCTTGAGATGAAAGGATTGGTAAATTATTTGAAAAGTATTTGAAATAGAGCGTTATAACACACGAAGGATTTTCATAAATAATTGACTCTTTTAAATTCCGGTAGGAGAAAGTGAAAAAAAATGTATTTTTGCAGCCGTAAAATGGTTCCGTAGCTCAGTTGGATAGAGCAACAGCCTTCTAAGCTGTGGGTCGCGCGTTCGAGTCGCGCCGGAATCACAGGGAAAAGACGTAATTTAATTAATATTCAATAAGTTACGTCTTTTTATTGACCTAATTATTACAGAATTTCTACAGTAAAATAAAAAACTGTTAATATTTGCTTCCATCTAGGGAGGCTTGTAAATATTCAAATAAATTTCCTTAGACCATAGGAAAAAGTAATAATCAATGAAAACTTGCTTTTTGTAATTTGCGTAAAAAG
>DATKXL010000047.1:0-15139 GCA_035529055.1 Bacteroidales bacterium
TAACCTCCTTTTTTTAAACAGAAATATTGCCAGGAATGATATCAGGGGGATTAAGATAAATATTACTGTAAGTGGTATCATTTGTTCAACAAGTTCAAATCCTTTTTCATTGTTCATCTGATTAATTCCCATGAAATCAATCGCAAGTTCAGAGCCGGCATTGTTAATAAACCTCAAAAAGCTCCCCTTAAGGAATAAAACTGACATTATTGTTGTCAATAATAAATAGATTGATTGAATGCGCTGTATCATTTTAACAACTTTCAAAAACAGATAAAGACAAAAGTAAATTCATTTGCTTAAATATTGAATCTGTAAGCAAGCGAAATTACCAACCAATTAAAATTTTTCAAATTTTAACACTTTTTATAATTCTTGTTTTTACGATGACCTATATATTAAATACCTTTGCCTGCCTGTAAATTTTGAGGAGGAGAGCGTTAAAAATGTATGAAACAAATCTTGAAATTACATGTTTACAGAGAGTTTGACTACCATAGTTAATCATTTATCCTGTTCATTATGAATAAAAAATTCCGTATAGTTACCTCAATACTATTAATAATATTATTGGCAGTGATTATTTTCTTTCCCAAAATCAAACCTCTTTTCGGATCGAAACAAGCAGGGCCAACGTCCGGAAGAGGTATGGGAATGAAGGGAATGGGTCGTCAGGTTTTGAATGTCAGTGGTTTTATTATAAATCCGACACAGATGAGTGAGTTTATTAATACTACCGGTACACTGCGTCCGGATGAAGAAGTTGAACTCTCTTTTGAGACGTCTGGTAAAATTGTTGCAATCAACTTTACAGAGGGTACCAGAGTAAAAAAAGGAGATCTTCTTGCCAAGATAAATGACAGGCCCTTGCAGGCACAACTGCAAAAACTGGAAGCTCAGAAGAAGCTTGCAGAGGAAAAAGAATTCCGGCAGAGAAGTCTTCTCGACAGGGATGCAATAAGCAAGGAGAGTTATGATCAGATAGTGACTGAACTTCAGACCATCCAGGCAGATATTAATCTGATTAAAGCCAGGATTTCAGAAACTGAACTTCGTGCTCCTTTCGACGGAATAATAGGATTGCGTTATCTCAGTGAGGGAAGTTTTATCAATACTAGCACGAAAATCGCAAGGCTAGTGAAAATAAGCCCGTTAAAGGTTGAATTTTCCATACCCGAGCGCTATGCTGATGAGATAAAGATGGGATATCCCGTTACTTTTAAAATTGACGGCACTCCTGAAGATTTCAGAGCGATAGTCTATGCTGTTGATCCCAAAGTGGATTTAAATACAAGGACTATTATAATCAGGGCATTATACCCAAACAGGAATGAAGAGCTTAAATCGGGACGGTTTGCCTCAATTACTCTTCTTTTGTCGCAGATTGATGATGCAAAAGCAATCCCCACAGAGGCCCTGATACCTGAAATGGAAGGAGAGATTGTATATATTTTCAAATCAGGAAAAGCAAACAGACAAAGGGTAACAACCGGACTAAGGACTGCTTCTCAAATTCAGATCGTAGGCGGACTTGATTTCGGAGATACATTACTTACCTCAGGGATACTTCAGCTGAGGCATAATCTTCCTGTTGTACTTGATACAGTAATAAACAGAAAGTAAAAAGACAAAAAGAAAACTATGAGTCTTTCGTCAACCAGCATAAACCGCCCTGTACTGGCAACAGTATTTTCGCTTTTGATTCTTATTTTCGGACTGATAGGTATGACTTATCTGGGGGTAAGGGAGTTCCCGAGTGTCGATCCTCCCCTGATAACGGTGAGTACCTCTTATCCGGGTGCTAACTCCGATGTTATTGAGACCCAGATCACCGAACCCCTGGAACAATCAATCAACGGCATCCCGGGTATCCGTACTCTTACAAGTGTGAGCCGTCAGGGAAATAGTAGAATTACTGTAGAATTTGAGCTTACCGTCGACATGGAGACTGCTGCGAACGACGTCAGGGACAAAGTATCGCAGGCTCAGAGAATGCTTCCGAGAGATGTCGATCCCCCTATTGTTTCAAAGGCAGATGCTGATGCAAGCCCGATAATGTTCGTAGCAATTAAAAGTGATAAAAGATCGCTTCTGGAGCTTTCGGAAATTGCCGAACTGACATTTAAAGAGCAGTTGCAGACCATTTCTGGTGTAAGTGCAATAATGATCTGGGGTCAGAAGAGATATGCAATGAGGATATGGATTGATCCGGCCAAGCTTGCCGGCTATCAGTTAACACCTCTTGATGTCAGGAATGCCATAGGGCGGGAGAATATTGAGCTTCCGTCGGGAAGTATCGAAGGAAACACTACAGAGCTCACAATCAGGACCCTTGGCCTTATGACAACTCCTGAAGAATTTAATAATCTTATTATCAAGCAATTCGGAGATCAGGTAGTAAGGGTCAGGGATATTGGCAGAGCCGAGCTCGGACCGGAAGATCTGCGGGGGATAATGAAAATGAATGGCATACCGATGGTCGGGAATGTTATTATTCCCCAGCCCGGAGCCAATCATATTGAAATTGTTGATGAAGTTTACAGAAGGCTGGAATATATCAAGAAAGATCTTCCTGATGATGTCATTGTAGAAATTGGATTTGATAATACGGAATATATCAGGTCGTCGATAAGAGAAGTTAAGAATACCATCTTTATTGCTTTCTCGCTGGTTCTGGTAATAATTTTCTTTTTCCTCCGTAACTGGAGAACAACACTCATCCCGGTCATTGTGATACCGGTCTCACTTGTCGGCTCGTTTTTCATAATGTATCTGGCCGGCTTTACAATAAATGTTCTCACCCTTCTTGCCATTGTGCTTGCTATCGGGCTGGTTGTTGATGACGCCATAGTTATGATGGAGAATATTTATGTAAAGATTGAGAATGGCATGTCGCCAAAAGAGGCGGGGCTAAAAGGTTCCCAGGAGATTTTCTTTGCTATTATATCCACCACTATTACACTTATTGCAGTATTCTTCCCGATAGTTTTTCTTGAAGGACAAACCGGACGACTTTTCAGAGAGTTTAGTATAGTAATTGCAGGTGCTGTCGCTATTTCATCATTCGTAGCATTATCCTTAACTCCGATGCTCTCCACCAAGCTTCTCAAACCACACGCTAAACATGGCTTTATTTTTAACCTGACTGAGAAGTTTTTCATAAATCTTAACAACAGTTACAGAAATTCACTGGAATCTTTCCTGAAAAGGCCCTATTTCTCGTGGGTCATTCTGGTAGTTGCCGCAGGTCTTATCGTTCTTCTGTGGAAGAATATTCCGGCAGAAATGGCGCCGCTTGAGGACCGCTCCCAGATAACTGTAAACACTACTACTGCGGAAGGATCCACGTACGAATTCGTTTACGATTATCTTGAAGATTTAGCCAATCTGGCAGACAGTCTTATTCCGGAGAATATTAACATAACATCAATGATACGCGGGGGTGGCGGAAATCTGAGGATCGTTCTGGTAAAGCCGGATAAGAGAAAACGCTCACAGCAGGAAATTGCCAACATATTGAGCGAGGAATTACGCAAAAAAACAAAAGCAAGAGCCAATGTAATGCAGCAGTCAACATTCGGTGGAAGAAGAGCCGGCATGCCAATACAGTATGTATTACAGGCTCCTAACATTGACAAGCTTCGTGAGATCATACCGGTCGTTATAGCTGAAGTTCAGGACAATCCTACTTTCCTGATGCCCGATGTAAATCTTAAATTCACCAAACCCGAGTTACAGATAGAGATCAACCGTGATAAAGCAAATCTTATGGGGGTCTCAGCCCAGAATATCGGAACAACGCTGCAGCTTGCGCTCAGCGGTCAGCGTTTCGGATATTTCTTCATGAACGGGAAACAGTATCAGATACTTGGAGAGCTGGCACGAGAGGATCGCAATACGCCCTTGAACCTGAAATCGCTGTATGTTCGCAATAACGCGGGGGATATGATCCAGTTTGATAATCTTGTCAATCTTTCCGAAGCAACTGCTCCCCCATCGCTCTACCGTTATAATCGTTTTGTAGCTGCAACGATTTCATCGGGACTTGCTGAGGGTAAAACAATAAGTGAGGGTCTTGATGAGATGGATAAGATCGCTGCAAAAGTTCTGGATGACACATTCAGGACAGCTCTTGCCGGCGACTCAAAAGATTTCAAGGAGAGTTCATCGAGTCTTATGTTTGCATTCCTCCTTGCCCTGGTTCTTATTTTCCTGGTTCTTTCCGCCCAGTTCGAAAGCTTCAAGGATCCTATTATTGTTATGATGGCTGTGCCCTTTGCTCTTACAGGCGCATTGATTTTTATGTGGTATTTCAATATAACCATGAATATTTTCAGTCAGATCGGTATTATAATGCTTATTGGACTTGTATCAAAAAATGGGATTCTTATTGTAGAATTTGCAAACCAGAGAAAAAATGCAGGCATGTCAAAGCTTGAAGCAATAAAATACTCAGCTGCTGCCAGATTCAGACCTGTTCTCATGACCAGTCTTTCCACAATTCTTGGTGTTCTTCCCCTTGCATTAGGCCTCGGTGAAGGTGCACAAAGCCGCGTTGCGATGGGTGTGGCAGTTGTAGGCGGATTGACCTTATCAACATTCCTTACCCTTTTTGTGGTCCCGGCTATATATTTATTTATTTCGAGTGAAACAAAAAAGATCGTTGATGAAAAGAAGGTTACTGTCGCTTAGCTTACTGATTATTTCTTCCCTCCTTTCTGTCCAGGGGCAGGTTGTTTACGGGCTCAAAGAGTGTATCACTACAGGTCTTGAGAAGAATTTCTCGCTTCTTGTTGCAAAAAACAGCGAAGAGATTGCAAAATACAATTATACTTTAGGCAATGCCGGATTTTTGCCATCTCTTGATCTTGGCAGCCGTTACAGCGGAACATTGAACAACATAACGCAGAATATGACCGATGGTACTCAGGTTGTGTCTTCCGGAGTTTATAATACTACCGGGAATGCCGGATTGACAATGGGACTGACGATATTCAATGGTTTCAATGTCCAGACTACATATAAAAAGCTTAATGAACTTAAACAGGTTGGAGAACTGAATACACAGATGGCAATTGAAAACCTGCTATCCGGTATTATTGTGGGGTACCATAACTATATTCTTCAGATACAGCTTCTTAATAATCTTCAATATGCAGTGACTTTATCTAAAGAACGTTTGAGAATAGATGAAGACCGTTATCTTCTTGGTTCCGGTTCAAAGTTACAGGTGCTGCAGTCGCGTGTTTATTTTAATGCCGACAGTTCAAGACTTTCACGTCAATATGAAGTTGTGAGGGCAGCTCAGATCAATCTTAATGAGCTGATGGCTGTTGATGATCTTGCAACAAAATTCATTTCAAAAGATACAGTTATTGATGTCAACCCTGATCTTATATATGAAAAACTCCTTGAGGAGACGCTAAACAAGAATACTTCTCTTAACATAGCCTCAAAAAACAAGATCATTTCTGAATATGATTATAAAATAATTGTCTCAAGGTCATATCCATACCTGAATCTGACCTCCGGTTATAACTATAATATTAATACCTTTTCCAGCAGTTCAACAAGAAATCAGTTTACAAACGGGATGAACTATGGACTTTCCCTGGGAATGAATCTTTTTGATGGGAATAATCAGAGAAGAAGCATCCGGAATTCCTCAATCGAAGTTATGAACAGAGAATTAAGATACCAGGAGATTGAACAGGGGATCAAAGCCGACCTGATAACAATATACAGTGCATATAATAATTATCTCAGACTAATTAACCTCGAGGTGCAGAATCTTCAGACTGCAACTGAGAACCTTGAGATAGCCCTGGAAAGATACAGGCTTGGAAGTCTTTCAGGAATTGAACTGAGAGAGGTTCAAAAAAGTCTGCTTGATGCAAATGAGAGCCTCTTTTCTATTCATTACCAGGCAAAAGTGGCTGAGATTTCCCTCATGCAGATTTCCGGCAGGTTAATGGATTATTATCAATAGTTATATACAATATACTGTAAATTTGAAGCCACAGATATTTCCATGCAAAAAAAAACCGAGCTAATTACTAATAAAGATGGAAGCATATTTCATCTGAACCTTCTTCCGGGGGATATCTCTGACAGGATAATAATTGTTGGTGATCCTGGCAGGGTTGAGATGCTTTCCTCCCTGTTTACCGATATCAGGGTAAGAAAAGAAAACCGGGAATTCCGGACCGTCACAGGCACCTTTGATGACGGGGAGATTACTGTTATTTCATCAGGCATCGGAACAGATAACATTGATATAGTGATTAATGAACTTGATGCTCTGGTAAATATTGACCTGAAGACAGGGTTAGTTAAGGAGGATCCTGCGTCGCTGACATTCATCAGGCTCGGAACATCAGGAGGTTTGAGAAAAGATGTTCCAACAGGTTCGTATGTGCTGACTGAGACAGCTGTCGGATTTGACGGACTTTTGCATTTTTACGAAGGTTATGACTGGATTCTCGACAATATGCTGTCATCGGTTATTGCGGATTATCTTGAATGGCCCGACACCCTCTCCTATCCATATGCTGTTAATGCCAATAAAGAGCTTATGGGATTATTTCAAAATGAGGATTTTATCAGGGGAATAACTATTTCAACACCCGGCTTTTATGCTCCTCAGGGAAGACGGCTCAGACTTGAAACATTTGACAACGAGATTAACAGCAAGCTGGAACAATTTTCGTTTATGGGGCGGTCAATCTGCAACTATGAGATGGAAAGTTCGGCAATTTATGGACTGTCAGCCCTGCTTGGACATAAAGCTCTGACTATCTGTGCTGTCATCGGTAACCGTGTTACAGGAGATTTTCTTCAGGATTATAAACCGATAATCAGGGAGCTCGCTATAAAAGTGATGAAGATAATCTGAAATAGATTTGTAACAAATGTTACAAATTAACCCTATACCATTTTATGGCTTCCTTCATGCCCTCTTTAACAGTATGTGTGGGCAGGTATCCTAATAATCTCTTTGCCTTTTCGATTGATGCCTGAGAATGAGGTATATCCCCTGCCCTGTCTGGTCCATGAACAGGCTTAATATCAAGGACCTCATTATCAAATTCCCCAATAATGCTCTTAATCATATCAAAAAGCTCATTGAGATTTGTCCGTTCCCCATGGGCAACATTATAAACCTGGTTCAGAGCAGATTTATCAGTGACAAGTGAAGCCAGGTGATTTGCCTGTATAACATTATCAATATAGGTAAAATCCCTGGAGTTTAATCCGTCGCCGTTGATTACCGGAGCTTCATGTTTCATCAGCTTTTTAACGAACAGAGGAATTACTGCAGCATATGCACCGTAAGGATCCTGTCTTCTTCCAAAAACATTAAAATATCGAAGACCTATTACATCAATACCATATGCTGATGCAAAATTAGCCGCAAAAAGCTCATCAACATATTTTGTTATGCCATACGGAGAAAGAGGTTTACCGATTTTTTCCTCCACTTTTGGAAGGTCAGGATGATCTCCATAGGTTGAAGAGCTGGCGGCATAGATAAATCTTTTAACTTTTGCCTCTTTTGCAGCAAAAAGCATTTTGACAAATCCACCAATATTTACATCAGTTGATGTTGCCGGATCTTTAATTGATCGTGGTACAGAACCCAGGGCAGCCTGATGAAAAACAAAATCAATTCCTTCTGTTGCCTTTTCACAATCTGTATAATTACGGATATCTCCCTCAATTAGCCGAAAGCGGGGGTTATTCATAAAACCCATAAGGTTTTCCCGTTTCCCGGTGGCAAAATTATCCAGGCAAACAACGAAGTTACCTGCTTCCAGCATTGATTCAACAAGGCTTGAACCGATAAATCCTGCTCCCCCGGTAATCAGGACTCTGCTGTGTTTTAACAGTTGCTTCATAAACTGATTCCGATTACAAAAAATTTAAGTTTTATTCTGATGATGTTAATCATAATTAATTCTTCTCGCACAGATGGAGAATCTCCCTTAAAATGAATTCTGCTGCTTTCCCGTCGCCATAAAAGCCAGGATAATCAAGTCCGGCTTCAGAATGTATGAACGATGTAAATTCATGTCTTATCTTTTCAGGATCGGCGTCCGCAAGTTTTGTTGTACCGTTCGATACGAGCTCAGTCCATTCGGTTTCCTTGCGGAGTACGATACATGGTTTTTTAAAGAAATGAGATTCTTTCTGCACACCACCTGAATCAGTTATGATCATCCGGCAGGTTTTTTCAAGCAGGGTCATTTCAAGGTAAGAAACAGGCGGGATCATTCTGATATTCTCGCAGGTCTCAAGCTCATCACATAGTTCTATAAGATTGTTCTTCAGCGACTTAGTTGTTCTTGGATGAAGGGGCATTACAATTGTGGTTGAGTTCTCAACTGCAAGTGCCTTAAGAGTTATAAGTATGGCTTCCAGACGTTTTATATCATCAGTGTTAATATCGCGGTGGATTGTGACCAGGATAAATTTCTCCCTTTCCAGCGAAAGCTGCTCTAGCAGTGATCTCTTCTTTCTTTCTGCCAGTTCAGCAAAGAAGAGGGAATTATCATACATTATGTCACCTGTCAGATATATTTTTGGATTATCAATAGTATAGGGAGGGCTGTTTTCAGGCCTGAATCCTTCATTCATCAGGTTCTTAAATGCAGCATTCGTTGGTGCAAAAAGAAGTGTGGATGAGTGGTCGCTCACTATCCTGTTCAATTCTTCCGGCATGCTTTTGTTAAAAGATCTTAGCCCAGCCTCAATGTGTATCACGGGGAAATGGAGTTTTGCGGCAGCAATTGCACCGGCAAGAGTTGAATTTGTATCTCCGTATAACAGGACACAATCAGGTTTTTCCTTGAGAAGAACATCTTCAATACCGGTTATCATCATTGATATTTGCTTGCCATGATGTCCGGAACCTACGCTGAGATTAAAATCGGGTTTATGGATCTCAAGTTCATCAAAAAACACCTCTGAGAGCTCTTTATCATAGTGCTGACCTGTATGAAGCGTTATTTCAATGATCTCTTCTGAGAAATGTAATCGGATAGCTCTGCTTATTGCAGATGCTTTTATTATCTGAGGCCGTGCACCTACAATATTCAGTAATTTGATCTGCAGCATGTTTTAAAGATGATAGGAGAAATGAAATGTCAAAGGTATAATTTTTTTGCTGAAACAAAAGTAAAAAAAAAGGATTGTCTCAAAATTCTTTATATACCCCCCAACCCCCCAAGGGGGGCTTTAATAACTTTCTCTTAAATAAGTCAATCCCGGGGGATTTAGGGGTTGATAATTAGAGAAAGTTTTTAAAATAGCTCAGTATATCAAAATTACCAATTATTTTGCATAATTAACAGCTCTTGTTTCGCGGATAACTGTTATTTTAATTTGTCCTGGATATGTCATTTCGTTCTGGATCTTCCTGGCGATATCAAAGGAGAGGCCCTCGGCTTCTTTATCAGTCACTTTTTCTGCACCAACGATTACTCTCAGTTCTCTGCCCGCCTGTATAGCGTATGTTTTCATTACACCAGGATATTGAAGGGCGAGTGATTCAAGCTCCTTCAGACGTTTGATATACGATTCGACCACTTCACGGCGGGCTCCGGGCCGCGCACCTGATATTGCATCACAAACCTGTACGATCGGGGCTATAAGAGTTGTCATTTCAGTTTCATCATGATGTGCCCCGATAGCATTGCAGATCTCAGGTTTTTCCTTGAATTTTTCAGCTATTTTCATGCCGAGTATTGCATGTGGCAATTCAGGTTCATCATCAGGTACTTTTCCTATATCGTGCAAAAGACCTGCCCTCTTTGCAAGCTTTGGATTAAGTCCGAGTTCTGCTGCCATAATGGAACAGAGGTTAGCCACCTCACGGGAGTGCATAAGCAGGTTCTGTCCGTATGATGACCTGTATTTCATCTTTCCGATAAGACGGATAAGTTCAGGATGCAACCCATGAATACCAAGATCAATAGTAGTTCTTTTACCTACCTCAAGTATCTCCTCCTCGACCTGTTTGCGGGTTTTTTCCACCATTTCCTCGATTCTTGCCGGGTGAATCCTGCCGTCAGTTACCAGTTGATGAAGAGCAAGCCTGGCAACCTCCCGTCGAACCGGATCAAAAGCCGAAAGAACTATTGCTTCAGGAGTGTCATCAACAATGATTTCCACACCGGTAGCAGCCTCCAGGGCGCGTATGTTACGTCCTTCCCGGCCAATGATACGGCCCTTCATCTCGTCGGATTCGATGTGAAAGACAGTCACGGCATTTTCAATAGCATTTTCAGATGCAACCCTTTGAATGGTCTGTACAACTATCCGCTTAGCTTCCTTGTTGGCCGTCATTTTGGCTTCATCGAGTATTTCGTTGACATAGGACATAGCTCCTGTTTTTGCCTCTTCTTTCAATGACTCTATCAGATGGTTTTTTGCCTCCTCAGCTGAAAATCCCGAGATAGCCTCAAGCTGATCCACCTGTTGTTTGTGCAGTCTGGAAAGCTCCTCTGTTTTTTTCTCAACCATTTCAAGCTGTGAGTTGAGATTGTCACGGATGGCATCTGCTTCATTCTTCTTGCGCTGAGCCTCCTCAAGCTTCTGAGAAAGCGTCAGCTCCTTCTGCTTAACTCTGTTTTCAGCCTGTGCAATTCTGTTTTCAGCCTGTGCAATTCTGCTGTTTTTTTCATTTATTATCTTTTCATGTTCTGTTTTCAATTGAAGAAATCTTTCTTTTGCCTGAAGGATTTTCTCCTTTTTGATAACTTCAGCTTCTGTTTCTGCTTCACTGACAATCTTTTTGCTTTTATTTTTCAGGGCAGTCTGCCATATCAGATAAGAAAGCCCTAAGCCCAGGATTAAGGCTGAAAAAATTAATACAAGTGAAAGTCCTGTTAATGTTTCTATTATTAATGTCATAATCTTTAATGTTAAGTATATACATAAAAAACCCGCAAAGTCTCCTCAGCTTCTATAAAACCCCATATCTATATGGTTGGAACTACTAGTCAGTTTGAACGTCCAGTGTTCCCTGAGGAAGCCCGACGAATCGGGATGAGGCCTGTTCTACCTGAACTAAGGATCGCTCCAAAGTTTTAAGTGTTGAGTTTCAAAAATGAATGAAGAAACAATGCGGGCAATTAATCAATTATATTTTAAAGAACGCTATTACTCTTTTCTTCAAGAACTGAATCAATTTTACTTATCAGTTCGTTTAAGGCATCAGGGAGGTAATCGTTGTTCAGCTTTTCCTCTTCTTCAGTAAGCTTTATCACATATTGCAGAGAAGCCATCGCCAGAAAATCCTGCACATCCTTGTCAGTATAGCGCTGCTTATATTGCAGCACTTTTTCATTTATCATCCTGGCAGCTTTTCTGATCTTTTCTTCATTTTCCCGTTCCACCTTTAATGGATAATATCTGTCCGCCACATTTACTCTGATCGAAAGCTTATCATCCATTTCTATATTTTATCTGTTTAAAAGAGCAACACATCTGTCAATTTCCCGCACTAATTCCGTTATCTTCCTCTTCGCTTCCCAGGCGTTTTCGCCTTCACCCAACAATGCTCCTGATAATTTTATCCTATCGTATTTAGTTTCTAATTCCTTTATTTTCTCGTCGCGTCGATGAAGCTCTGTTTGCATTGCTTCATTTCTGCTCTTTAGTTCTGTACATTCCGACCGAAGGTTTTTATATCTGGTTAACAATTCATCAAGCTTTCTGTTCAGAATTTTTAATTCTTCATAACCCTGGCCGGTCATAACTTAATCTTTAGTACAAAGTTAATATTGTTAATCAAATTTTCAAAAAATTATCTTAAATAGTTTGGATGAATAAATCAGAAACATAGCTTTGCACATCGTTAAACGTAACAAAATGTAATTGATGCATATCATCATAATATATTTATTCAGTATATTGTTTTTCAATAACCTGGATGAAAATCCAAAAGACAGGTCGATTTTCATTTCTCCGGTGAAAATTCCTTTAGCTCTCTCAGCCAATTTCGGGGAACTCAGGACAGATCATTTTCATTCAGGACTTGACATTAAAACACAGGGAGTTACGGGCAAGGAGATAGTAGCTGCCGCATCCGGATACGTTTACAGAATAAATGTCTCACCAGGAGGATTTGGAAAAGCTCTCTACATAAGGCATCCATCAGGCTACTCAACAGTATATGGTCACCTCGACAGATTTCTCCCTGAAATAGAGGAATATGTTGTTACCCGTCAGTATGAAGAGAAGAGCTTTCTTGTTTCTCTATTCCCTCCAAAGGATAAATTTCATTTTAACCAGGGGGATATTATCGCTTATTCCGGAAATTCAGGAAGTTCTTCAGGGCCCCACCTTCATTATGAGATAAGAAAAGCTGAGAGTGAAATACCGGTTAATCCTCTATTATTTGATTTTGGAATAGGTGACGATATAGAACCTGTTATTGAAAGACTCGCGATCTATCCTGTAAGGAAGAACACACTTATAAACAACCAGAACAAAACATATATAATTAGTGTCTCGGGTGGTCATGGGAATTATTATATTCCATCCCGGAACGAAATAAGGATCAGTGGAGTGGCCGGTTTTGGAATTAAATCATTTGACTTGCTGAACGATAGTTATAATAAATGTTCAGTCTATTCAATTACTCTTTCAATTGACAGTATTCCTGTTTTCAGGTATCTGATGGATGCCTTTTCGTTTAATGAAACAAGGTATATTAACAGCCATATTGATTATGAGACCTTTATAAAAGAAAAGACATATTTTGAAAAAACTTTTCTGCAGCCGAACAACAAGTTAAGCGTCTATAAAGATGTAGTTAATAATGGGGTTTTCAATTTTAATGATGATAAAAAACATCACGTAGAAATTGTTGTGACAGATATTTATAATAACAAGTCATTGCTCTCTTTCTTTGTGAGATCTGTTCCTCCCAGGGCAACTGAAAACATGCCTGAGCAGGAAAACAATTTTGTCCTGATGCCATTTAGCAGGAATAACAGGTTTGTTTCAAAGAATATTTCAGTAAATATACCTTCAGGTGCGCTTTATGACACACTATATTTTGAATATAAAAAATCTCCCGGAAATAATGGAATGCTGTCAGAAGTACATCATGTGCACAATCGATTCACTCCCCTCCACAGACCTTATACTCTTTCCATAAAACCCGGTCGTATCCCTGCGGGTAAAGAATCAAAGATGTTGCTGGTACAACTCGGAGATGATATGAAGAAGAATCCTCTGAACAGCAGGTGGGAAGAAGGTTATATTGTGACTAATACCAGTTCGTTTGGTTCATTCTATGTCGGGATTGACACTATCCCCCCTGTAATTAATCCAAATGGATTGTTTTCAGGAGCCAACTTAACCGGTAAGAGTGAATTACGGATCAGGATTACTGACAGTTTTTCCGGAATAAATTCATATGAACCCTTAATTGACAATAAATGGGCTCTCTTTGAGTATGATCAGAAGAATAATCTGCTTATTTACAGGTTTGATTCAAAAAGAATTGAAAAGGGGACAAAACACACTCTGTCCCTTAAGGTCACTGATAACCGGGATAATCAAAGCACCTATAAGTGTGAGTTTACGTGGTAAGGGTTAATATATTCTTGCCGGGTAGATTCCCTTTCGAATCATCTTCTTTATGCTTTCAACCACATACGGTTTATCTTCGCGGTAAGTGACACCAAACCATCGTTCATTGCTCATCAGGATCTTGATTCTGATATCGCCGCTTTTTACAAACTTGTCGAGCGAAGTAGGTATATCCAGTTCTGATTTCAGATCCATTCCATGATTATTGATGAAATTCGTGAACTCTTCTCTCAGGTAATTAAAACAGGATGGTTTAAAACCAAACAGGTTCATTGATACAATCTCATTACCTGTGAAAAGAAGTTCGGTTCCGTCCGGACCGGGCGCCTTTGCACCATCTTTAGTCTTTTCAATCTGGCGTGTTTCGACAATATTTTGCAGCAAACCATCAGGGCCTGCATGGCATACACCCCGGTTAACATGGCCATGGTCTGACAAGGTGTTCCCGAGTTTATAACCGATTATTGTGAAACAGTCTCGATCCTTGTCATTTAACAGGAAGTCATGCAGGATCTTAAATGACTCAACTCCGTAATAATCATCAGCATTAATTACCCCGAAGGGTTCTTTTATCTTCTTTTCTGTTACAAGAATTGCATGGCTGGTACCCCAGGGTTTCTGACGTTCAGGTGATACTTTGACCCCTTCGGGCAGATTGGTGACCTCCTGAAAGACATAATCCAGCTCAATTTTCCCTCTCAGTTTTTCAACAAATCTCTCCTTTACCTGCTCCTCAATGTCTCGTCTGATGACAAAAACAATTTTGCCAAAACCGGCACGGATGGCATCAAAAATTGAATAGTCAATAATGGTTTCACCTGAGGGTCCTACCTCATCAAGTTGTTTGTTACCTCCATAACGGGTGCCCATACCGGCAGCTAAAACTAAAAGGGTTGGTTTCATATTGTTATTGTTTTTACGCTGCACAATTATACAGAAAAAATTGTTACTTTTAATAATCATATTACAAATTTGAAGTTGAGTATTAAACTTGAAATATGTGTTGACAGCGTCGAATCGGCAATTAATGCTCAGGAGGCCGGAAAATTTCGGATTGCGGATTTTTGATTGCGGATTAATAAATCCGAAATCCGCAATTTATAATTCTACGACTTAATTACTTCTACTTGATACTTCTATTTAATCAACCTTTTGCATAAATAAAATAGAAATTTCTTTATAAAACTACAAATCGTTAAAGGAACTTTTTTTAGATTTGACAGTTTTATTTTTGTACAATAGCATCATTATTAATAAACTGAATTTTATGAAAAAACTTATTGTTTTGTTCCTGGTAATTATTTTAGCAGGCATGTTACCGGAACAAAAGACCAATGCCTGCACAAATTTTCTGATAACAAAAGGGGCCTCGAAAGATGGTTCTGTAATGATTACTTATTCAGCAGACTCTCATGTACTCTACGGGGAGCTGTACTATTGGCCTGCAAAAAACTGGTCTGCAGGATCGATGGTTGATATTTATGAATGGGACACAGGCAAATACATGGGAAGAATACCTCAGGCTGCCCTTACT
>DATKXL010000048.1:0-4714 GCA_035529055.1 Bacteroidales bacterium
AATAGTCAATAATGGTTTCACCTGAGGGTCCTACCTCATCAAGTTGTTTGTTACCTCCATAACGGGTGCCCATACCGGCAGCTAAAACTAAAAGGGTTGGTTTCATATTGTTATTGTTTTTACGATGCACAATTATACAGAAAAAAATTTTACTTTTAATAATCATATTACAAATTTGAAGTTGAGTATTAAGCTTGAAATATGTGTTGACAGCGGGATGATTTTCAGAAGGCAGGGGGTTTCAATGGGAGATTTAAAGGGAATTCCTGAGTTCTCAAGAAAGATAGCAGATACTGAGCGGATAAGTAACATTATTTCTTTGCTAAAATTTATCTGACAGTTTTATTTTTGTATAATAGCATCATTATTAATAAACTGAATTTTATGAAAAAACTTATTGTTTTGTTCCTGGTAATTATTTTAGCAGGCATGTTACCGGTACAAAAGACCAATGCCTGCACAAATTTTCTGATAACAAAAGGGGCCTCGAAAGATGGTTCTGTAATGATTACTTATTCAGCAGACTCTCATGTGCTCTACGGGGAGCTGTACTATTGGCCTGCAAAAAACTGGTCTGCAGGATCGATGGTTGATATTTATGAATGGGACACAGGCAAATACATGGGAAGAATACCTCAGGCTGCCCTTACTTATAGTGTCGTTGGTAACATGAACCAGCACCAGCTTTCCATCGGAGAAACAACTTTTGGCGGACGTCCGGAGCTTACTGATTCAACAGGGATAATTGATTATGGCACACTTATTTATTTTACCCTTCAGCGGGCAAAAAATGCCAGAGAGGCAATTTATACTTTTTCTCAGCTATTAACCGATTATGGTTATGCCAGTTCAGGCGAATCTTTTTCGATTGCTGATGCTAATGAGGCATGGATTTTAGAACTTGTCGGAAAAGGCCAGGGAAAGAAAGGAGCAGTATGGGTTGCCCGTCGTATTCCGGATGGCTATATTTCGGGGCATGCAAATCATCCAAGGATCACTTCGTTCCCTCTTGCTGACGGTGTAAAATCAATTACTTCCAAAGATTTAAGCAAGATTTATAATCCTGAAGTCGAAACAGTATATGCATATGATGTTATCGATGTTGCCCGCGGTTTCGGATGGTTTACCGGTGCTGATAAAGATTTCAGTTTCAGCGATACTTATGCACCACTTGACTTTGGAGGAGCACGATTCTGCGAAGCAAGGGTATGGTCAGGTTTTAACATGGTGAACAGCCAGATGGGGCAATATCTTGATTATGCCATGGGCGAAAACCTGACAAACCGGATGCCGCTGTGGATAAGACCCGATAACAAGATTAGTCTAAAGGATGTGATGGCAATGATGCGTAACTACTATCAGAATACGCCAATGGATATGACGAAGGACGTTGGTGCAGGCCCTTATGGCAGTACCGTAAGATGGAGACCAATGACATGGAAGGTTGATGATGTTTCTTACATCCACGAAAGAGCTATTTCGACTCAGCAGACAGGCTTCTCTTTTGTTGCGCAGAGCCGTTCATGGCTACCCGATCCCATTGGTGGTATCTTCTGGTTTGGAGTTGATGACACTTACTATACTGTCTATTCCCCTATGTACTGCGGTATAACCCGCGTTCCTGAAGCTTATGCTGTGGGGAACGGTGATATGATGACTTTCAGCGAAAACTCCGGATTCTGGGTATTTAACCAGGTTACTAATTTTGCTTATACACGAACCCGGCTCCTGATAGATGATCTTCAGAGCAAACAAAGTGAACTGGAGAATGGTTTCATCAACGAAACTGTTAATATTGACAAGTATGCTGCAGAATTATATGAAAAAAGTCCTAAGAAGACTGTTAAATATTTAACAGATTATTCGGTTAAGGCAGGTAATAACACTGTGGCACAATGGAAAGAGTTTTACAAGTTTCTTTTCACCAGGTATGTCGATGGAAATGTCAAGGAAAAGAGGCCTGTTCCAACAGGATATAAATATTATACTCCAAAATTATCCCAGCCAGGTTACGGAGATGAATGGAACCGGATTATTGTTAAAAACACGGGGGATAAATACAGGGCGAAATAAGGTTCAGGGCGCAGGGCAAGGGGTGGGTTTGATAGAATAACTGCTTGTCTACTGACTTATTTTGATACATACTATACAAAATTTTTTAGCGGGGCATTCGGATAATCAAAATATTATTTATACATTTGCGACCGGATTTTTGAAACCGGATAAGAATACAAAATATTTCACGAGATGAACTTAATGGACGTTGTTGACAAGGAATTAGCAGTGACCAATGAATATCCTAAATTTATTGCAGGTGACACGGTTACTGTTCATTACAAGATAAAGGAAGGAAACAAGGAAAGAATCCAGCAGTTTCGCGGAGTTGTCATACAGAGAAGCGGCAGCAAACATACCGAGACATTTACCGTCAGAAAGATGTCGGGCAATATCGGTGTGGAAAGAATCTTCCCGATCGCTTCTCCCTTTATTGACAAAATTGAAGTCAACAAACACGGAAAAGTACGCAGGGCAAAAATATTTTACCTCCGCAAACTGACGGGAAAGAAAGCCCGTATCCGGGAAAAGAAATTCTAAAAAAAAAGCCATCGGACAGATGGCTTTTTTTGTCATGCATGATCTGCATGGCTATAATTTATTAAGGAGTTCTTCGCGTTTTGATTTGGCTTCTTCTACAAGTTTATTAGCCTTGTTATCTGCCTCCTGAGTTAACTGATTGGCTTTTTTATCAGCCTCTTTTTTAAGGCTATCTGCACCTTTTTGTGCTGCCAGTTTTGCAACAGCACCCTTGTTTTCAGCTTCCTTTAAAAGCTTTTGTGCCTGGCTATCAGCTTCCAGACGTATCTTTTCAGCAGCCTTTGCTGCTTCATCCCGAAGTTGCTGACCTTTTTCCTCAGCTTCCTGTACCAGCTTATCACCCCGGATCTCAGCTTCGCTCCTAACCTTCTCCTTTGCCTGATCAACGGTGGCTTCTATTGCCTGTTTAACAACCTCTTTTACTTCTTCCTTTACTCCTCCTTTGCTCTCATCGGCCGTACTTCCGAAAAACGGGATTATAACAGGTTTCCCAAATGTACCGGTCACTTTGACATTTACCTTAATAATATCGGCCGGCTTAAATGCAAATCCAAAAGCAGCCGCCTGAGCTGACATATTATCAATAAGTGAATTAACAGAGGTTCCCAGGTCCGATCTGGGCAATTCGGTTTTAATTATATAGTTTAATGTCTGGTCAATACCCTGATCTCCTGCAATATTCATCTTTATGTTTCCGGCTTTTACATTGAAAGGGCTTACAAATATCCTGCCCTCATTGATTTTGAAGCTGACATTCAGGTCTTTAAAAGTATTTGTATAATTATCACCCAATTTAAGGAGCTCCTTCATCTTATTGTAAGAAGCCGATTCTACAAGAGTTACTTCGTCAGATTGCAGCCTGCCACCGCCGCTTATTGTCTGAATTACCGGCATAAGATCCCTGCCTAAAAGGCTGCTATAAGTAAGCCTTACTCCTATCTTGCCATCTATACCCTTCGCTGCCGGTGCAAGCTTCTGAACAGTATTGAATGTATTAAATGCATCTTTTACACCCATTTTCTCCATTGTAAGATCAGCTTTCACGACAGGCTTAAGAGTATCGCGGGTATCATAATCGGCATTCATTGTTATTGCACCACCAAGGATATTCATTCCCGTTTCCCTGATCCTGAGTATTCCGTCCTTAATAATGATATGACCTTTCACATTCCGGGCTTCAATTTTATTATAAGTGAACCGATCGACCATGGCATTGAAATCAAAATCTATGTTTTCAGGAACCTTAATTACAGCCAGAGCTGATGTATCAGTTTCGCTTGTACCAATGAGTAATTTATCCATTATATCAGTCAGGTTTACAAGCTTTGAGCGGAGTGAAAGATTCCCTCTTATAACATCATTTTTCAAAACGTAAGGGATATAATTTTCAAGCTTACCTGTTAAAACAAAATCGCTGTTTTTTCCGATTACAAGATCAGCTGTTTTCATATTTGCATAGGCCGGAGTGAACTCAAATCCTGCTTCATTGATCTTCACTTCGGGATAGCCGGTCATAGCGATCAGCATATCCTTTATGTTCATGGTTCCTGAGGCTTTAAAACTTTCGTATTGTGCTTTTTCGATCGTTGATAAACGTCCGGCCATTTCCACTGACATATCGATCACACCCGACAAGCCTATACTATCCATAGGAATAGCTTTTGAAAGTGCCGTAAGATCTATTTTGCCAAGCATTGAGCATTTGATATCAGGGTCGCTCATGGGGGTTTTAAGCACAAGAGTCATATCAAACGGATTCCCTGCAAGTTCCATATGAAACTCTTCCACATTTACAACGGTTTTATCCATATCTCTTCCATCGATAAAGATATCAGACTTAAGATTGATGTTTTTAATTTGTTCCGGCAAGGCAGGATAGCTTATTAAACCGTTGTTAACTTTCAGATTAAGAGATATATCGGGCATTGTGCTGTCAGCATCACTGTAAATGCCTTTTGCAGAGCCTGACAAATTAAAATCACCAGTTGCCTTAAGATCCTTGTAATCTGTCATATATATTGCAGGTATCAGTGAAAGAAGAGTTTTAAACGATGTCTGATCTGATTTGTATAAAAGATCCATTTCAATATCATCTTCCGGCATAGCGACCCAACCTGAA
>DATKXL010000049.1:0-7458 GCA_035529055.1 Bacteroidales bacterium
CGTGTAATGACGTTTATCAGCCCATAGAAGATAAAATCGCCAACAATATATCTCTCCTTTACAACGTCTATCCTTTCAACAGTTTCAGGATCAATTTCAGCTATTATGGCCGGGTTATCAATTATTACTCCATCTACAAACAAAACCGGCGGTTTATCGTATTCTATACTGGTAACAGGATCAGCAATTGTTATTTCGTAAACCGACCTTCTGGTCTTAAGAAAAACACCCGGTAAAAGTTCAAAAAAGACCTCAGACATTACCGGCAGCTTTATGTAATCATCCATTACCAGCTCAATATCTGGTTTGCCATAAAATCTTTTAGGTTTTGGTGACAAAATGGTCACCGGTGCAGCAATAGTTCTTGACGAAGATTCATAAATTCTGTTAACCTGGTAATTAACACTCTGTTTTGAAATATAATCCGGCATCTCCAGGTCAGCTATACTAGTAAAGCTATTGTATCCCGCATATTTTTCAGAAAAGGATGACTCGATCTTAACTGAAAAGTTTTTACTTATCTCTAAAGGTTGAATGATCAGATCCTTCAGCTCATCATCAATTGGAACACTGAAGCTACAATTTCCTTCTTCATCTGTTCTGGCATATTGAAAAACCGCTTCTTTGTCCGGAATTGAAAGGAAAAGAAATGTACCGGAATCAGGGTTGTTTAAATTCAGGTCAATAAGTTTGCCCGCAAGGTAATGATTCTCCTTTTCGATTTTATATTGAAAAGGTGTCAGGTTGTCTGACAGAATCGCTTTCCAGTCAATCCATCTGCTTCTCAGGTTTAAGAGATAACGATCAAGAGTATCGGCCGGAATCTCGCTTATTTTCAGTCCTGATATTTCTTTCAATGGTACAATTCCGAACTCAGACCCCATGATCAGATACTGTTTGATATCCATTAAGGCTACATTCCCTGTTTTGGGAGCAACCGACAGACTGAGATTATTTTCATTTAATGATGAAACCAATTCTTGGTTTAAATCAAGTTCAATAATTACTTTACTCCGGGTATTACAGCTGTCCGGTAATCTGACAGATAACAAATGATCTTCCCTGTCGGGTGTATAAACAAACCTTTCAGCAACTGGTTTTCTCATTAAATCAAAGATTGTTACATGATTAATTCCTGGAGGAAGGATGTCTCCGGGAAGAGAGACTTTTGTTACCTCTCCGGTTATTCTTACCGGACTGGCACGGTTAATTACACCTTGAGTCTGAATGAACATATAACAGATATCACTATTAACCGCCCGGAAACTCCTGTCTGCAAAGAGAATAATCACCAGTGAATCAGCCCTTTTATTGTCAATTCTCATGGAAAATCCCGCGGAGGTGGTCTCTTTTAGATCTTCTTCTAAAGGTGCTTTCCGTATACTTTCTGAATTGCTTAATCTCTTTTTAAAAGGTTTGTGGCTAATGGCATTATATATATTTATTTCTTTCTGAAAACAGTTATCGGGCAGAAAGTTCTTCATCCAGTTCGTGTAAGTTCTGAGAATATAGGTACCAGGGCTTAATGTGTCAGGAATGATAACCTGACCAGGCCCTGATCCATTGTCTATCCTTATCCGTTTTTGTACCACTGGCTGGTTTACCTGATTCAACAGTTCGAAATATGCAATTTTACTGTTTTCAGATAGTCTGGAGCTTTGTCGGTCAATCAGGTAAATATTAAACCATAAATCTTCTCCTGCAATATATTCCTCTCTGTCGGTATGAACAAAAATCTCTTCCCATGGCACCTCCTTGCAATATTTCAAAAATTTTCCGGTAATATAATCCGTCACACTTGTCTGGTTTTGGCAAAAAGTAACCTCCCTGAAACAGAAGAGTAAAAGAATAATAACAGCCGGTTTGATATATTTCATCATAAGCAAAACAATCATCAGTTAATTATCATCCCTCCAGAAAAGAGGTTCTGTAGTGGTTCCTCTCGTTGTACAGTCGGCACAACCTTTATGTTCAGTTACCACCCTGTAGGGAGGGATTTCATACGTTCGGTCCATAATAACCCATACTGATGAATTCAGTCCAGGGACAGGTCCGGTTCCTAATATTGTATCAGATATACATTGGGAATAAAGATTTCCTATACCCATAAAAGTATCTTTGATAAATATTCTTTTTGAAGACCTGGCTGAAACGCTGAAATACCCCAGGACTTTTTCTTTCGGATCTTCAATACAAGTTATATTACTTTGAATGGTTGCCGGAGTTATATCATACAGACTTCCAACATCCTCGGATACATTTTTTAACTTCTCCCAGTAAAGGTATTCATCCTCATTTATGGAATACTGATTCACCAGCATACTGTATTTTACTTTCAATCTGTCGGTTGCGTTTGAAATAAAATTTAAAGCATACCGGTTGATCCTGTTTTCTTCAAGAACAGAGGTTGTCTTGATCTGTATTCTGCCGGAACTGTTTGTAATCCAACACACTCTGTTTTGCACCTCAAAAGGAATACGAAATTCCCAGGTCTCAATATAGTCCCATCTGTAGTATTGACATTTATTTTCAGCATCATGGGTATCCAGGTAAACATGGCACCCTTCAGTAATCTCGCTCAACTGATTACTTTCATTTATGACTACCTTATCATAATAGAGTGTGTCAATTGAAGGGACCGGTTTCATCTCCATAGGGATCGACTCATAAGAGTAGTTGGGATAGCTGTTCGTATTAATCTTTAAAGTATATTTTCTCCCTGGTACTCCTCTGAATGAGTTAGGATTAGTAACGTATGTGCCCGGACTTATTTCAAATAACTGGCGCGCAACGCCCCGGTCATCCTGAATGGTGACAAAACATCCCATTACAGGTTTGGCAACGTTCTTTTTGCCCAGCGGAAGCGACTTCGACAGTTTAACTGTGTTTACCTCATTCTGATCAGTTATTAATCCCTCAACAACAAGAAGCTCCTTAACTTCTTCAGTATCCGGAACAAACTGAGTTATACAGCTGCCAAGGAGCAGGAAAATTGAAATTATTATTAACTGGTTTTTAGTTCTCATATGTAACATTAAAAATCAAAACTAAATGTCAGGGAAGGTATTGCTTTACCAAACACTGACAATTTGTATCCTTTTACGATATCTTTCTCATTCCGGAAATAAATTGAATACACATTTTGTCTGCCAAGAAGGTTATAAACTGAAAAAGTCCAGTAAGGGTGAGCAATTTTTCTTGATCTGAGATTTCCTGTGATCCTGAAGGAAAGGTCAAGCCTCATATAGTCAGGGATCCTGTATTTATTTCTTTCAGAATAATGGATAAGTAAAATATCACCGTAATGGTACGAAGAAACAGGATAGGTAATCGGCCGGCCTGTACTCCATGTATAGTTTGTAGAGAAGCTGAAACGCCTGGAAAAAAGGTAGTTGAAAGTTATGATCAGATCATTTGGTTTGTCAAAATTTGCAGGGAACCATTTCCCGGAATTAATAATTTCATCAATGTAACTGCCGATACTCTTAAGGTAAGTCCTTGAGTAAGTATATGCAATACTCCAGCGAAGCTTGCCTTCCGGCTTCTTGAGCATCAATTCCAGACCATATGCTTTCCCTGAAACATCAACAATATCTTTTTCAATATTTTCGTTCATCACCAGTCTGGTTCCCCCCTTGAAATCTACCATGTTCTTAATTTCTTTATAGTATATCTCTGCTGATGTCTCTACACTGTTCTTGAACAACATCTGGTAGAAGCCAAGAGCAAACTGGTCACCTATCTGGGGTTTAAGGTAATAATCGCTTAACTTCCAGGTATCGGTGGGGGAAATTGAAGTTGTGTTTGACAGAAGATGCAGGTATTGCCTGGTTCTGTTATAATTGATTTTAAATGAACTCCTGCCTGTAACTCTGAAATTCAACGAAGCTCTGAACTCAGGCCCCGCATAACTTTTAATAATCTTGTTTGATTTGAAATGAAGGGTATCTGTAACTGTTAAGCTACTTTTTGAGAACTCCGGATCATAAATCATTACTTCCCTGGGACCGAGGGTGAAAAAGGATGATAATCTAACACCCATATTAATTGATATATAATCTGTTAACACAAACTTATCATCAACATAGAAAGCTGTTTCCAGGGCTTTCTCCTTCTCAATAACATTCGGAATGATAAGTGATGAATCGTTTGTAGGCATATAGCTGCCGGGAGATACGGCATACCGTGTGAGATCAAGACCAAAATTAACCTCATTCCTTCCCTGAAACCAGTTAAAATCAGCTTTAAATCCTGTGCTGTTAATTTCATGAGAGAGTTTAAATCCCTCTGTAACAACACTCTCACTTGAGATATTGTAATTATAATTACTATTATTCAATGAAATAAATGTAATAAACCTGCTGCTGAAAAAATGTTTCCATCTTAATGCAAGAATATTGTTGTTATAGCTGTAAACCGTGTCAGAATTGAAACGAAAAGCATCGTGACTTAAATAGGAGGAGAATTCAATTTTATTATTCTTGTTTATATCGTAGGTTAGCTTTCCGTTCAGGTCGTAAAATGATGCCCCGCTCCTTTTTAGAGCAGGATTATCTATCAGTTTGAATATCCAGTTTGAATAAGTCGTTCTGCCGGTAAGCATAAAAAAACAAGTATCTTTTATCAACGGACCCTCAACCAGAAGATGGGTTGTAATGGGACTAATACCGGCATTACCAAAAAACTCCTTCCTGTTACCCTCCTTAGTTCCTATGTCCAGAACCGAAGAGATTCTTCCGCCATACTTGCTTGGAATTCCTCCCTTGTATAATGTAGCATCCCTGATTATATCGGAATTGACAGCTGAAAAGAAACCGAAAAAATGGGAAGAGTTATAGACAGGGGCTCCATACAACAGGATCAGGTTCTGATCGGCCGAACCTCCTCTTACATTGAAACCTGCTGATCCTTCACCAACAGACTGAACACCAGGAATTAATAGAATACTCTTTATTATATCTGACTCTCCCATTGATGTGGGCAGTAATCGGAATGATGTAATATTGATCTTTTCCATTCCGACTTCAAACCGTTGGAGAGTCATACTTTTCTGGGCAGAAACAACTGTTTCCTTCAAGGGGATAAGCATGCTGTTCATTTCAATATTTACTTCACCGGAACCATAAAGGTTAACGTTGATCATTTTTTCTTTCATTCCAATGAAAGTGAATTGGAGCAGATGGTTTCCCCGCGGTATAGAAAGGGAATAAAAACCATACTGATTTGAGATAGTTCCTGATAAAAGCTTCTGATTATAAACTGTTACTCCCGATACAGGCTCTTTTGTGTCTCTATCAGTTATATACCCTGAGATTATAACATTTCCAGGTTTGTTTCTGTCGGCAGGATCACCGATTTCAATGAAAATATTACCGGTCGATTGCTTATTATCCTGGTAATCGGCATATTCGGTAGGAGGAATGAAATTGCCTTCCTCGACAGTGACCTTTTGAATTATTTTAACCACAAAATTTTTCGTGAGTACAATATTTCCTGCGTCATCAATAAAATAATAAATATTGGTTTCCCTGAGCAGATTATCCAAAACCTCATGCAATGTTACACTCTCACCGTAATCGCCAAGGATCAGATCCTTTACCCATTCCTCCTTATAAAAGAATTTAACCTGATGCAGGTTCTCGGTTTTTATTACAAAATCCCTGAATGAAAGATTCTTGTATTCCCAGGTCAATCTGTACTTTTCCTGACCACTGAGGTTTCGCGGAATAAGTATTAAAAGAAGCAGTACCAGTAAACAGATTCTTGAATTCATTGTAAAATTCTATAGGCTGAGACTATCATAATACTCCAGCACGGGGATGAAACTTCCGGGATTTTTTTTTGAAAGTCTTATCTTGTTTGCTTTAATAAAATCTTTAATCAATTGTTTCCTGTCATTCAAAAGCGTTATAAGATCCTTTTTCCCTGAAACATGATTGACTATGCCCTCTTTCTGAAGGTATATTCGGTGCGTCTGGTAAAAAACATCATACTTATTGTCAACACCAAGCAAATCAATCTCTTTTTTATATTTAACGAGCAACGATGATTCTCCATTATATAAAACGTTAACATATCCTTCAAGCTGATTAAGGCTGTCTGCTTCTAACTTTTTAAACTGATATGCCTTATTCATAAAATTGAAAGTGAACATATCAATCATTTCCTTATTCATCTGCAAAATAGTTCCACGATCTGTAACAGTCATGATTTCATCATTATAGATATCATACCTGACACCAGTGTTTCCAAAAGTTTTACCATTAATAGTTACTGAGCCAGGTAAGAACTCCTTTGAGAAAAGAAACTGATCCTCCAGCACTTTGTAATAAAGGTTTCTCCAGACCCTTCCATTATAAAGTATCTGTTTTGACTGAAGGGTATCCTGATTACATCCGGAAAAAGATTCAGAACGAGAGGGTGCAATTCCATTCAAAACAGATCCGGGAAACAGGTTAAGAGAAGATATTAAGATGAAAACAAATCTGATCATAAAAGGTAAATATAAATCAACTCCTCCCAGAGATAAACGAGACTACTTTTAAGCTCAGGTAATGAAGTTCCAGCCTCTGGCACCTTTCCGGTAGTCTCATTATCTGGAATTGAGATCTGTAAAATCTATAAAATGGGACAGGTCTATATTTATTTGACAACCGGAGTGAGCAAAATATTCCGGTAAGTTACTTTTCCGTGATCTCCCTGCAAATAAATCGGTCCCTTAGCAAATACATCCGATTTCATCGCTCCGCCTGTAGGACCATAAACAGGCTGATTGTCAATTATTTTTGTGCCATTCAAAATCACTGTTACATGTCTGTTGCACAGGGTGATATCCATTGATTGCCATTCACCAGCCGGCTTTTCGGCGCTTACTGTCGGTTTGACACGACTGTAAACAGCGCCCATATTATGAGGATCCAGTTCTCTTTTATAGGAATCCATGACTTGTATCTCATACATCCCCCGAAGATAGACCCCGCTGTTGCTCCCTGCCGGGATATTAACCTCTACTTTCAGATTAAAATCTTCAAATTCCTGTTCAGTTCTCAGATTGCCATAACTTACACGCTGGCCACCTTCAGGCTGTACCGGATCGTTAACGAGCAGTCCGTCAACAACTTTAAATCCATTGGCTTGCTTTTCATTAATAAGTTTCCATCCTGACAGATCCTTACCGTTAAAGAGAGAGATCGGTTTTCCGAATTTAAGGTTTGCCAGATCAGGAGCCGGAGGAACGGGGGGCAGCTTCATGCCCGAAAAGGTCGTCGTATCAACGCTTAGACTGTTGCGGCGCGGCGATAACAGAATGCCATCAAGCTTATCGCCATTTTTTGTTATTTCCAGCCAGCTGGTAACCATATGTGTCTTTAAAGGGTTGTTGTTCTCGTCTCTTTTTCTGACAACATTATTTGTACGTTGAACTATCAGTACCTGATCTTTGGCCAGGAAAATATTTGA
>DATKXL010000050.1:0-26741 GCA_035529055.1 Bacteroidales bacterium
ATTGATTTCATGGGAATTAATCAGATGAACAATGAAAAAGGATTTGAACTTGTTGAACAAATGATACCACTTACAGTAATATTTATCTTAATCCCCCTGATATCATTCCTGGCAATATTTCTGTTTAAAAAAAGGAGGTTACAGCTCAGAATTACTTTGATTGTTATAATTCTGGCATTATTGCTGATAATGATAGTTGTTTATTACGTAATTTCAGTTATTCATAATTACCAGGTAATATTAATTCCCGGAATAAAAATGTTTCTGCTTCCCTTGATCTTGCTATTTGCTCTTCTGGCATACAGGAGTATCAGGAAGGATGAAGATCTGATAAAATCATACGAAAGGCTCCGATAAATTCCTGTAAATATGATAGCAGGAGCTGTATCAAAAACCCGACATTTTTTGTTTGCCCCTAAATCCCCTGAAGGGGACTTGTTGATTTACTGATGTTTACAAAGCCCCCCTTGGGGGGATGGGGGGTATATCAAGTCTTTTGAGACAACCTCTCCAAGAATATTGGATCAAATTATATGCAGATTCTCCTGATTAGTTATTTTTTCACAGTAGTGGCACTTCAGTGCAACATTCTTTTTTGAAACTACTCTGAAGCGGGTTGTAACAGGTTCAAAGTTAGTGATACATTTAGGATTTACACATTTTGCTATTCCTATGATATTATCAGGCACTTCAACAACCTTTTTCTCAACAACCTCATAGTCTCTGATTATATTCAGTTTTGCATCAGGCGCAACAAGTGCAATCCTGTTTATGTCTTCATCTTCAAAAAAGATCTCTGAGATTTTAATAATGGCCTTTTTTCCAAGCTTTTTGCTTTCAAGATTGGTTCCGAAAGTTATCAGGTGATCAATCCGGTCGAGACCAAGGATCTGGATAACCTTAAAAAGGTTTCTGGCAGGTATGTGATCGATCACAGTTCCGTTTTGGATTGCGCTGACACTCAATTGCTTTGGTTCCTTCATGACTCACACCTGGTTTATTTTATTCCTAAAAGTGAACATAATATTGCCTGACGGGTATAGACTCCGTTAAGGGCCTGCTCGAAATAATAAGCCTTTGGATTACTGTCAACATCCTTATGTATCTCGTTAACCCTTGGTAAAGGATGGAGAATACGCATATTCGGCTTGGTCTCCTTTAACATAGAGTTCCTCAGCACATATACATTCTTAACCTTTTCATACTCCATCGGATCCGAAAACCTCTCTTTTTGTACCCTGGTCATATAAATAATATCAGCCTTTGAGACGATATCTGTAAAATCGCTGTGCTCATAGTATTTCAGACCCATATTTTCGAGGTAAAGTTTAAACTCATCCGGCATTTTTAACTCTTCAGGTGCAATAAAGTTGAAAGTTGTGTTCCATCTCGACATTGCCATCATGAGGGAGTGGACTGTCCTGCCGTATTTCAGATCACCAACCATAAAAATATTCAGGTGGTCAAGTGTGCCCTGAGTTTTCCTTATTGAAAAAAGATCGAGCAAAGTCTGAGTGGGATGCTGATTTGCGCCGTCACCGGCATTTATGACCGGAACTGTGGCTATCTCACTTGCATATCTTGCACTTCCTTCTATCGGGTGTCTTATTACTATGAGATCACAGTAATTATTTACTGTCAGTATTGTATCGTTCAGTGTTTCACCTTTTGAGACACTGGAATAGGAAGAATCTGCAAAACCAACAATCTTGCCTCCGAGTCTGTTGACAGCGCTTTCAAAACTGAGTCTTGTCCGGGTAGAGGGTTCAAAAAAGAGTGTTGCTATAACCTTGCCTTCCAGTAATTTTTGAACAGGATCTCTTTCGAACTCTTCGGCCAGATCAAGGATCTTCAGGATCTCATCCGTATTTAAATCATCTATTGATACTAAGCTTCTGCTCTTCATAAGTTTAGCACTTTTAAATCACAACTCCGGTCTATTATCAAATTTACTTAAGAATTGCAAAGGCAATAATAAGTGTTGATAATTAACTAACAACTTTTACGAATTCAGATTCCTGACCGGGTTTCAGTCTGGTTAATAATCAGGCCTTCTATCCGTGATAACCGGTTCAATACTCTTAATCGCGTTGCTGATCTGAAGTTTATGCTCATACTGCAAGCCAGATCATATTTGTAATCCGAGTGATCGATATTCTCTTCTTTAAGTACTTTCATCACCTCATTCAATGATGAATAAGGGTAAGAAATATCATAATATTCACGAACTGTAAGTTCCACAATTTCTGCATTATTTATTGCAGAGAGAGCCCCCGATTTATATGCATTTGTTAATCCACTGACACCAAGCAATTTACCGCCGAAATATCTTACAACAACAATCAGGATATTGGTTAAACCATGTGAATTAATCTGACCAAGGATTGGCTTGCCCGCACTTCCCGAAGGTTCCCCACCGTCATTAACCCGCCACACAAGTCTTTTATGTCCAAGCATATATGCATAACAATGATGCCTGCCATCGTGAAACTCCTTTCTTGCACTCTCAATAATTGATTTAACATCCTCCACAGTGACAACCGGGTATGCCATTCCGATAAATCTGCTTCCTTTCTCTTTATAAATCCCTTGTGAAAAAGATTTAATAGTGAGATATGTGTCTGAGAGCTCCATAAGGAAATAAATGCGGCAATTTAACGTTCATGATCAAACACAATATTAATTAATTCTGCTTCCTTTTCATTGTTTAAATTAAAAAATGATATTTTTGTTTTAATTGCAAAAAATCATGAGTGTTTTACTGGATGAAAAATATCTTCAGAAGCTGATTGTTATCGGCGACAGGATTCTTATTAAGCCAAAAGTGCCGCAATCAAAGACAAAGAGCGGTCTTTTCTTACCACCTGGGGTGAATGAAAATGAGAAAGTTCAGATAGGCTATGTGCTTAAGGTTGGCCCCGGTTATCCCATTCCATCAGTTAATGATACAGATGAACCGTGGAAAAACAGATCTGAAGAACCTAAATATGTACCCCTTCAGCCAAAAGAGGGCGATCAGGCTGTTTATCTTCAGAATAGTGCAATCGAGATTGAATTCAATAAAGAAAAATATATTGTTGTGCCACAATCCGCAATTTTGCTGCTGCTTCGAGATGATGGACTTTTCGGATAACATTGACGATTATGGAAAATGAATTTCTTAAGGACAAGAAAATCCTGATAGTGGAAGATGACGTGTCGAGCAGATTATACCTGAATAAGATCCTTGAGAAAACAGGCGCAATCCTTTTTAATGCTATCGACGGGCAGGAGGCTATTGATATTGCCCAAAGTGATCCCGGAATTGACGTTATCCTTATGGATATTCAGCTCCCGGTCATCGATGGTTACGGTGCGGCAAATAAAATCAGGGAATTTCGAAAGAATATAATAATAATCGCACAAACAGCCTACAGCCTGCTTGGAGACAGGGAAAAAATATTTGCATCGGGATTTGACGATTATATTGTTAAACCTATCCTTCCCAGACAGTTGATTGATAAGGTCATCAATTCACTTAAAGGGATAAATACCGGCTGAGGTACATCTTCAATCTATTCGGGATAAACAGCAAGGTGACGGAATTCATTCCTGAATTCCTCAATTTCATATCGCCATCTTTGTTTTTCAGCCCCAACAGGAGACCTGTTGATCAGAGATGTTCTCATAATTGAATCCCCTGATAAAATATCAAATGGCATCAGGGTGTATTCATATTCGTATGGGGGGGGATTAAACTTCAGAGAACCTTCCGGCGCTGTTTCAATGATAGCATCAAAAATCTCTAAAGCAGTTGCAACAGGGTAAAATTTGCCCGGATCGGTCATATGAATCTGTAAACCGTTACATAATTCCCCTGAGAACTTGTTAAAGGTGGGAATGAAACTATGTATTCTGAAAGCACAGCCAGGGACATCTCTTTTATCAAGGTTCCTTTTAAGTTTTACAGGATCGATGAACGGAGCCCCGAACAGTTCAAACGGGATCGTCGTTCCCCTTCCCTCTGAAAGGTTAAGTGCCTCGATCAGAACTGTTCCGGGATAAACTATCGCTGTTTGGAGTGTTGGCATATTAGGCGACGGGATTACCCATGGAATCCCGGTTTCATTAAAGAGCGTACATCTCCTCCATTCCTTCATCCATACAACATTCAAATCACATTTCCGATAATATTTTTCTTTTATCCACAGTGCCATTTCCCCCAAAGTCATCCGATGACATAATGGGATTGATGCGCCTCCCACGAAAGTAAAAAACTCCTCCTTCAGGACTGGTCCGTCAAATGGCAATCTGCCGATGGGATTGGGTCTGTCGAGGATCCATACAGGGATAGCAGCTTCAGAACATGCCTCCATACACAGTTTAACTGTCCATATGTAGGTATATAACCTGGCTCCAACATCCTGAAGATCAATTAACAAAACATCAATATGTTTCAGCATCTCCGGCACCGGTTTACGGTGTTCTCCATAAAGGCTGAAAAGGGGAACCTTGAAAACCGGATGAAGATGACTTTCCCATTCAATCATGTTATCCTGGGTCTGCCCGAAAATGCCATGCTGCGGACCAAAAATTGCTGACAAATAACATTCGTTGCTATTGAAAAAAATGTCAGTTATATGTGAAAAGTCCCTTGTTATGCTGGGTGCATGACATAAAATCCCTATTCTTTTTCCTTTTAATGTTTCAGGCAAATTTGCAGTAATAAGTTCAAGTCCCGTTAATGTCATTCTGACAGTTTTATAAGGCAAAGATATTATTTAGTGAAATGAATTGATCTATAACATATTTATAAATGACGGAAAATAAATATTCTTTCCTAAGTTTATAGCATAAAAAAATATTGGTTCATATGAAAAAGATAATACCATTTCTTTGGATTCTGGTCACCATGTCATTAACCGGGTACGGACAGAAACCATCACTTGATCATGATGCTTATGATACATGGCAAAGTATAAAACAGACATTGATATCTGATGATGGGAAATGGGTTGCTTATACTGTGGTTCCTCAACAGGGTGACGGCTGGCTCTATATCTGCGATGTTTTAACCGGACAGAAAGATTCGGTCGCGAGGAGTGATCGCCCTCTCTTTTCACCGGATAGCAAGTATATGGCATATAGGATTATACCATCTTATGATGAAACCAGGCAGGCAAAAAAGAAAAAACTCAAAGAGGATCAGATGCCAAAAAATGACCTTGAGATAAGATTGCTGGGCTCAAATGATATAATAAAGGTATCACATGTAAAATCTTTCGGACTTCCTGAGGAGAATTCGTACTGGATGGCTTATCTTATGGAAAAGAAGACTGACACTTCAGCTGTAAAATCAGCCAGGGTTAAAACTCCGGATTCACCAAAAAAACCTGATCCAAAAGGGACAGAATTAGTAATTTTCAATCCATTGCTGAATAAAGAATACAGATTTCAGGATGTAACTGAATATGTCGTAGCCAGAGATGGAAAAACAATAAGCTTCCTTCAGGATATTCCCGACACCACTAAAATCGATAACTACATTGTTACTGTTTTCGATACAGCTAAGGAGATTGTAAAAAAACTCTTTGACAGCAAAGGGACACTTAAAAAGCTTAGTTCCGACAAATCCGGTAATAACCTGTCATTCCTTTTTACTGCTGATACCTCAAAGGTGAAGATTTATGATCTCTGGTTGTCAAAAGATCAGGGAAAGGCTATCAGGGTCATAGATTCCACAAACCCTGCAATGGTTGCCGGTTGGTCAGTAAGTGAGAACGGCGACCTTGCTTTTTCTGATGATGCCACAAGATTGTTCTTTGGTTCAGCTCCTGAACCTGTCAAAGAACCTGAAGATACTCTCCTGGATGAGGAAAAATTTAAGCTTGATATATGGTCATGGGATGATGATGTCCTGCAACCAATGCAGAAAAAACAACTCGACCAGGAATTAAAACGGACTTATCAGGCTGTTTATCACACCGACAAAGGGGTAATGGTCCAGCTTGCCAACACTGTTGTACCAACAGTAAGACTAAATCTCAGAAAAGATTACAATATAGTATTAGGGAGTTCCAATCTGAAATACAGAAAATATATATCCTGGGATTCAAAAAATTATTCAGATTACTACACTATTAATGTTGAGAATGGCATAAGAACATCAATTTTATCAAAAACCCCTTCACAGGTAATTCTTTCTCCATCATGCAAGTATGTTCTTTTCTGGGACTGGGAAAAGAGATACTGGATTACTGTTTCCATTCCCGGAAATATACAAAAGGTACTTTCTGTGCCCGATACAATTCCTCTTTATGATGAGCTGAACGATACTCCCTCGGAACCCCGCCCTTATGGTATAGCAGGCTGGCTTGATGATGAAAAGCATGTCCTCATATATGACCGTTATGATATCTGGTCGTTAAATGTTGCGGAAAAAGAGGATCCTGTTAACATAACAAATGAATATGGAAGAAAGAATAATCTGAGACTCAGATATATTAAGACTGATCCTGAAGCAGAATTTATTGGCAGGAAGGAGACCTTGTTATTATCTGCTTTCAATTTTGAAAATAAAGAGGCGGGATTCTTTTCGCTGAAACCAGAAAAAATGTCAGATCCTGAAAAAATAGTTCTGGAGAAGGCTGCTTTCTCAAGGGCAGTGACAAAGGCAAAAAAAGCAAACACAATTATCTGGCAGAAAGAGGCTTATAATCTGTCACCAGATCTATATGTCAGTGACATGAATTTTGGAAATACTAAAAAACTATCAGTAACTAATCCCCGGCAAAGTAATTATAACTGGTTGAGAGCTGAACTTGTTGAATGGATATCTTTCGACAAGGAGAGATTACAGGGAATCCTTTACAAGCCTGAAAACTTTGATCCGTCAAAAAAATACCCGATGATTGTCTATTTCTATGAACGCAGTTCAGACGGCTTATACAGTTATTTTCCTCCTGCTCCCAGCGCTTCAATAATAAACCGGTCGTTTGCCGTTAGTAACGGTTACCTTCTTTTTGTTCCGGATATTACTTACAAAAAAGGATATCCCGGACAAAGCTGCTATAATGCTATTGTAAGTGGCACTTATGCTCTTATGGACAGGTTCAGTTACATCGATAAACAAAAGATCGGACTTGACGGACAAAGCTGGGGAGGATATCAGATTGCCTGGCTTGTGACACAGACAGATCTTTATAAATGTGCTTACGCCGGTGCCCCGGTAAGTAATATGATCAGTGCTTATGGAGGGATCAGATGGGAGTCAGGGATGAGTCGGATGTTCCAGTATGAACAGACACAGAGCAGAATAGGAGGGACCTTGTGGGAAAAACCTGTACATTTTATCGAAAACTCACCGATTTTCTTTGTACCAAAGATTAATACTCCTCTTCTACTGATGCACAACGATGCTGATGGGGCAGTTCCATGGTACCAGAGTATTGAGTTGATTACAGCTCTCCGGCGCCTTGACAAGCCAGCCTGGCTTCTCTCATATAACGATGAAGCACATAATCTGGTAAAAAGACCTAACAGAAAAGATATCTCAATCAGGAAAATGCAGTTTTTTGATCATTATCTGAAAGGATCGCCTGTACCTTACTGGATGAAATACGGAATCTCACAGGTTCAGAAAGGTAAAGTAGATGGATATGAACTAGTTAAAGAATAAAAAATTAAAGTATGAATAGCAGGGCACTTAACAGATGGATTTTAACATTTTTATTTGTTTTTCTTGCATTTTCCTGTGCGGAAACTGATAAAAAGAAAATAATTATTCTTGAAACAACTGATCTTCATGGAGTTATTCTGCCATTTGACTTTATCGAAAATGAAAATCTTAACAGTTCGCTGGCGAATGTTTCCACTTATCTGACACATTTAAGACAAAAGAAGGATCCGGTTATACTTCTTGATAATGGGGATAACCTCCAGGGTCAACCTGCTGTTTATTACTACAATTTCATTGATACAGCATCACCCCATTTCAACGCCCAGGCAATGAATTTTCTTAAATACGATGCGGGTACTGTAGGAAATCATGATATTGAGGCAGGACACCCAGTTTATGACAGACTTGTAAAAGAATATGATTTCCCTTTGCTTGCCGCTAATGCTGTCAATATCACAACAGGAGAACCATATTTCCGGCCCTACCATATTATTGAAAAAAAAGGGATAAAAGTTGTGGTTTTTGGACTTGTTACACCTTCAATACCAAACTGGCTGCCACCTGAACTCTATTCCGGGATGGAGTTCAGGGATATGACAGAAACAGCAAAGAAATGGATGCCGGTACTAAAAAAAGAAAAACCTGATCTTATTGTCGGCCTGTTTCACTCAGGCTGGGAAAATCCAGAGAAAAACTCACAGGGAGATAATGTCATGTATGAAAATGGCTCTGCTTCCGTAGCATTTAATGTACCCGGTTTCGACATTATCTTCAATGGCCATGATCATAACATCGCAAATGAAAAAATTGTGAATCGATCCGGAGATACGGTATTGATACTGAACGGCGGAAGCAGATCACAAAAACTGGCCAGGGCGGATATCACTTTCCTGTCAAAAAAGACGGGCGGGAAAAAACAAAAAAATATGAAAGGCGAGATTATTAATGTTGCAGATTACAAAGTTGATCCTGTTTTTATGTCTGAGTTTTCCTCACAGCAAAAAATCATTAAAGATTATGTTGACAGGATTATTGCAACTTCTTCTGAAACAATCTCATCAAGAGATTCTTACTTTGGATCATCCCCTTTTGTTGATATGATCCACAGTATTCAGCTTGAAATAACCAATGCTGATATCAGTTTCGCCGCACCCTTGTCATTCGACGTCAATATAGCTTCCGGCCCTGTGACAGTCGCTGATATGTTCAAGCTTTACCGTTATGAGAACTTCCTTTATTCCATTAATATGACAGGTGCTGAAATTAAGGATTATCTTGAGTTCTCTTATAATGGCTGGTTCAATACAATGGAAGGGCCCAGGGATATGCTCCTTAAATTCAGGTTGGGGAGTGATGGAAAACCAGTCTTAACCAAAGGAAAAGCATGGCTTCGGAACCAGTCATATAATTTTGATTCTGCTGCCGGAATCGAATATATTGTTGATGTCAGCAAACCGGAAGGATCAAGGATCTTAATCAAATCTTTTTCTGACGGACGTCCTTTTGATACAAAGAAAACTTATAATGTGGCTGTTAACTCCTACAGAGCTAATGGTGGCGGGGGTCACTTGACAGCAGGAGCAGGGATCTCAAAAGATGATCTGGGAAACAGAATTACCTCCTCGACAGACAGGGATTTAAGGTTTTTTATTATGAAATCTCTGGAGACAAAGAAAATAGTAAAACCGGAAGCATTGAATAACTGGAAAATTATACCTGATCAGTGGGTTAAGGTTGCCGTTCCGCGTGATTATAAACTATTGTTCGGAACAACAAAATGAAATGTTTTTTGTTAAAACTATATGCATATCAATTACTAACAACATAATTTTATTGTAAATGAAAAAACAACCAATACAGATCGTAATTATTCTTATGATTTTTCTTTTCATTGGCTGCTCGTGGAAGAATATCAATGAAACAAAGAACCCGGTTAAAAAACCAAAGAATATAATTTTATTTATTGGAGATGGTATGGGGATTGCCCAGCTTAATGCCGGAATGGACGTAATTGACCGTCCATTGTTCCTGGAGAGTTTTCCATATTCCGGCTTCAGTAAAACATATTCATTTGATAATTATGTTACTGATTCCGGAGCAGGAGGAACTGCAATAGCCTGCGGAATAAAAACCAGAAATGGTATGATAGGAACTGCTCCTGACAGTACAGCTGTAACTTCCATAATTGAGATAGCTCACAAAAACGGGCTTGCAACAGGAGTGATGAGTACCTCTGCTATTACACATGCCACACCTGCATCATTTGTTGCCCATAACGCAGACAGAGGTAACTATGAGGATATTGCAAAAGATTTTCTTAATGGCACACTGGATCTTTTCATCGGAGGGGGCGAAGATCATTTTCGTAAAAGAGCCGATAGTGCTGATTTAGTTGTAAAACTGAGAGAACAGGGTTTTGACATAGTATCTACAATTGACGCTCTTAAATTATCTAAATCTGCAAAAATAGCAGGGCTTCTTGCTAAGGAACATATGCCGTCAGTCTTGGATGGAAGACAGGGAATGCTTGAGGAAATGACTAAGAAAGCTCTTGAAACTCTCAGCAGGGACAAAGATGGATTCTTCCTTATGATAGAGGGTTCAATGATTGACTGGGGAGCACATGCAAGGAATTTGCTTTATGTTGCCGCTGAAGTTATTGACATGGATAATGCTATTGGAGTGGCCCTTGAATTCGCTGACTTAAACGGGGAGACACTTATCGTTGTAACCGCTGATCATGAAACAGGGGGACTGACCCTCGTGGGAGGTAATAAAAAAGAGCGTTCAATCGAAGGAAATTTCATACCTACCGGAAACCATACGGGAGTTATGGTTCCGATTTTTTCTTATGGCCCTGGTGCTGAAAGATTTTCCGGAATTCATGAAAACACCTTCTTCCTTCAGGAGTTTCTTGATCTGCTGAATATCAAAAAATAGTTCTAATTTTATCAGGGGAGATGGAAACTGAATGTCCCCGGTTTCCATCTGTTTCAGATCATCAAAATGGAAAAAAAATCTGACGGTCTTCAGGATGGTAATTTTCTTCCATTGGTTGAAGAGTTTTTCACTATTCAGGGTGAAGGATTTCATGCCGGGAAAGCAGCATATTTTATCCGTATTGGAGGCTGTGATGTTGGATGCAGTTGGTGTGATACACGTTTTTCATGGGACAAGGCTCTTCATCCCATGGTTAAGACGGATTCCATTATCGACCATGCCGTGGAGTCTGGCACAGATTCTGTAGTAGTAACCGGAGGTGAACCGCTTATGTGGAACCTCAACTACTTATGCTCCGGCCTGAAGAAAAAGAATATTCTGACGTTTATTGAAACATCCGGAGCATACCCTTTAACGGGAGATTGGGACTGGATATGCCTTTCTCCCAAAAAGAATATACCGCCTGGCAGCAAAATTTGCAGAGCTGCCAATGAATTAAAAGTGATTATTGAAGATAAGAGTGATTTTGAATGGGCAGAAGAATACCGGAGTAAGGTTGGCAAAAAATGCCGGCTTTTCCTGCAACCCGAGTGGAGGAGATTTGAATCAGTCATTCCGGATATTATCGCCTACGTCAAAAAAAATAATGCCTGGAGGATTTCGCTTCAGGTACATAAATATATGCATATCCCCTGACTTCGCCATGAAGATAATTGCTGTCATATTGCTTGTCCCGACTTTAAGTCTTCTATCTTTTAATTGCTTTCCCCAGCAGTATCATACCGGTTCGGCCAAAGCTTTGAAAGCCTACAAAGATGGCATGGCATCATATGATTATTTCGAATATCAGTCAGCCGAGCGTTTTTTCAAACAGGCAATTGACATTGATAATAAGTTCTATGAGCCCCATATGATGCTTGGCGAGCTCATGTTAAAACAGAAACGCTATCGCGAAGCTGCCATAAATTACAGGAATGCAGTAAGGATCGACTCTCTTTTTTACAGACCTGTTTTTTTCAATCTTGCAAATGCTGAAATGATGTCAGGAGATTATGAAAACGCTCTGATTCACTATAATGTCTATCTTGAACAGAGGAACATCTCTGAAAAAAACAGACTTCAGGCATTAAAAGATATTACTAAATGTAAATTTGCAATTGAGGCGGTGAAAAAGCCGGTTCCCTTTAGCCCTGTCAGTATCGGAGATGCAATAAATACCACCGACGACGAATATTGGCCATCTATTACTGCTGACGGGCAGACACTTATGTTCACAAGGCAAAACAATTCAGGAGCCAAAGGTTCCTCTTACCTCACCATTCAGGAGGATTTCTATATAAGCTATCTTATTGATAACATATGGCAGAAAGCAGTAAATGCCGGTACTCCTCTTAATACAAGGCAAAACGAAGGAGCCCAGACACTCTCTTCTGATGGTTTATATATGTATTTTACAGCTTGTGACCGTCCGGGAGGACTGGGGAGCTGTGATCTCTATTTTTCTGCCTATCACGAGGGAAAATGGTCATTACCTGTAAATTTAGGGAGTCCGGTTAATACCCCGCAGTGGGAATCACAACCCTCTGTCAGCGCTGATGGTAAGATAATCTACTTTTCGAGCAGCCGGCCGGGAGGATTTGGAGGAAAGGATTTATGGTACTCGATTAAAGATGAGAAGAACAAATGGTCAAATCCTGTAAATCTGGGAGAAGTAATAAATACTGACGGGGATGAGATGTCTCCTTTCATTCATTTCGATGGAAAAACACTTTATTTCTCTTCAGATGGCCGACCGGGAATGGGAGGCCATGATATTTACATGACACGTGCGAAAAAAGACAGCTCATGGACAGAACCTCTGAATCTGGGCTATCCTATAAACACATATAACGATGAAATGGGCCTGGTAATTGAATCAGGAGGGCAAAGGGCATATTTTTCCTCGCGGCGCGATAACCTTACCGGGAAAGATATTTTCTATTTCAACCTTTACGAATCCGTACGACCTGAACCTGTTGCTTACCTTAAGGGAAGAGTATTGGATAAGGAAACAGGCAAATTGCTTAAAGCTGATTACGAATTGATTAATCTTTCAACAGGCAAAATTGTTATAAGCAATTCAACTGACGGAAGCGGAAACTTCCTTGTCTGTCTTCCTTCGGGAATTAATTACGGACTTAATATAAACAGGCCGGGATATCTCTTCTACTCTGAAAATTTCATGTTCGAAGGTCAGCATACTGCTATGGCACCATACCTTAAACAAATTAAACTGAGTCAGTTAAAAGTGGGAGAGAAGATGCTTCTCTCAAATGTTTTTTTCGAAATTGATTCATATGAATTAAAACAAGAATCCGTTTCAGAATTAAATAAACTGGCAGATCTTTTAAAGGAAAACAGTGAGCTGGTAGTTGAAATTGGCGGTTATACCGATTCAACAGGTACTGATAATCATAATTTGATTTTATCGGAAAAGAGAGCCGGATCGGTTGTTAACTACCTGATTGATAATGGCATATCTTCTAATAGACTTATGTATAAGGGATATGGGAATACATCCCCTATCGGCGACAATATAACTCTCGAAGGCAGGAAGCTTAACAGGAGAACAGAAGTACAAATAATTGAAAACAAGAAATAAAAAAATAGCCGCCTGGTTACAGGCAACTATTTTTGCTCATGCTTGGTTATATACAGACATTGATCAGACAAAACCATCTGGTATCAGATAGCGATCATGGTATTTGCATGTTCATTATCATTAAGTTCACTGCTTGCTGCTGCTTTTGCCGGAACAGAAAAATAAATTCCCGCCCCTGTCAATCCGTTGCTTTCAATCCAGATTGATCCATCCATTAACTGAATGAGCTTTTTGGCAAGCGAAATGTTGATTGCTGTGCAGGTATCATTGAATCTCAACAGCGAACCGCTCATATCCTGAGTATTAATAAACTCCTTGCATTTTTGAAAACCCTGGCCGGAATCAAGGATGTAGAAGGTCACCTTTTCATCCCTGAAATAGTACCCAACTTTAATGTACCCTGATTTAGTATTAATTAAGGCATTTTGAAACAGGTTACGAATTACCCTGGTTACCCTGTTTGTATCAAATATTACCTCAGCATAATTGGAAAACTGGTTCTCGGTCACCAGTACCAGATCCTTGAATCTTTCTCTCCTTAAAACTTCCCTGAATTCAGAGAGAAGGTCATCAAAGATATTGTCAAGCTTGCAAACTCTTAATTCAGCTTTTGAATTACCCGTATCAATAAACACTGAATCCAGAAAATTGTCAAACAGACCTATTATTAACTCACATGAATTTAAAATCTGATTACTGAATTCTTCCCGTTCTTCCTCGTTATAACCTTTTTGATTCATAAGAAATGAGAAAGCAACTATTGCATTCATATTTGTCCTGATCTCATGCGACATACCTGTTAATACTTCCGGACAGTTAGTAACACCTTTATTAACAGGTTCGGCGGCCTTCGTGTTATACTCATTATTTAACAACCTTCTCTCCATTTCACCACTTGTTTATACCTGACAATCAGACATCCGATGAGTGTTTTTGCTAAGATTATTTAATACTTCTCAAAATCTTTTTTGCATCAGCTTTGTAAATGCTTCTGGATTTATTGATTATCGCAAGTTTCTCTGCCGCTTTGTCCAGCTCATCAGTTTTAATATAACACAATGCCAGGTACCAGTGGGCATGATCCATGTACAGGTTGTTTTTGTCATCAATTACCTTTATAAAAGAACCTTTTGCCTCCGGATAATTGCTGTTTTCAAAATTAGAAATACCATACAATAAGGTTGAATGCATGTTTGCCGGTTCGTTTTCTATCACTTTTCTGAAATAAATGGCTGCATTTCTGTAGTCGTGGATCTTATAATAATCAAGTGCCATATTATAATCAGGATTAGCCTCATTCATAGCTGACCTTGATGCAGTTGCAGCCTCATAAGATTTGTAATACTTTTCAAAAATCTGATCTTTGCTAAGACGTCGGCCGGAAAAGAGAAGTAAACCTCCGATAATGACCAGACTGGCAATAACAGCCGCATATTTCATTTTCACAGGCTTACGGGGATCTTTTACCGGTGTCGCCTCTCTTCTCTTTTCAATTGAAGAAAGCCTTTTTCTCAGGTTAATGATATCCTGATTTTTCAAAAATGTATCCGTCTTCCTGCGAAGTTCAACTTCGCTACGGAGTTTTTCGTTGCCCTCAAGTTCCCTCCGGAACCATTCTTTTTCTGAATCATTCATCTCCCCGGCATTATACCTTTCGATGAAATAGGAAAAATCAATTGTCTTCATTGCTATATATTTTATTTTAATTTATTTTCAATTTTATCAATTATTTCAAATTATCTAAATTGCAGTATATCAAAACAATATAGACATAAAATTTGTTTTGTCAAACATGTTTTAACAACAAGGTTCTTTTAATAAACCTTAATCCAATGCTAAACACCAACAGGCAACCTTATAAATAAAGCCTGTAATTGTTCCTGTTTTCGCTAAAACAGGAATAACAAGAGGTGTAGTTAAATTTTTACTTTTGGGGAGCTGGGTAATGAAAGCGGTTCACCTGCGTCTCCACCTCTGACACAAATCATCTCTTCATTTGTAAGAGCAAATTCGCTGAAAATCTCTTTTGTTTTTTCTAAATCCAGGGTCTTCATTTTTTCCGATTTTAACAGTTGATACTAAATCAGGGTAATTCGTAATTCTAATGTTACATGTCGGAAAGTGGAGTTTTGTGACATAAAAAAATCAATTATTTTCGAAAAAAATAATTAAATCAAGAATATCAAAGACTTACAAAGTTATTATTTAAATATTATTAACGGTTATTTTGGCGTTTTAATATAAACTTGTGATATTTATACGGGGAAAAAACCAAAAAGCAGTTATCAATAATGGTCAGAAGAAAACATAAAGGTTTGATTTTAATTGTTCTTTTTACAGCTGTCGTAACATACAACAGCACACGATCTGTTGCGTCCTTAAATTGCCTTTTCGATAAAAATATAGTTGATATCCAGGTAGATAAACCCATAATGCCTGATGATCCTTCATCAGTTGTTAATAGACTAAACAGGTCGTTTCAGACATTTATGATTAATGGTGATACGGCAGGTGCACGAGCCTGTATGAACAATATAATTAAAAATATAGGGATAAATAAAATAGATAGTGCGATCCTGTCGGATTCCTATTATTATACAGGTGTCTATTACCTTGTCACAGGAAAATATAGTACAGGTATAAAATGGCTTAAATTGTCCGCAACCATAAGAGAGAACCTGAAAAAGTCTGATGAGATATATTCGAAATGCCTTAATAATCTGGGCGTAGCCTACAATTTTCTGGGCAACTTCAATGAAATGGAACGATACTTTGTGATGTCGCTCGAAATTGAAAAAAGGCTTTATGGAGAAATGAGTCCTTTGCTGCTTGCAGGATTGTCAAACCTGGTCACAGCCTCTCTTGAATTAAAGGAATATGAGAAATCCATAACTTACGGAAACACTGCTTTGAATCTGATCGGCAACCGGGAAGATGAGTTTCTGATGTCAGACGTAGCCGACCTTTATTTGAATATTGGGGTTTGTCACACAAGACTTGCTGATTATTCAAAAGCAAGACTTTACCTTGAAAAATCAGAAGCATTATACCTGCTGGGATCAATTGATAAGGATGAAAGTTATGTTAACCTGCTTAATAATCTGGCAATTGTATATGGGGCACTTGGTCTGAACGATAAATCGGGCGAATATTATGAAATGGGCATTCAAATGTCTGAATTATATAATTCAGCCAGGACCTTTAACCTTATAAACAGCTATGCAATATTACTTGGGAATTCCGGCAGGACTGACAAAGGAAAAGCATTGCTTGCCAATTCGGTCGAAAAAGCAAAAAAGATATATGGTTCAGATTCAAGAGATTATATTGCAGTCCTGAAAGACTATGCTGAATATCTGATTATTTTTAAAATTGACAAAGAAAAGTCTTTGATTCTTTATAAGCAGTGCTTTGACTATGTTAACATTAACAGGGAGGATCTTTCATTAAAAGATCCGGTATTGCTGGGATATGCTGTTGCCCTTTCGGAGAATGGAGAGCCGGCAAAAGCCCTTGAAATAGTTCAGGAACTTCTTTATCCGGATTTTGCTGAAAAATCAAATTTTGATATTACGGATAATCCTGAAATTGAAAAGATCCCGCCAGACAGGAAATCCCTGAGTGTTTTAAGAGCTAAATATAAAATTTTATGGGAGATCTATAAGGAGAATGGGGAGTTCGATATACTCAAGGCTATTGGGAACACATCTGAAGTAATAATATCAGTCCTGGAAAAGGTCAGAATTAATATAAGCGAGGAAGAGAGCCGGCTTGTGCTTGGCGACCGATACCGTGATTCATACCTGTTCGCTATCAGGGATTTTGATCTTTGCTACCGGAAAACTAATGATTTATCCTTTCTGGAAAAAGCTTTTAAATATGCCGAGAAAAGTAAAGTTGCTGGATTGCTTTCATCGACACGTGAGCTAAGAGCTTCCCAGTTCCATATTCCTTCAAATCTTGCTGAACTCGAGAAATCGCTTCAGAAAGAAATCAGTTTTAACAATGCTCTTTTAGCTGAGGAGAATAATAAAAAGAAACCTGATCTTTCTCTTGTATCTGAATGGAGTGGAAACCTGTTGCGTTTTACACAGAAACGTGATTCGTTGATAGATTTATTTGAAAGAAAATATCCTGATTATTATTTAATTAAATATAACACACAGGTAGCAAAACTGCGGGATATCCCTGGAATAATTGGCAGACAAAGCAATTACTTTAATTATGTTGTTTCCGATACCGTTCTTTACCTGTTCGTCGTAAACAGGAAACATCAGCAACTGCTTTCGATTTCTATCGATTCAACATTCTATAACAAAATAAGGGATTTCAGGAATCTCCTGTCGATGCCTTCACCCCTGAATAATGCAAGAACAGAATTCATGCAGTTTCAAGAACTCGGGACAGACCTTTACAAGACATTAGTTGAACCTGCACGACGGTATATGATCTCTGATCAGATATTGATTTCGCCGGATAATATTCTTTCATATCTGCCTTTTGAAACACTGCCGACAATGGCAGTTTCGGGAAAAGACATCGTGTATCAGGAACTCTCATATATGATGAGGGATTTCAAAATATCTTATACATATTCGGTAACGTTAATGGCTGAATCGTCAAGAAAAGAGTTCAGCCTGGCAAATAGTTTAATTGCATTCGCTCCTGTTTACACTGAGAGAATTAATATAGATTCCCTGCTTTACAGCAGGCAGGGAAAACTGAATATACTATATGATCTTCCTTATGCGAGGCAGGAGGCTGAATATGTTGCTGATCTGTCAGGAGGAAAAATATATATTAATAACGAAGCCATTGAGTCGGTTTTTAAATCTGAGTCTGGCCAGTTTGATATTATTCATCTGGCAATGCACACGGTTCTGAACGACAGGTTCCCTATGCATTCAAAGATGATTTTTTATCTCGGTCGCGACTCTGCCGAAGATAATCTGTTAAATACTTACGAAGTATATGGTATCCCTTTAAAGGCAAAAATGGTAGTACTGAGTTCATGCAATACAGGAACAGGGATTTTACATTCGGGAGAGGGTATTTTAAGCCTTGCAAGAGGATTTATTTATTCAGGAAGTCAATCAGTTATAATGTCAATGTGGGAGATAGAAGACAAATCGGGAATGGAGATAGTAAAGAAATTTTATCAGAACCTGAAGAAAGGAAATACAAAAAGTGACGCACTCCGAAAAGCCAGACTGGATTACCTTAAAAAAGCCGACCAGTTAAAATCTCATCCTTACTTCTGGTCATCCCTTGTTGTCTATGGGAACAATGCTCCTTTATATTATTCGAGGCACTTGTTTATTATGATTCTTGCCGGTATCTCATTTATCTTCTTTTCACTTCTCTTCTATTCCCGAAAGCCAAAATAATCCTTGTATTCAGGATCCTCCTTTATTATCGCCATCAATGCTTCCTTGCTGAGATATTTTTTTCTCCTGGCATAAGTCTCATTCTTGAGATTCATCTTAGAAGCAATTTCTTCATAGGAATAACCTTCTGAAAAAAGTGTAAGAATGGTCTGTGCGTCAGGTTTTAATTTTTGAAACGCCTTGCTGACAAGCCTTTCAAGTACCGTATCGGTGATGTCATCAACATCACTATCATCAACGAAATCAGTTTCGATCCTCGTAGTTCTTTTTTTCATTCTGAGCTGCCCATTCCAGATATTTCTTGCTATACCAAAAAAGTACCCTTTAAGATCAGAAGTTAAACTAAGGTCGTCTTCTGATATCTGACGATAAAGGGTTATTACAGACTCCTGAAAAACATCAGAGACATCAGCTTCCGATCCGCTGTTCTTCATTACATGATTTCTGACGGTGGGAAGGTAATGGTCGTATAACCAATTCAGAGTTTTGTCGTCCTGCTGGCGAATTCCCTCAATGATGCTGGTATCTGAAATTTTCCGGAACAAAATCTTATGATTCAGCAATGAATTGACAAATATAGCATTTCCTCATAGGATTAAGGTTGATTTGTCACTTCTGGTTTTTATTTTAAAAAAATCATAAGCTTTTTATAATCAAAATATAAATATCTTTACTTGTCAAATTTGTCTTTAATACAAGTAATGATGTCTTTTCCATTTGTCAAACAACCTGATGCAATGGACTGCGGGCCCGCATGCCTTAAAATGATTGCAGGTCATTATAAAAAGAACTTTTCACTTGAATATCTGCGAAAAAAGTGCTATATTACTAAAGAAGGTGTTTCATTTCTTGGCCTCTCCGAAGCTGCCGATTCGATCGGATTCCGAACACTTGGCGTAAAAATACCTTATGAAATGCTGAGGGATAATGTTCCCCTGCCATGCATTCTCCACTGGCAGCAAAAGCACTTCGTTGTAGTTTATAAAATTAAGAATGATATAATATGGGTAGCCGATCCGGCTGTTGGATTTATTAAATACACCCGTGAGGAACTTGAGAGAAACTGGGCCTACACAACAACAGATGGCAGGAAATTCGGACTTGCACTTTTAATTGAAGCTACACCCGGACTTTCTGACATAAAAACTGACCATGAAAAATCAAGGGGATTCAGGTTCCTCTTTAAGTACTTCCGCTTTTATAAGAAATATTTATTTCAACTGATCCTTGGTCTCTTTCTTGGAAGCTGCATACAGCTAGTCATCCCTTTCCTTACTCAATCAATTATTGATATCGGATTAAATAACAATGATATCGGCTTCATATACCTGGTGCTCTTTGCACAACTGGCACTGGTAATCGGGAGGATGTCAGTGGAGTTCATAAGAGGCTGGCTCCTGCTCCATATCGGTGCCAGGGTAAACGTGGCTATTATCTCCGGATTCTTGCAGAAATTGATGTCATTGCCGATCGCTTTCTTTGATACAAAGCTCACCGGGGATATTCTGCAGAGGATTGAAGACAATAACCGTATCGAACAATTCCTGACATCAGCAAGTCTTAGCATTATCTTTTCCTTTTTTAACCTCATTGTCTTTGGTATTGTTCTGGCAATCTACAGCGTTAATATCCTTGCAATTTTTCTTTTCGGTTCTCTTTTATATATATTATGGGTTTCACTTTTTATGAAATCAAGGGCACAACTCGATCATCAGCGCTTTAAGGAGATGTCGGCCTCCAGCTCAAAGATCATCAATATAATTAACGGGATGCAGGAGATTAAGCTGACTCAGAGTGAGCTGAGTCAGCGCTGGAATTGGGAAAACCATCAGGCTACTTTGTTCGGACTAAAGATCAGGGGACTTGGTCTGATACAGTATCAGTCGGCTGGTGCAACATTCATAAACGAAGTAACCAATATCTTCATCACTATCCTGGCAGCAACTGCAGTTCTTAAGGGCAGCATGACGCTTGGTATGATGCTTGCCGTGCAGTTTATTATAGGACAGCTTAATGTACCCGTCAACCAGATAATTGGATTCTTCAGACTGTCGCAGGATGCCAAAATGAGTCTTGACCGGCTTGCCGAAGTCCACCATATGGACGATGAGGAGACTGAATCAGAGAATAAGGTGAACAGACTGCCTGATAAAAAGGATATATCTATTAAAAACCTGTCATATCAGTATGAGGGGCCACGCTCACCGTACGCGATCCGTGATGTTGAAATGTCTATTGAAGAAAACAAAACCACTGCAATCGTCGGAGTCAGCGGGAGCGGCAAGACCACTTTGCTTAAAATGCTCCTGGGATTTTATCAGCCGGTAAATGGTGATATATTAATTGGAGATACAAAACTGTCAAACCTGAACCTCAAAGTCTGGCGTGAGAAGGTTGGCGCTGTAATGCAGGATGGATTCCTTTTTCCTGATACCATTGCCCGCAATATTGCGCCTGGTTCAGAGGAAATAGATGAAAACAGGCTGATTAAAGCAGCAGAATTGTCAAATATTAAAGTGTTTGTTGAATCGTTACCCCTTGGCTTTAACACAAAAATCGGAGCCAACGGTCATGGACTTAGCGAGGGTCAGAAACAACGCCTTCTTATCGCCAGAGTAATATATAAAAATCCTGAAATAATTATTTTCGACGAAGCTACTAATTCGCTTGATGCCAATAATGAAAAAGTGATAGTTGAAAACCTGGCTGATTTTTTCAAAGGTAAAACCGTAATTATTGTTGCTCACCGGCTTAGTTCTGTCATAAATGCCGACAAAATAGTGGTACTCGACAGTGGAATGACAGTCGAGACGGGAACCCATGATTCGCTGATTGAAAAACATGGTGCATATTACAATCTAATCAAAAACCAGCTTGAACTGGGTAATTAACAGGGAAAATGGATGATCAGAAACTGGATATAAAATTCTCCGAACCGGTAAAAGAGATTATGGGTAATCCACCCGACAAAATTTTGAGGTGGGGCACAACTATGATCTTCCTGGTTTTTATAATCTTTTTAATTTTTGCATGGCTGTTGAGATATCCTGATACTATTCCGGCACCTGTTGAGATAACCACAATGAATCCACCCGTTACTCTTCCTTCAAAAATTACCGGCCGGATAAAAAGCCTATTGGTTAAGGAAAAGGATGAAGTTAAGGCAGGTCAGCTGATTGCTGTAATGGAAACAGCTGCTTCAATCAGCGATGTGGAGATGCTTAAGCAGATAATTGACACGATAGCAAAACCTGAATTACTTTTACGGGAGAATCTGCCTGTTTTTAATGAACTGGGAGAATTACAGGGTTATTGGGGATCTTTTTTAAAGAGTCTTTCTGATTACAGCAATTATGTAATTAATGATTTTTACGGCAGCAAGATCAATGCCGTGACAGATGAAATAGATAACCTTCTGGTTTATATTGCCAGAGTAAAAGAAAAGGAAAAATTATATGCTGAAAACCTGATTCTTGAAACCAATAGTTATAAAAGGGATTCTTTGTTATACGGAAGTGGTGTGTCTTCCCAAAGTGAGCTTGAAAAAGCACGTCAGTCACATATTCGGAGCAACATTGAGCTTCAGCAGGTTCGTCTCGATCACGCAGCCAAATCGATTGAGCTGGCTGAAAAAAGACAACTTCTTCAGGATTACCGGATTACAAGGAATGAGGAGAGAGAGAAACTGCTATCGGTGCTTAATGAATCATTTCTGAACCTTAAAGCTCAGATCAGAATATGGGAAATAACCTATCTTCTTATTTCTCAAGTGGACGGAACTGTAAGCTTTACCAAATTCTGGAGCGAAAACCAGTCTGTTGTAAAAGATGAACCCGTACTCAGCATTGTACCACTTGAAACAGGAGATTTTATCGGGAGAATAAATCTTAAAATGCAACGATCGGGCAAAGTTAAAACCGGACAGTCGGTAAATATAAAACTCAGCAGCTATCCATATCTTGAGTATGGAATGGTTAAAGGTGTTGTAACTTCTAAATCGCTTGTACCCGCGGGGGATGCCTATATTATAGAAATTGACTTTCCATCAGGCCTTACTACCTTATATGGAAAGAAACTGGAATTTACACAGAACATGCAGGGTACTGCGGAAATCATAACCGAAGATCTCAGATTACTACAGAAGATTGTGAACCCGTTCCGTCATCTCATTTCAAAGAATAAAAGATAAGCTATTCCTTCTTTTTTGAATATGGCTCGTAATCATCTTCTTTTACTGATGTTAACGAGTTCCCTTTGAACAGGGTTCCACCTGTTCTATCCTTAGGTTTCTCTTGTTCCTTTTTATAATATTTCTTATAAAGCATGAAGGCGACCAGAGCAAAAACTGCAATTATGAAAATGATGTTCAGTTTATCCATAGGTCTGATATTTTGATTCTTATTTGGCTTTGTATTATAGTTGATCCTTCAAATATATAACTATTCTCTATTTCTTCCCTTATTAATTGATAATCATTATTATTTGTGGTAAACTTTGAGTTTTATTAAATATTTCAATATTTTCGTACTCTGAAAATTTGGTGGCTTTCTATGATGCAGGAAGCTGATAATGACCTGAAACATAAAAGGATTGAATATGACAAAAGAAAATCCGGATGACACTGTTCGTGATGAACAGTACGGAGCAAATGAAAATGCTGCCGATTCTGAAGATACCTCCCAAGCTGAAAAAGCTGAAGAACCTGAAGCCCAGGAAGAAATAGAAGAGGCTGTTGAAAAACCAGATTTGATTACAGAAGAAATAGAGGAAGCAGCCGAAAACAAACCAGTTGCTTATCAGGATGATCAGGCACCACTAACCGGGGAAGAGCATGAATTGGAAGATATTGAGCTTCCACCGGTTGATTATTCCGGTTTTACAAAGCATGAGCTTGTTGAAACCCTTGCTCTGATAATTGATAACAGGCCACCGGCCGAAATCAGGGAAGACGTTGAAAGGATAAAAACCTTCTTTTATAAAAAGCTGAAGAACGAAGCTGAAGAGAGAAAAAGTAAATTTCTTGAAGGCGGGGGCAAAATTGAGGATTACAGGGTATGGGTCGATCAGCTTGATTACAGGGTTAAAGAACTTCTTGAAAAATTCAGGGAGAAGAAAAATGACTTTAGCAAAATTCAGGAGGCCCAAAAATTCGAGAACCTGAAGAAAAAATATGATATCATCGACAAAATTAAAGATCTGGTTAATCGTGAAGAATCTATAAATAAGACTTTTCATGAATTCAGGTATCTTCAGAATGAATGGCACTCAACAGGATTAGTCCCTCAGGCATCGCTTAAAGATCTCTGGGAAAATTATCATCATAATGTAGAAATATTTTATGATTATATTAAAATAAATAAGGAGCTCAGAGACCTTGATCTCAGAAAAAATCTGGAAGCAAAGATTGTCTTATGTGAAAGGGCTGAGGAGCTTTTACTTGAACCCAATCCTGTCAATGCATTCAGGGTGTTACAAGACTTCCACAACCAATGGCGCGAGATAGGCCCTGTTCCCCAGGAATCAAAAAACGAAATATGGGAGAGATTTAAGGAAGCCACATCCCAGATCAATAAAAGACATCACGAGTATTTTGAAAAGCAGAAAGACGACCAGAGAAAAAATCTCGAAGCAAAAATTGCATTGTGCGAAGAGGTTGAAGCAATTAATCTGCTTGAAATAAAAATCTTTAAGGACTTCGATGAGAGAGCCGGGAAGATAGTTGCATTGCAGAAAATGTGGCGCACCATTGGATTTGCACCTAAAAAACAAAACAACAAGGTTTACCAGAGGTTCAGGGAAGCATGCGATGCATTTTTTATAAAGAAAAGGAGCTTTTACTCTGATAATAAGGAGATCCAGCTTAATAACCTGCAGCTAAAAACAGAGCTGTGTATTCAGGCTGAAACTCTCCAGGATAGTACCGACTGGAAAACAACTTCGGATACTCTGATTAAACTTCAGAAAGAATGGAAAGAGATAGGGCCGGTCCCGAGAAAACAATCTGAACGAACATGGAAAAGGTTCCGGAAAGCATGTGATCATTTCTTTAACAGGAAGGCGGAGTTTTTTACAAGCCTCGATACCTCGTATGAAGATAATCTCAAAGCTAAGCTTGCTGTTATTGACGAACTTGAAAAATTTGAACCGGGTGCTGATGTACAGGCTGCCTTCGAACGACTAAAGGAATTACAGAGGAAATGGACAGATATCGGATTTGTCCCATTTAACAAAAAGGACGAGATTACCAACAAATACAGGAATGCACTTAATAAGGAATTCGATAAGCTGAAAATTGGTGATGAGGATAAGAGCATTCTCAAATACAAAACCAAGCTTGATAGTCTGAAGTCCAACCCCAAAGCTTCAAGGAAGGTGCGTAATGAAAGAGAAAAATTTTTTACTAAGATAAAGCAGCTTGAAAATGACATCGTCCTTTGGGAAAACAACATAGGTTTTTTTGCAAAATCATCAAACGCTGATACAATGATCCGGGAGGTTGAAGATAAGATTGAAAATGCAAAAAAAATGATCAAGACTCTTGAAGAAAAAGTCAAAATGATTGATCAATCAGGTCTTGATGACTAATTATAATAAACAGTGAAACTTAAAAACTTTTTTTAATTGGCAGATGTAAAGTACATATTTGTAACAGGTGGTGTTACATCCTCACTGGGAAAAGGTATTATTTCAGCATCACTTGCAAAACTTCTTCAGGCCAGAGGTTATTCGGTTACCATTCAGAAACTTGACCCATACATTAATGTGGATCCGGGAACACTTAATCCCTATGAGCACGGGGAGTGTTATGTTACTCTTGATGGAGCTGAAACCGATCTCGATCTGGGACATTATGAGAGGTTCCTGAATGTGCCTACCAGCCAGGCAAATAATGTTACAACAGGTCGTATCTACCAAACAGTCATAAACAAGGAGAGAAAAGGAGACTATCTGGGAAAAACGGTTCAGGTTATCCCGCATATCACAGATGAAATAAAACGCAGGATCAGACTGGTCAGCTCCGGTAACAAATTTGACATAGTGATAACCGAAATCGGAGGAACGGTCGGGGATATTGAGTCATTGCCTTATATTGAATCTGTCAGGCAGTTGAAATGGGAACTCGGGTCACTGAACTGCCTGGTTATTCATCTGACACTGGTACCTTATCTTTCGGCCTCAGGAGAACTAAAGACAAAACCTACCCAGCACTCTGTCAAGGTACTTCTCGAGAATGGGATCCAGCCCGATGTTCTGGTACTTAGAACTGAAAGAAACCTTACCGAGGATATTAAAAGAAAAGTAGCGCTTTTTTGTAACGTTGAGGAACATGCCGTTGTTGAGTCAGTCGATGTACCAACAATTTATGAGGTTCCTCTAAAGATGCTTGATGAGAAACTTGATCAGACTGTTTTAAGAAAACTTTCATTGCCCTTCGATACAGAACCTCCTCTTACTGAATGGCGCGAATTTCTGACAAAACTGAAAAATCCTAAATTTTTCATCAGGGTAGGAGTGGTCGGAAAATACGTAGAGCTTCCGGATGCATACAAATCAATAGCTGAATCATTTATTCATAGCGGTGCAATGAATGAATGTGAAGTTAATGTTGAATACATACATTCAGAGGATATTACCGAAAAGAATGTCACAGAGCACTTAATGGGTCTTAACGGGATTCTGGTTGCCCCGGGATTTGGATCCAGAGGAATAGAAGGAAAAATAATCACAGCAAAATTTGCACGTGAAAATAATATCCCCTTTCTTGGCATTTGTCTCGGAATGCAATGTGCTGTCATTGAATTTGCACGAAATGTTCTGAACCTCGAGGGGGCTCATTCGACAGAGATAAACCATAAAACAAAATATCCTGTGATTGACCTGATGGAGCAACAAAAAAGTATTATTGATAAAGGGGGGACGATGAGACTTGGGGGCTATAAATGTGTAATAAGTAAAGACTCCAGAGCATATGAATCATATGGAAAAACCGAGATAATTGAGCGACACAGGCACAGATACGAATTCAACGACCGGTACTATGAGGATTTCAGAAAAAATGGGATGGTGCCGGTAGGCATAAATCCCGAATCAAAACTTGTTGAGATAGTTGAAATAC
>DATKXL010000051.1:0-5645 GCA_035529055.1 Bacteroidales bacterium
TACGGAGATCTTCGGCAACTCCATATGCATTTGCACAAGCTACGCAAGCTTCAATAACAACACCGTCTATTTGCATCGTTTTAACTTTTTCCTGGAGCTTGATGTTCTCAGTTATCAGCTTTGCAGAGGGACCCCATACAACAAGGGTAACATCCTTGAACCATCCTGTTGTTTTAGCAGCATGCGTGTACATCAATGCGACTCTTTCAGCAACATATGGATCATCACTGGTCCATACGACAACAAGTTTGTCAGGAATTTTTTCTCCAATCAGCAAAGGAGAAATATCTTCAGCTTTCTCAGCAATCTGTGCAAAAGAATATAACCCTGCAATCAGGGAATAAAAAACAGTAAGCAATAAAAATCTTTTCATAATAGTATAATTTTAATTTTAAAAGTACAATAAATCCACATGTGAATTATGCATTCCTGAACGAATCCACTAAAGCTTTATCAAGAGTATCGTCTCTAAACGAGACAGATAAGTAAAATAATGAGCAGATGCTTTTACTCCTGTACGGCTTCCAGAACAATTACTGTAATCTCAGGAGGCATCCATATCCTGAAAGGAATTGAAAGCACTCCCAGTCCGCGGTTGACTACAAGGAACTGATCTTTTTCGGAGTAAAGTCCACTCCATCGGGGATAAAAATACTGGGAAGGGCTCCATTTAAACCTTTTCGTCAGAATGCCCATCTGCATGCCGTGAGTATGCCCCGCAAGAGTCAGATCTATATCAGTTTTGCCTTTTACCTCATATTCCCATTGATTTGGATCGTGTAAAATAAGTATTTTAAGGTCGGAGCTGTCAGGAACGGCCACTGCTTTCCTGAGATTTCCATAAGTTATTTCAGGGAACCGGCCCATTGTTGTCACCCCCGATAATGCAATGATTGCACTGCCTTTTCTGATCATTGTAAAGTCATCATTCAGCACCCTGTAACCCGAGGATGTAATAAACTGGTTCATTAACAGTACGTTATTATTCCTGTCGGCCTCTGTAAAAAACGGATGATATGTTCCGAAATCATGATTCCCAAGGACTGCATAATTACCCAGCCGGCTCCTGGCTATCTTAAGGATTGTATCAAACCCATCAAATTCGCGCCATCCATAGCTTACAAAATCACCACTATTTATTATCAGATCAGGATCATAGCTGTTGACCCTTTCCATTACCTTATTGAGGAGATGCCGGTGGTGATGAAAAGAGGCCAGATGCAGATCTGAAAGTTGCACTATCCTGAGCTTGTCAAGATCCTGATTCAATCCCCTGATCTTTATTTGTACCTCCTCTGTCCTGAAATTAAATCTTCCAAAAACAGTACCTGTGGCTATTATAATAAATACCGAAAGTGAAATTATCATACCTGTCCTGGTTAGAGATCTTATATGATTTCCGGTCTTTCGCTTAATTAACTTACCCGTAAAATGGAAGAATATAAGCATGATCCGCGGAAAAACAATAGCACACACCACACCGGTGAAATTCATTAGCAGCCAGATATGCCCGGGTGTATCAAAAAGGCCCTGATATAATGAGATTTCAAAAAAAAGCATCCACAACCAGATGCTCAGTGCAAAATTGAGGATTGACGAGATGTAGAATCTTGTCAGGGATGTATCGTAGAAATGCTGCCTGAGAACTGCAAATGTCAGAATCTCAGTCGTTATCAGAATCAGAAAAAGCGACATTGAAAATATATTAGCCTACAAAAATACTTAATAAATATTGTGATAATAATTACATTAGCAGTAAATATTGGAGAAAAATGACTGAAGTTAAATTCTTCGATCCCGGGTTTGAGCCTGACACAAAACTGATCTATTCTGTTATCGCAGCCCGGTACAATAACAAATGGTTATTTGTCCGACATCATAAAAGAGATACCCTTGAGATTGCCGGCGGTCATATAGAGGAAAATGAGAGCTCCGGTGAAGCAGCAAGGCGGGAACTTATGGAAGAGACAGGCGCGTCAGAATTCATAATTGAGTGTATTGCAACATATTCGGTAAGAAAGAATGGGAGAACAGACTATGGAAGACTCTACTTTGCCGAGGTCCTTTCTTTAAGTCCCATACCTGATATTTCGGAAATTGCTGATCTGGTAAGAATGGATAATCTGCCTGAAAACCTTACTCATCCCGACATTCAGCCGCAGTTGTTCAGGCGGGTCCTGGAATATCTTAAAACAAGAGATTCGGCTTAGATATATTCAAAACTAACTTTCTTTAACTATTAAAGTCTGAAAAGCTGCCTGAACTGATAAAAAAGCTGAAGTATATCTTAGAAAATGACTAAATGGAAGACTTAAAGAGATTCCTCATTGAAAAGGTTCTGTTGTTTGAATCCGACTCTTTACCTCCGGAAACTGAAAAGGTACTTCAGCAGATAAGAAGGGAAAAGATCAGTATTCCTGTCATCTATTTATCATCAGGTACAAGCAGTATTATAGCCGGGTCTGAAAGAACTTATCTTGCCATAAGATCTTATATCGATGAAAATGAGCCATCTGCAAGCCGGATGTTGGAACAAAATTTACAGTAAGACTTCCGAAAAATACTAATAACCAATAGCTTTTAATTATGAATAAACTACCAGGCAAAACAATAGAAAGGCTAAGCGAATACAGAAGGACACTTCTTGGATGCCTTAATGAGAAAAAGGATTTTATATTTTCTCACGATCTTGCAGCTCTGCTTCAAATCACAGCCGTACAGGTCAGACGTGACCTGATGCTGATTGGATACTCGAGCATTCTGAGAAAAGGATATGATATAAGGGAACTTATAGATACTATCGGGAAGATCATTGATACGGAGGAGAGTCTGAATGTGGCTATTGTAGGTATAGGAAACCTGGGAAGAGCAGTGGCAGGTTATTTCAAGGGGAAGAGATCAAAGCTGAATCTCGTTGCCTCATTTGACAACGATCCTCAAAAGGTCAATAAAGTTATCAGTGGCGTAAAATGTTATCCCTATCAGGAGATGGAAAGTGTTATTAGAGACCTTAATATAAAGATTGCCATTCTTACTGTACCTGCTGATTTTGCAAAAGATATAGCTGAAGAGACTGTGCGTTTCGGAATCAAGGGGATACTAAACTTCACCACAATGCCGCTCAACATCCCATCAGAGGTGTATCTGGAAGAATATGATATGATAACCTCGATAGAAAAGGTAGCCTATTTTGTAAAAGAGAGCAGGTTCTAGCGTTCAGGGCTGCAACAGATGAGATCTCGGAGCTTATATACTGACAATAATCATTTACTCTAAGCGATTTATTGAGTAACTTTGATAATTATACCAACCTGTTGACTCATGCGGTTTTCCCCTGAAAAATTAAGTATTCCCGATCAAAGAATGAAACCGTTCATTGATCCTGATGAGATCTGGAATCTGATCAATAATGTGAAACCCGATAAGAGCAGGGTAAGAGAGGTTATTTCAAAATCGCTCGATAAGCACCGGCTTACTATGGAAGAGACAGCGGTTCTGGTGAATTCAGTGGGAACTGACTTGTTTGATGAGATAAGGGAGGGAGCCCGTGAGCTGAAAGAGAAGGTATATGGAAACAGGATAGTGCTTTTTGCTCCCCTTTATGTAGGAAACAAATGCACAAACAATTGCCAGTATTGCGGTTTCAGGGTTTCAAACAGGGATGCAATACGGAAAACATTAACAGACGAAGAATTAATTAACGAGGTTGAAGCTCTTGAGGATAATGGTCAGAAAAGGCTCATCTTGGTTTATGGGGAACATCCTGATTATTCAGCCGATTATATAGCTCATACCGTAAAGATAGTCTATGGTGTTAAAAAGGGACATGGTGAGATCAGGAGAGTTAATATTAATGCTGCTCCGCTTGATATTGAAGGCTTTAGAAAAGTCGGTGAATCCGGTATCGGAACCTACCAGATCTTCCAGGAGACATATCATCCGGAACCATATACCTGGTACCATCCTGGAGGCAAGAAGAAAGACTTTGAATGGCGGCTTTCATCTCTCGACAGGGCACAGGAGGCCGGTATTGATGATGTGGGCATCGGAGCTCTATTTGGTCTGTATGACTGGAGGTTTGAGGTTCTTGGTCTTGTCCGCCATACCAACCATCTGGAGGCTTGCTATAATATCGGCCCTCATACAATATCCTTCCCCAGGATAAAAGATGCACTCAGCCTGAAAATAAATTCAAAGTATCAGACCAGTGATGATGATTTTAAAAAGCTTGTTGCAATACTCAGACTGGCAGTACCCTACACCGGACTCATCCTTACCGCGAGGGAAGCTCCGGATGTCAGGAGAGAAGTACTTCAATATGGTGTATCACAGATAGACGGAGGAACAAAACTTGAACTGGGCTCCTATTCCGATTCAAAAAATGAGGAGCAGAATCTTAACCGGGAACAGTTCAGGATAAATGATCCAAGATCTCTTGCTGAAGTTATTGATGAATTGCTGACCAACGATTATCTGCCTTCATTTTGTACATCATGCTACAGGATGGGACGTACAGGTGAACATTTTATGGAATTCTCTGTCCCTGGTTTTATCAAAAGATTCTGTACCCCAAATGCTATTCTGACACTCTCGGAATATATATGTGATTATGGAACAGATGAGGTAGCCGAAAAGGGATGGAAGGTAATTGAAAAGAACCTGGAGAAGCTTGAACAGGGAGTAATTCAGAAAACAAGGGGAAAAATTGAAAGAATAAAGAAAGGGGAGAGGGATCTATATTTTTAGGGCGCAGGACGCAGGGCTAAGGGAAGAGGGCAAAATACTGACCTCAAAACTATAAACACTTAATATATTTAAGAAAATTCCAGTGACATGATAAAAATTCTGGGTATTAAGATCATTGACAGGATAAAAGAGGCTGGGCTGACTCAGGGAATACTTTCACGATATGCTGGTATGATAACCACAAGACTCGGTTTTCATGAACTTAGTACTGAGCTCTGCAGCCGCGAAGCCTATATGATTATTCATTTAACCGGCGACTTTTCGAGAGCCGGAGAGCTTGTTTCAGAGCTCAAAGAGCTTGGAGGTGTCGAAATCCATGAAATGTCGTTTGAGAAAGATGAATCAGTGACTGATTCAACAACCGGAAATGGAGCTCTCAGAATCCTGGGAATACTTGTGGAAAAAAGAGACCATGAATCAATAATCTCTGTTCAGAAAACACTGACATCATACGGATGTGTTATCCGAACCCGTCTAGGTGTTAACGAAGAGTTCTTCGGTGAGCCTGCAGGACTTATTGTCATTGAGTTGACAGGTGACGAAAAACAAATGGATCTCCTGGAAAAGGACCTGCAGAAACTCGAAAAAGTTCACCTTAGAAAGATGGTGTTCTAAAATCAGGTACTGGGTCCTGAGTCCTGGGTCCTCGTTTTGCTTTATAACTTTATAACTTTATAACTTGATAACAAAATAACCTAATTCCTAACTAACATCTTCTGATTTCAAACCTGTCACCTGCTGCCTGAAGCCTGTTGCCTATATTACATTATCTGACCAAAGAAGACAGCATTCATAAATATCTTATTTGTTCCGTACCAGACAGCCCTGAAATTGGTATTGTCGTAGATCGAAATGATCCGGCTACCATGTACACTTGCAAATGAGGCACCTTTCATTCT
>DATKXL010000052.1:0-13624 GCA_035529055.1 Bacteroidales bacterium
GGCCAGTCTGTTATGATGGAACTCAGGAAACACAACGTCGGGACGAGTTATATTATACGGGGAGGAGAAAGGCTCGGAATCTATTTTCTTGAGACAGGTGCTGTTTCGAGGCCAAGCAAGGTTATTTACGACAGGGCTCACTCCTCAATAGCAGATATTGAACCGGGAATGATTAACTGGGAAAATGTCTTTAAAGAGGCATCCTGGTTTCACTGGACAGGCATTACACCTGCAATATCTGAAGGGGCATCTGTTGCATGCAGGGAAGCTATCGGAGTTGCAAAAAAGATGGGAGTGACAGTTTCCTGTGATTTGAACTATAGAAAAAACCTCTGGAAATGGGGCAAAAGCGCATCTGAAGTGATGCCGGAACTTGTTGATGGTTCCGATATAATACTTGGTAATGAGGAGGATGCTGAAAAGGTGTTTGGTATTAAACCCGATGAAACAGACATATTGCGGGGTGAAGTGAAAGGGGCTGATTTTGAATTGGTCTGTCGGAAATTGAAAACCAGATTCATGAAGGCAAAGAAGATAATCATTACACTTAGAGGATCGATTAATGCTGACCATAATACATGGTCAGGAGTGCTCTATGATGGAGAAAAGCTGATTGAAGCACCCGTCTATCAGATAACACATATTGTTGACAGGGTAGGAGGAGGCGACTCGTTCATGGGTGGATTGATTTATGGGCTTTTAACATATCCTGGAGATGATCAGAAAGCGTTAAACTTCGCGGTGGCAGCATCATGCCTGAAACATACAATTCATGGTGATTTCAATCTTGTAACTATTACAGAGGTTGAACAACTGATGAAAGGAGATAGCTCAGGAAGAGTTGTACGGTAGGTATTGAAAAATTGTAGGGGCGTTTCATGCATCGCCCCTGCAATTTATAATAAAACGCCTCTTCAATATCTGATATTAACTCCAGAGTCTGTCATGGGAGCGCTTCTGATCCCACTCAGGTGTAGGTTCAAAATATCCCTTATCGCGGCCAAGATGTTTTTTACACTCTTCCTCGTTCAGTTCAATTCCTAATCCGGGGGAATCGAGAGGAACATTGGCAAATCCTTTGGTAATCATTGGCTGACTGCCGGTCATTTTTACCAGGTTTTCCCACCATGGAGTATCAACGCTATGGTGTTCGAGTGACAGAAAATTTTGCGTGGCAGCTGCACAATGAACATTGGCCATAAAGCATACCGGAGAGCCAGCCATGTGCATCGCCATTGCAACACCACACTCTTCAGCATAATCACCGATTCTTTTAGTTTCCAGCAGCCCCCCTGAAGTTCCAAGGTCAGGATGTATTATATCCACTGCTTGTGCATCAAGCAAAGGCTTAAACCCTCCTCTGAGCATATAGATATCTTCACCGGTGCAGGTAGGGGTTTCCAGTGCGTCAGTTACAGTTTTCCATTGTTCGGTATAGAACCATGGCACCATATCTTCAAGCCAGGCAAGCCGGTATTTATCCATGGCTCTCCCGAACCGTATGGAATTATTTATATCGAAATGGCCAAAATGGTCGGCACACAAAGGCATCTCATAACCAACAGCATTACGAACCTGTTCTACATATTCCGCAAGCCCTTCCAGTCCTTTTTCGGTTATCTGTACTTGTGTGAACGGATGAAGGGTGCTGCCATAGCCCATATAATCTCTAAGATCATATTGCCCCACAGCGCCGTCCCAGAATTTGTTATTTACCAGTGAATCAGGCTGATTTGCAACAATATGAATCCCAAGGTCCATTTTCAGCCAGGTAAAGCCCTGCACTTCAACCCTTCTTTTCATGGTCTCTGCAAAAGCTTGCGGATCCTTGGCACCTGGAGTGTCGGCATATAAGCGTACTTTGTCGCGATACCGGCCCCCAAGCAATTGCCATGCCGGAACACCGTAAGCTTTACCACACAGATCCCATAGTGCCATCTCAACTGCACATACACCGCCACCCTGACGTCCATGATAGCCAAACTGCCTTATAATTTTAAACAGCATCTCGACATTACATGGGTTCAATCCCAGTATCCTGCTCTTAAGGAAGAGTGCATAACGACCATCGGCGCCATCTCTTACTTCACCCAGTCCATAAATGCCCTGATTGGTATCAATCCTTATTATTGGTTTGTTAGCTATCATTGCAATCCGCATGTCAGTAATTTTCAGTTCAGACGGACTGGAAGAGCGCTGCACCTTTGAAGTGGTCTGGGCCAGGGTATCTTCTATCGACAAATTCATCAAACCTCCCAGGGCAATACCGCCAAACGCAGCTTTCTTAAAAAAACTTCTCCGGCTGTTATCCTTTGTATCGTTGTTGTTTTCTGAAAGTGTTATTTCCTCTTTTTCCCTGATTCGCTCTTTCTCAATAATTTCTTTTAATGTATTTTTCATATTTTCTCTATGTTTTTAAGGTTACTATGAAATTAGAGGACCATCAATAATTACGTTCTTTCAGGTAACTGTCCAGTTCCTGTCTGGTCATGGGGAGCTTACCGGGATAATTGTTCAGCCAGTTAATAAAATCCTTACTGATATCATCTGTCCACTGACTGTCGATCTGACCCGGTTTGTACTTGCCTTCACGAAGCCTCAGGTGCCCGAATTCGTCACGGAGGGCTGTTACTTCGGATGTAATAACAAGATCTTCAACAAGATGGGCAGGGATGAATATCACCCCGTATTTTTTTGCAAGAACAACATCGCCCGGGAGAACAACAGCTCGTCCGATACGGATAGGAGCATTGATTGATACAAGGCTCATCTGCATAATGTAAGATGGATCATTTCCCTTGATCCAGCCATTGAAGCCCTTGATCTCGCTCAGTCCTTCCTGGTCTCTTACTGAACCATAGAATATAACGCCTCTTTTTGATTTTGCATAAATAGAATTACCGAGGTTATCACCAATCAGTGTACCATCGACAATCTTGCCATAGCTATCGGCAACATAAACATCGCCATCAACAAGGACATCGATGGGCCATGAGTTCGTACCACCCTGTTGTGCACGGCCTTCAGTTTTGCCCTGTGCCTTCACGTATTTTTCCAGGTCTGGTCTGAGCGGCATATACTGGGCTGTAACAACGCGTCCCGTCATAGGCTGGTCGGGATTAATTATATCCCATCCGCTTTCAAACTGGTTCTGATAACCTTTATTACGCAAAACACCCCATGCTTCCTCAATTGAGATTTTTTTCAATCTTTCAAGGATCGCATCTGAAACTTTTGGTCTGCCATCCGGAAAACGTTCACCTGTCCATTCAGGTGTCAGGGCTTTAATATATTCGGGTGATGATCCCACATTCTGACCACGGGTGAAGAGGCATAACAAAAGAAATGCTGCGAATAATGCTACTTTCCTATTCATAAGTAATTGGTTTAAAATATTATTAAAAAATCAATTCACAATATTACTGTAAACAGCAGAAATACAAGGGTAATAAAGATTTTTCTCATGTTTTGATTTTCCATCAGAAATCTATCATGGCTTTCATGACTCCATCGCTGTAACCGGCAACAAGGTCAAATGCCTCCTTCGTGCGAGCAAACGGAAACCTGTGGGTAATCATATTTTTAATACTTATGACACCACTGCTCATCAGATCCAGCGCAGTATCAACACAATCGACCTGCCGCCGGACAAACAGAACAGATATCTCTTTGCGTCTGGTATTTTCGACACTCATCGACCACCTGTTAAACTCAGGGATCCCTATCACCATCAGCTTGCCTCCGGGTTTCAGGATCTCCACGGCCTGATCCATTGCCTCCTGCTGACCGCAGCATTCAAAAACAACATCCAGACCAAGTGGTGCTTTATACTTAAGTTCTTTAACCACATCTGATTTTAAGGGATTCAGAATGAGAGATGATCCCTCTTTTTCTGCAATTGACAGACGTTCATCAATTTTATCTGTAACATAGCAGGAGCTTACTCCCTGTGCTTTTAATGCAAGCATCACACTCATGCCCACAGGGCCAAAACCTAATATGCCTGAGGTTGCTTCACTGAAGATATTGGATTTCTTTACAGCATAAATACCTATTGCAAGAGGTTCAGAAATTGATCCGTGATCAGTTGTAAGATTACCATGCAGGGGAAAACAGCTCTCTTCCGGCATTACAATATATTCCATCAGGCACCCTTCAGCCTGTCCGGGGCAGCCAAGGAATCTCAGTTTACGGCATGTATGATGCCTGCCAGCCAGGCACTGGTCACATTTGCGGCATGGCATAGCGGGTTCGATGGCAACTGCATCGCCCGGTTTTACTCTTTTTACAGCAGATCCGATCTCCGATACAACGCCTGCACCTTCATGACCAACAGCGAAGGGATATACAACCTCCTGGGTCCCGATTTTACCATCAGTGTAATAATGGATATCTGATCCACAGATACCAACAACACTCATCTTTATTCTGACATCATTCGGATTCATAAGAGCAGGTTCCGGAACATCTCTTATTTCCATCTGCCTGATCCCGGTCAGCATCATCGCTTTCATTTGTGAAAATTAGTAATCTGAAAGCAAATATAAGCTATTAATTAGCAAAATTTTGTACTTTCAAACTCTGTTATTGTGCATAAATTAATTTGAGATTATGAGAAAAATATATGGAATAGGAGAGACAGTTTTTGACATAATCTTCAAGAACGGCCAGCCTCAGGCTGCCAAACCAGGAGGAGCTATGTTAAACAGTGCAGTCTCACTTGGACGGATTGGCTTACCTGTTTCTTTTATCAGCGAATATGCCAATGATGATGTGGGGAAATTAATAGACACCTTTCTTAGCGACAATGGTGTCGGGACCGGTTTTGTTGATCATTTCATAAATGGAAAAACAAAACTGGCGCTTGCATTTCTTAATGAAAAGAATGATGCAAGCTATACTTTTTACCAGAATTACCCTGAAAATAGACTGGAAATCAATTTCCCTGGAATTCAAAAGGATGACATTATTCTTTGTGGTTCTATCTATGCAATCACAGAGGAGATCAGGACAAAATTCAGAGATTTTGCCGCAGGGGCAAAAGAAAAAGAGGCTCTTATTATCTATGATCCCAATTTCAGACCTTCTCATTCTTCAGAGCTTGAGAAACTAATCCCCATGATCGTTGAAAACATGCAGACGGCTTCTCTTATCAGGGGGTCGGATGAAGATTTCAAAAATATTTTCGGAGCCGCAACCCCTGATGAAGCCTGGGGTGTAATAAGCAGATACTGTAAATGTATGGTCTATACTGCTAATGCTGAAGGAGTTCATGTAAGAACAACCGGTTTCTCAGGGAAATTTCAGGTAAAGCAAATCAAACCGGTCAGCACGATAGGCGCTGGTGATAACTTCAATGCAGGAATGATGGCAGCGCTTTATAAGAATCAGATCACAGGGAATCAGCTCGATAAAATGGGAGGGGAGATGTGGTCAAGGATTGTTTCCATGGGGATTGACTTCGCCACTAATGTCTGTCTCTCCTACGAAAATTATATTTCTTCAGAATTTGCCAGCAGATACTTTTCTGCTTCAAGATTCCAGATGTAATCGTTTTTTGAGACAACTTCATGCAATCCTGCATATAACGGGTCGGTTTTTCCTTTTTCGCGGAGTCCGTAAAGCGAGACAAGCGGCATTGAAATATTGGTATAAATGAGTTTTTTACCTCCCGGAATATCAGGAAGATTCAAAGTTGTTTCGACTACTGCATCGAGTCCGCCGATATGGGTTATCATTATTGCCGGATTGATCTTTCCTTCTCCCATAAGCTTTAACGATTCACGCATATCATCAGTATTCCCGCCAGATGTTCCAACAATATGTGTAAACGCGTAATGGACATTATAAAAATTAAATTCAGCCTTGAAAGCGGGATTAGCGGGGCCTGCAAAGAAATTGAGGCAACCATCGAATCCCAGAATGGCATCACCCTGTTCAACAACCTGTTTTACGGGAGCAAATATAAAGACATCATCAAATCCCCTTCCTCCCGTCAGTTCACGTAAATGTTGCACAGGATTGTTTATTTTACCGGTATTTACATAAACAAGCTGAATACCTTCTTTTTCAGCATGTCCGGGAGGGAAAAGGCAAGCTGCCCTTGAAAGTCTTTTGTCATCAATATCGGTTACGACAAGCAATTTCGGTTTTCTCTTCTGATGCAGGGCATAATCAATTGCACCCAGTCCCATAGGGCCGACACCTGCAAGTATTGCCATGTTTCCACCAGTTTTTATGCCCATTTTGTGATTATACGAACCTGGAGGTACATGATAACAGGCATGAAAAGCCCCGACAATACAGGACATCGGCTCTGACAGCGATGCAGGGAAAAAAGCCTCTCCCTGATATGGGAGAAGACAATCAGCCTCCATCACAACGTCAGGTATGATAATATGTGTTGCATCGCCGCCTATGAAACGGTAGGAATAGCCCGGAGCATCAAGTGTACCCATGTGGTTCATCGCCGGTTGTATCGAAAATTTTTGTCCGGGATGGAATTTATGCTGCCACTTTTTACCGACCTCCAGGATTACTCCTGCAAATTCATGACCCAGTATTGTCGGGTTGATATGTACATCATCAGGAACACGCTTATGTTCAGCGCCCTGCAGGGCAGCCTTGTGTGATGACATGCATATGCTGTCGGAGATCACCTGAGCCAGTATCTCGTCATCTTTCATTTCCCGCAGATCAAATTCCTCTAACCTGAGATCTCTTTTTCCATAAATGCGAACAGCTTTAGTTTTCATTCATTTTTTTTTTTTTTTACCACGGGGTAACACAGAGTTTTCACGGAGTTACATTTAATTTTGCCCTGCGCCCTGTGCCCTGCGCCCTGCACCCTTTGCCTACCCCAGCATCACCTGCCCTCCTGTTACCGGCACAGCCTGCCCTGTTTCATACTCCTGGTCGATAATATACAGAAGTGCTTTCATAACATCTTCCAGCCTGCATCCGCGCTGCAGAGGGACCTGATCTTCATAAAACTTCCTGACATCATCAATGGTTTTTGCTCCCGGAACTTTTCCTGTCCGCAGGTACTGAACAAAGAGCCCGTTATGGGGATCGGACCATAAAGGCCCTTCATAGAAATTACCGGGACAGATTGAATTGACCTTGATCCTGAAGGGAGCAAGTTCCAATGCAAAAGACTGAGTGAGTCCTATACCACCAAATTTAGCACCGGCATAGGTAAAATTACGGTTGCTGCCGCGAAGCCCCGATTTTGAATTGATCTGAACAATATCGGTGAAGTATCCGTGTCTCTCCAGATTTTGTAATCTCATCACCTCTGAGGCATACTTGGCGCAGAAAAAATAACCTGAATAATTTACATTGGTTGTCATGACAAAAAGATCCGGCTCCATTTCATCAAGACCTCCGGCTTTTAAAACACCGGCATTGCTTACCATAATATCCAGGCCTCCGAATTCGCTTACAGTGGCCTCAATAAGCTTTTTGACGGAATCAGGATCAGAAACGTCGGTTTTTACAAAAACAGCTTTATTCGATGTTTTTTTTGTCATCAATTTTGAAACAAATTGTCTGCCGGTCTCTTCATTGAGATCAGCTACTACAACATTTACAGATAAGGAGAACAGAGCCTCAGCTATCCCTGCACCAAACCCCCGGGCGCCTCCGGTAACAACAGCAATCTTGTTATTCAGCTTATTTTCAGCTTTGTCAGACTTTGACACTTTTCTCCTGTAGTTTTCGACTTCCCAATGGTCGATAAATGTCATCTGATCAGGAGACAGGAATTTTGTTCCTCCACAGGAGGATGAATAGTTGCTTATTTTTATGAGATCTTCATACACATCAAGCACCACTTCAGCCGAGGCAACCGAATCTTCGACGGCAAAAACCCCCATGTTCTTTATTACTATTATTTTTGGAAGATATCCGTATTCATTCACAAAACGTGGTAATTGCTGTTTAAAAGAATCGAGAATTTTGTCTGATGTTGCAGTTTGTTCGATAAATAAATACCGTGTTTTGCAATAAACTATTATGTCGGGTGTAAGGGGCAATGATATTTTGTGAAATTCCTGATGATTCTGGTAATATTGGGCAATTAATGTGTTATGCCGGAATCTGATAATTTTCGGTTTATCATCTGAAAGAATCATTCGTACGACGGGAAGAACTTTATGAAGCAGAGGATTCCATGGGAGAGGATTAATCTCCGGAAGAGACTGAATATTCGATTTAATGGCTGAAATGATATTCTCATAAATACTCTTTATCTCTTCTGTTGAATCGGCACTTACAAACGATCCGTGATTTTCAAGGAGAATAATCTGTGGATCCATTGAATATTTTTCACGGTAAGCAATTATTTCCGATTCCAGCTTTTTAAACAGTGTGTATCCCGGATCGGTATAGGGCACAAATAAAACTTTTTCTCCTAATAGTTGAAGTGTCAGGTTTTTTGCATTCCTGCTGCAGAGTATCCCGTTTATGAGGGTAGGGTGGAGGTGCACAACATAGCTGTACTGAATGATTTCATGCAATGAAGTTTCAACAGAAGGCCTCTTACTTTTTCCCGGACCAACAATACTGCTGTAAAGATCATTTTTCACCTGATCTTCCCTGGCGACAGGATCATCAGAGTATTTCTTAAGTGAAATTATTTTAAGGATTTCTCTGTTCAAAGCCACCAGTCCATCCTCGTTCATTTCGGCCAGTGAATGTCCGCTCGCTTTGATCCAGATAGTCTGGTTATCTTTAAAAGATGTATTGCCTCCGCCGGCAATTACGTAATCCTTGTTATTTCCGTAAAATTTTGATATTTCGATAAGTTCACGGATTTCAGGCTTCATAGTCGTTGCTGTTAAGTAAAAAGTATTCTATAACCAACTGTCCGAGTATTGTCAGATCTTCCTTCTGTTTTATGCTGTGTTTTCCATCCGGTAAAACATAACCCTGCCTGCCATCGGCTCTCAGATACTGATGTGCAGCTATTATACAGGCACCTTCCCACGCAATCTTCTTTAATGATTCATCAAGTGGTTTCCCGCCTCTGGTTGACACGGCAAGAGGTGTCATTTCCGGTGTGTTATGTTCAGTTCCGAAGGTTATAACAAATCCTTTCTTATAAAAGAAATCAACGAAATTTTTCAGAATTGTAAAATCATTTCTCCCTGGTATCAATTCTATGCATTCGATACCCAGACTAGTCAGTGAGGCATGAAGCTTTTCCGGATCACTCTCAAATTCAGTACAATTGCCTGAAGGATCATCAAGGAGTACAGGATAGCAGGGGATACCCCCTGCCCTGGTGATAATCTTAATTATCTTTCTTAGTTCAAGGAATGAGCTCTCATCCTCTTCCACAAAAGCAGCACCACCCGCTTTCAGGAGATTCGAACGGATCTCGTTCTCAAGCGCTGATGGATTTGACATTCCAGCCTTTGATTTCTTCCCGCCATAAAGAGACTCTATAAAATCAAGCTGTTTTCCGGTCGCTCCATATTTCTCTGTTGCCAGATATCTTATTGCTTTTGCCAGATGGCGTTCACGGACAAGACCCTGAGTGAACCTCTTTCTGACATCTTCATAAGAAATTGTAATTGAAGGATTTACATGGTTAATGAGATGATTAAGTTTACTGATCATTTCTTTTATCTGGTTCTGACTCTCTTTAATTACCCTGTTAAGCTGCCTTTTCTGAAACCATCCCGGATCGAACGGATAGTCAAGTCCTTTTCCGCAGAAATAAATCCGGCCGGGATTATTCGGATCATTAATTCTGATGCCCTTCCTTTGTTCCTCTTTTAATAAACCTATAAATTCTATGTTAAACAAAGGGAAAATCCTATTTTTAAGACAGCCTTTATTAAACTCCTCATATCCGTCAGTAACATAAAAATCATTTATGCCCAGGAGTACTATCTTTTCATCCCTTGCCATTGAAAAAGCTGTTTCCAGTTTATCAAAGGCGCTGAATGAATAAGGGGTATGTATATGGCTGTTTGCTTCCCTGAACGGGGGAAGCTTTAAACCATTCATTCTTTTTTTCAGTTCGATATATGAAGGGAAACCAGTCAGAAAATTACTTTTCACTATTTCAGATTTTTGTATCTATTTTAAGATCAGATAAAGTACTCCCTTTATCATCGGAACAGTCTATCTATTTCGCTTATTCTTAGTTTGCTAAGAGGACTTTTCTTCTTTGTCATTTCGACTATGAGGGTCATTTTTGCTGCATTCTCGAGTACTTCAATTTTATCGAATGCCTGAAGAAGTCCCTGTCCTGTTGTAAGTATCCCATGGTTCTCGAGCAAAAGGACATCTGATTTCGTTGCACTCTGTGCTGCAAGTGAGGCCAGCTCTTTCGTCCCCATTGTTGCATAGGGTACAAAGAGAGGATCTCCGCAGATGGCTCTTGCCTCCGCCGTAAGATTAGTGTATATTTTACACTTCATTGCTGTATAAGCCGATGCAAATATCGGATGAGCATGAACAATCGCTTTCACATCTTTATTCTTCCTGTAAATTGAGAGATGCATCTCATGCTCAATAGATGGCTTCAGTCCGGGTGTCAGGTTCTCACCCTTAATATTCATTATCCCGACCTCTTTCCACCGCATCCTTCCTTTGTCAGTTGCAGAAGGAGTAATAATAATTATATCGTCAGATATCCTCAGGCTTATATTTCCTCCTGATGTAGTAGTAAGTCCCTGACTGTAAAGCCGCCTCATAAAACGGGCTACCTCTTTACGTTCTTTTTTGTAACTCTTTTTTCTCTTCATAAATAATTACTGCACAAGGTCAATCACGCCATCAAGCACAAAATGAGGGCGATAAGGGAAATTATCTATTTCATTCCGTGCCGTAATCCCGCTTAATACAAGGAGTGTATCAATTTCCGATTCCAGGCCACACCTTACATCCGTTTCCATCCTGTCGCCTATTACAATTGCGTCCTCTCTTTTTATCCCAAGTCTTTTAAGCGCACTTCGCATCATAAGAGGATTAGGCTTGCCAACAAAATAAGCTTTTTTCCCGGAAGCTATTTCAATCGGTGCGATAAGAGCCTTTGTCGATGGAGTAATGCCGACTTCGACCGGTCCGCTGACATCAGGATTTGTTCCGATAAGCTTGGCACCCCTGATGACAAGGTTAACTGCCAGTTCAATTTTTTCAAAATTATAACTATGTGTGTCACCGACTACCACATAGTCGGGACTGACATTGTTGACGGTATAACCAACACTGTATAAGGCATGTATGAGCCCTGCATCACCAATTATATAGGCACTGCCGTTAGGCTTTTGGTTGGAAAGAAAACTTGCCGTGGCAAGAGCACTTGTATAGAAATGCTCCTCGCCGACAGTAATTCCAAGCCTTTTAAGTTTTTCGTGGAGTTCTTTCGGGGTTCTTTCGCTTGAATTGGTGAGGAACAGGTATTTTTTCCCGGATCCTTCAAGCCATGCAAGAAAATCAGTAACTCCCGGAAGCAACTTATTCCCATGGTAGATAACACCATCCATGTCAATTATAAATCCTGATTTTGCTTTTATTTTCTCAACGATATTTTCCATTATATTTTGTTTGTTTTGTAAAGATATCAAAAAGGAGTCAGACTCCTTCTCTGTTCAACCTGATTGATTTTTCCGCAGAGAAGTCATTTTTAGCTTTGTGTCCCCTAAGCGGAATTATCTTCTCATGTATTGCATCAACGATCCATTCGGGTTGCGGGAAGAAGAACTCCTCCATTTCATAAGCAGGTATGATCCAGTTACGTGAGCCTACTGTTACAGGCGGAGCATCAAGATCATCAAATGCCAGTTCAGTAATAGTCTGTGCCATCTCCTTCAGGAATGAGCCGCGGGATGAAGCATCGCTCGCAAGCACTATTCTTCCTGTCTTCTTAACTGATTGTATGACAGGTTCGTAATTAAACGGGACCAGCGTACGGGCATCAATAACCTCTGCATTTATACCGTAGCTCTGCTGTAATATATCGGCAGCTTTAATAACCGCATAGAGGGTAGCTCCAATGGATAGGATAGTAATATCTTTACCCTCCCTTTTAATATCAGGTTCACCTAACGGTATCTCATAATAACCTTCCGGAACACCTGGTTCATGAAACATTTCACCAACATCATAAATCCTCTGACTTTCAAAGAATATAACAGGATCGGTGCCCTGTAATGCGCTGTTCATCAATCCTTTTGCGTCATAGGGGGTTGCCGGGAAAACAACCTTTAATCCGGGGATATGCGCCACTAGCGATGACCAGTCCTGTGAATGTTGTGCCCCATATTTCGATCCTACAGAAACTCTGACAACAACCGGCATTTTTATAATATTGCCGCTCATTGCCTGCCATTTGGGCAGCTGATTAAACACCTCATCACCCGATCGTCCAAGGAAATCACAATACATGATCTCGGCAATAACCCGTCCACCGCACATGCCATAACCGATAGCCGTACCAACTATTGCACCTTCAGAGATTGGTGAGTTAAAGAGTCTGTTATAGGGGAGTGCCTCGGTAAGGCCACGGTAAACTGCAAATGCGCCGCCCCAGTCGCGGTTCTCTTCTCCCCATGCTGCAAGAGTGGGATCTTTATAGAACCGGTCTATCACCGCCTCAAAGATCCCGTCGCGTAACTGGAACAGCCTTGCTTTTGAGACCGGCTTACCCTCCTGGTCTTTATAAAACCTCTCTTTGTTCTTTAACGATCTTACCCTCGGATTATCATCAAGAGGGATAAGCACTTCAGGAGTTCCTTCTCCCATCCTGTCGAGCGAGGTGGTTGAGAACATCATCCTGCCAATTGCATCAGGATCCTTTCTGAGATTTATATGAGGAGATATCTCGTTGTCGATGCTGAGTTCAAGAATATGTGTCAGAAGGTCAGTTGCTTCACTTCTGATTTCCGCAAGAAGATCATAACTTGTAATGCCGGCATTCACTATTGTATCTCCAAAGGCAATTATGGAATCTTCCTTATGCCATGCTTCTATCTCCTCTTTTGACCTGTAAGAGGAAGCATCGGAAGGAGAATGACCACTGATTCTGTACGTTAAGGTATCGAGTAACACTGGTCCTCTCTTGTCCTTAAGGATCTCTTTTTTACGTCTGAAAGCATCGATAACAGCTAGTGGATTATATCCGTCAATCCTTTCGGCATGCATCATTTCGGGATTGACCCCGGCACCGATACGGGCAAGGATCCCGTAACCCATTGTTTCGCCCATGGTCTGCCCGCCCATACCATACAGGTTGTTCATAAAATTGAAAATAATGGGCAGACCTCCCTTATATTCTCCTTCCCAGAGGGTATTATACTGATCCATTGTGGCAAATGCGATCCCTTCCCAGACCGGTCCGCAACCCATTGAGGCATCACCAATGTTACATACCACTATACCGGGCTTTCTGTTTATCTTTTTATAGAGTGCCGCCCCGACTGAAATATCTCCTGAACCGCCGACTATCGCATTATTGGGATAGATCCCGAATGGCGTGAAAAAAGCATGCATTGAACCACCCAACCCTTTGTTAAATCCATTCTCCCTGGCAAATATTTCAGCCAGTGCACCATATAACAGAAAATGTCTGGCCAGCTCCTTGACCGTTCCGTTAAATCCTTTTTCAACC
>DATKXL010000053.1:0-2052 GCA_035529055.1 Bacteroidales bacterium
GTTGGTTTTTACTGTCGAGTGGAGTTCTTCCCATACAACAACCGGTGTAAGGGTATCAGATAAAATCCCTACCCTGACCTGAATTGTTGTGCTCATAACAGGAGCGCCGGCGCTGTTGTGGGCAACTGCCTGATAATTAAATCCCTGCGGGATTTGGCCAAGGGCAGTGGGCGAAGAGCAAAGGGAAAGAAGAAACAAGATACAAGATACAAGATACAAGATACAGGAGGGAGGGTTTTAGTTTCATAATAAGAAGGTATTATGGTATGACAGTATCACGGTATGATGACATGGCAGTAGCAATCCGATCAGTCCGGTTCATAGTTTAAAATTTTTTAAACTCGGATAAAGGTATTTTAAATGAATTAATGGCAAATTTTTTTTGACAAACGGAAGGGAAAATATTGTAAAGGGTGATAAAAGAGTGATGTATCAATAGGGATCACCCTTTCTGAAATTTCTGTTAACTGCTTTCAATAACTTTAAGATCTGTCAATACCTGAACGATATCAATGATCTCAGGGATATTGGCTCCATCAATTCCTGCTTTGTTCATTATCTCCGAGATACTTAACGGCTCTGCAGTCGGGAAGGGCAGATGAAAAAGGAATTTCCCCTGCGGTATTGAGAGGTTGATTTTTCTTTCAGTACGGCCCCTTCCCTCTCCCATCCAGATCACTACATTGCTTATATAGTCATTGCTTCTTGATGTCGTGAACCTGGCTCCTGCATTTTTCATCTCCCTGATCCTTATTTTCAATCTTGAATCAGTGACATCTTCATCCTGATACAATCCTGCAAGATCCACTTTGAAAGAAATCTCCTTTACTATCAGCCTGTACCTGAAGTATGGCCTTTTGCCTTCATATACCTCCTCTCTTCCCAGTATCTTCAGGCTATAAAGATCTTCCAGGAAATCCTGTGCTGTTTTAATATGAAGGTCCAGACGTGATGCGGTTTCAGATGCCGAAATACTCTCATAGGTTGCAAGGAGTCTGAAAAGATCTTCCGCATATTCTTTAGATAAACATGCACCCAGTTTTGCTGCTTCTTTAAAATCCACTTTCCTTCAGTTTTTATGATGCTAAACCCAACCCAAGTTCATTCAGTTTATAAATAATCCTGTCCGCTTCACCCTTACGGTAATATCCCATAAATCCAATGAATATTTTGCCGAGATTTTCACAGAGCTGATCAAAAGAGAGTTCTTCCTTATAATCAACATAATCTCTTTTTGAAATATTAACGGTCACATTTCCCTGGAAGTCGAACGCAATCCAGCTTCTGTTCTGTCTGAATTTTCCAGGGTTAAAGATGTAGTTAAATTCATCATCCATCTTGACAGGAACAAATACCACACAGTTTTCTTCGAAGTACGGCATTGCAACAAGATTTCTTCTGAGAAACCTTGCAAATCCAAGCAGTTCATTCCTGGAATAGTCTGTCTTTCCAGCAGGATGTGGGCGTTCTGTGAAACCATTTGGTTGCGGCTCAGTTGATACTGAGGCAAGTTCAAATACTTCACGGCCTTTCCATTTTGCTTTTTTTGAGAGGAAAAGGTATAACAGCCAGGCAGCTGAAACCAGCATTAAGACAAAAATCAGATCGGATATTATTGTGTTAATCACGGGAAGCAGATGCAGTTTTGGACGAGTGGCCATACAAAGTCCAAACAATATCTGCCAGCATGATGCAGCGAGATAACTTTGATTATTGGTCCTGATAAAGATCCAGAAGGAGAATCCTCCATATAAAATAAAATATAATGAGAAGGTTAAAAATGCCTCCTTCATTCCTATAAATATCCAGACAAGGGCTCCTATTAGAAGGCAAAACATTGCAGGTATGAAACCTGTAATATTGAAGTCCTGTTTTAGGTTACGAGGGTAATACATGATATAATTGTTTATTATTAATAATTTAACTCATCAATCTTTTTTTTGCCATAATCATAATCCGGGTTCAGCTTTACAGCTGTTTTAAAGTATTTTAGAGCCGGCTTGTTCTCACCTTTCTTAAGATATGTTTCTGCGAGAGCGTCATTAGCAATGA
>DATKXL010000054.1:0-3507 GCA_035529055.1 Bacteroidales bacterium
TCATGTTTTCCTTCAATGAATCGGGCAAGAAGGTAAGGAAGATGCTGAATAAATATGGCATTTGTCCGGAACCTAAGTGCTCCCTATGGGAATTAGACAGAGTAAGCACCGAACAGGGCCGCGCGGTGATGTTTATTACAAACCAAATAATTATCAGGCTTAATTTCTATCCAAAGATGAAAAACCCGGTCCATATGTCAATGTTGCAGCATGAGATATTTCATGCAGTGGAGTTTTTAATGAGAGAATTGCGATCCAGGCTCACAAGAGATTCCTCGGAGTCCTATGGTTATCTGGTTCAATACTTAACTAAGAAAATATATCAACTCATTAAATAATGGCTCAAATACTTTTCCTCACACAGAATGCCACTGATGCCTGTTCTTTTTACAGGGCAGCTGGTATCATTCCCGACTTACAACGTAAGACTAATGACACTTTGACTTTAGCGCAATGGTCTCAACTGGAAATTAACTGGTCTATAATCCTTCAATATGACATTATCTTTTTTCAACGGCCTACAGGTAAGATGGCTCTCGACCTTTGCCAATATATCAAATCCTGTAACCGGCAGCTCTGGATCGACTATGACGATAATCTTCTTTGTGTACCCCCTGAAAACCGGGCACACTGGATATATGACAAACCGGAAGTGCAGGAGAGTATTAAAAAGATACTTGCCCTGGCTGATGTGGTGAGTGTGACAACAGAAGATTTAAAACAGTCGTTCATAGAATGGAATAAGAACATTGAGGTTATCCCAAATGCCTTTAATGACTCTGTATTCAAAAGAGGCATATTGCCGAAGCGGTCTAACCTGGTTGTCTGGCGCGGTACAGATACGCACGTATGGGATCTCATGAAATATGGCAAATCGATTAGTAAAGCAACTTTAGAGCACCCTGAAAAACAATTCCTCTATATCGGTTATTCGCCCTGGTTCATGCCTGTTTCCGATAATCAGTCCACTATAGAGGAGATGGACCTGATAAAATACTTTGGTTTTGTCTATAAGATGGCGCCGCTGGTCGTTCATGTTCCACTTGTTGATGAGCTATTTAACCGGTGCAAATCGAATATTGCTGCATTGGAGGGGTCATATTTTGGCGCTGCATGTGTCGTCCCTGACTTTTGGGACATTCCGGGAACCTTGAAGTATAAGACTGAGGATGATTATTACAATGCCTTAAAAGACCTGTTAAGCGGCCAGGCTGACCGCGAGATATTAAACAAAATAGCCTGGGAATACATTCAGGACACCTTAACGCTGTCAAAAATTAATGTTTTGCGTCTGAATCTTATAAATTCTTTAATATGAGTTTTGCACAATATTTCACACCAAAGATTATCCGGACGAAAGAGGATGCCGAGGCCGATGCAGGCAATTACCGCTTCTTAACTCTTGACATAGGTCCAAGTACCGCAAAGGAGTTAAGTCTGTTTCATGCGCGTGTATTTCATCAAAAGAGGGCGTTCCTCTTTGTCCGGGTATCACTATTTGATGCTGATATAAATATGCTTTTCGATTTCATTCATATAACCTTTAACTGGAGCCTGAGATGAAGATTGCTGTTTTATATGCCGGTCATTTACGCACCTGGGAGCAATGTAGGCCTGACCAGCAGGAGAAATTCTGGACCCCGGAAACAGATTTATATTTCTATACATATACCAAGCCGGAAAATACTGATTTCAAGCAGTTTATTCAAATTCCATGCTCTTACTACAATGAAAAGGTTCATGACTATGACTCGAACAAAAATGATATTACCCGCACCGATAATACTCTTCAATCCTGGCATAATCTCTTTGTCGGCTTCTGCCTGGTGCCGCAAGACTATGACATTTATGTTAAATCCCGGTGCGACATTAAACTTAGCGCACGAATCAACTTCAATGAGTTCGCTATCACTCCCCATGATATATACATACCGAAAGAAGGCGATTATTGTGGCGGGGTGAATGACAGGTTTGCTTTCGGAAGTTACGAAGTGATGAAAAAATACTACAGTGTGTATATCAATCACTTAAAGCTGTTTCAGGCCGGGCTTACCTTTCATACCGAGTTTTATGTAACGGAAAACCTGAAGAGACAGGGTGTTAATATTCACAGGTTAAACCTTTTAGATACGATAATAAGATGAATATAACAGGTAACATAACATGCGAGAACCCCGATGAACACTGGTCCGGGCTGAATGTAAAAAACAAAACAGTCCTTGATCTTGGATGTGGAAGGACCTGGAACCAGGATCCAACCACGCCGGAATATTTTCTAAACCAGGGAGCAAAGGCCGTTATCGGCGTAGAGATGTGGATTAATGAATGTGACTGGCTGAAAAACAAGATCAGGGATTCACGCTTTCTGACTATCTGCCATGAGATAAAGACCGCCGATGATATCCACTCTTACCTCGAAGTATATAAACCCGAAATTGTAAAATGTGATATTGAAGGAAGGGAGTCAATACTTAATGAGACAGATCTTTCATGTGTTAAAGAAATAGCCATTGAATACCACAACGAGGAAATGAAAGCAATGATAGAAAAGGGATTCAGGCAGTGGGGTTTTAACAGGCTGGAATTATGGTCTATGAATGGCTTTGATGTAGAAAAACAAGGTGTAATTTATTTATTCAGGCAATGATAAAAATATTTGCAGACGGAGCAGACAAGATTTCTATTCTTGAATTGAACAAGAATCCACTGGTAAGAGGATTTACAACAAACCCGGCACTGATGAGAAAGGCCGGTATAAGGGATTATAAGCCGTTCGCGCTTGATATCCTGAAACATATCAAGGATAAACCGATATCATTCGAGGTATTTTCGGATGATTGGGCGGAGATGAAGGCCCAGGCCCTTGAGATTGCATCATGGGGGCCGAATGTTTATGTCAAGATACCGATAACAAACACTGGCGGATGGTATTGCGAAACATTGATCGAAGAGCTTAACTGGCAGGGAGTGAAGATCAATATAACAGCGATAACGACTCTCGGACAGGTTGATTTTATCTTAAAGAAACTCAAATATTTACGAGGGGTTTACATTTCAATCTTTGCCGGGCGCATAGCTGACACCGGAGTGGATCCCATACCGATTATAAATGCGTCTTTATATCTTTTGAAAGACACAGAAATTGAGTTAATATGGGCCTCTCCGCGTGAAGTGTTTAATATCTACCAGGCAGAGAAATGCGGATGTCATATAATAACCTGCACCCCCGACCTTATAAAGAAATACGAACTGCTAAAGGGCAAGGACCTGAAAGAATATTCCCGCGAGACAGTACAGATGTTTTACGACCAGGCTAAAGGTTATACGCTATGAAAAAAATTACTGTTGTTTTTCCAATGGCCGGTGAGGGCCAGCGTTTCGGGAATAAATTCAAGCCTTTTCTGAAGATATTCAATAAGACATTTATCGAGCTTGCTGTTGAGCCCTTTTTAAAGCACAGAGATAAGATAAAACGCTTTGTCTTTATTGTCAGGGAAGATCATCAGA
>DATKXL010000055.1:0-9507 GCA_035529055.1 Bacteroidales bacterium
GACGGTTCTGAGGTCTTCTCTGAAGAAACGACGATTTATATCAACCGCGATCATCCTCTCTACAAGAGGGAATCTGCAAAAGTTGATACCCATACATTAAACCTTGCGAGGCTCATCACACAGGAAATCTCACTCATGAAAAATCCAAGAAATCCGAGACAGGCTTTCGAACGTCAGAGCAAGCTCCTGAAGGATGCATTTATTGATTGATTTTGTACAGAATTAACCTGCTCACTTTCCTCGTTCATCCTCAGCAGTGTGATAGAATAGCAAATCACAAATGTCCATACTCGTAACGATATAAGTTCGATATGGTTTGTCATTCCGGATGATCAGAGCCGATAAACAGAGTCAAGCAGCTCAATCACTAAATCCCTTCCTCTTCTATATAGTTCACCTGCAAGGGGTTAAAAACGGAATGGCTTGACGATTCAAAATTTCTTCATCTACTCAACACATCACAGAATATTCATATGCTGTTAATTAATACATGAAATCAGCATCTTTTTTGTATCAACGGTAACATATAAAATTGTCCTTATCCCTTAAAGATTTATGCATAGGCTTCTTCGATTTTGCATGAAACGCTTGAAGTATTAAGATGCCCTGTCTGCTCTCCCTTATACAATTTACTGATAGATGTCTTATTATATAGATACAAAAACAGGGCATAAAGGTTTATCTTTACCGGATAATAAATCATCACGGCGTAGTATTTCACAGATAAAGGAAAAATCTAATAACAAAATATTAGTGAGGTAGATCATGACGAAAGTGGCTTTCTTTAATGTGGATGAAAAAGAACAGGCTTTGCTGTCAAAGGAATTTGCAGGAGAAAAAACATTTGAATTAAGGTTTAACCAAAAATCTCTCGATAAACATACTGCATGTATAGCAAAAGAGGCTGGAGGAATAGGGATATTCATCCAATCTGAGATTACTCAGGAGGTGCTTGACCACTTGCCGATGGTAAGGGTCATTGCTACCATGTCCACAGGCTTTGATCACATTGATCTAAATGCCTGTAAGGCTCGAAATATTACGGTATCTAATGTGCCGTCTTACGGTGATAACACCGTTGCTGAATATACATTTGGTCTTATCTTAGCTTTGGCCCGTAAATTCAAGTCAACATTTGACCGCATTGAGCGTGGTATTTTTAGTCGCACAGGTCTCATAGGTATAGATATTAAAGGAAAAACTCTCGGCCTGATAGGGACAGGACGCATCGGCTCTCATATGGCGAGGCTTGGATGGGCCTTCGGGATGAAGGTAATTGCTTATGATGTTAGGTCAGATGTTGCCCTGAAGGAAAAATATGGAGTAGAGTTTATGAGTCTGGAGGAGGTATTGGAGCAGGCAGATGTTATCAGTCTCCACTTGCCATATCTTCCGTCTACTCACCACCTGATTAATGCAGAGAGACTTCGTCTCCTTAAACCTACAGCTTTACTTATCAATACATCACGTGGGAAGCTGATCGATACTAAGGCTGTCGCTGCAGCACTGCGTGAAGACAGATTGGGAGGAGTAGCATTGGATACCTTTGAAGGAGAAGATATCTGGATAGAAGAAGAATTTCTCAAGCATGATGATTTGCCTGCAATTGCGCTTCGGGAAGCTATGGAGAGTTTTTCGATCATGCGTTCCGAACGTGCAATCCTTACTCCGCACAATGCCTTTAATACAAGGGAGGCGTTGGAGCGGATTTTAATTGCAAGTGCCGGGAATATAAAGGCATTTTTCAGCGACAATCCTGAGAATGTTGTCAATATATCATGAGATGACGAGGAGGGGTACTGTATAAATATCTTGTTTCTTAATACGCCATTAACCACAGTCCTTAGACGATTATGTGTGTTATCCGTGGTAATCAGCGAAGGGTAGAAACTTTTCAGATGCGAACTATTTATGTGCATATCACACTTTCTAAGATTTTCGAGGCTCGGAACTGCCTTTAACGCTCTGCTTCATCAAATACGCATGGTGGGGAGTTCTCAAGGCGTTCTGATTTATCTGGAAAGTGATTCTTAAAAGAATATCGAGAATTAACTATTCAAGATTGGCATATGCAATAAAAGAAGCAAAAGAACTATAAAACGATGCCATATTAAACCAATCGGGAAAAGAAAATTTATTTTATTAGATAATTCAAAACATGTTGAGATGAAATGAACATCAAAGGCTATCTTCAAACGGGACAAATAACATGTCATGATACAGTGGGACGAGAAGTTCCTTGTATTAACAGTGGACAGGACGCTGAATTTAGAAGAGGTATCCCCTGGCCGATACCAAGATTTAGACAACTGGGGGATACTGTTTCAGATAACCTGACAGAACTTATATGGACACGAAATGCCAACCTTGCTGAGTTCCCTCTGACTTGGCAAGAATCTCTTGACTATATCAGTCATATGAACCATGGGAAAGCTTTTGGATATTCAGACTGGCGACTTCCTAATCGTAAAGAACTCAGGAGTCTTATGAGTTATCAAACAAAGAAACCTGCTTTGCCAGAAGGACACTCCTTCTCGAATGTTTTTCTCGGTTGGTACTGGACATCCACCAGTGCGGCTATTAACCCGGCATATGCTTGGTATATCCACATGGAAGGGGCTCGCATGTTTTATGGTGGGAAAAAGCAGTTCTTTTTACTCTGGCCAGTATGCGGAAAGGGTAACGGTGTATTATCGGTTACCGGACAGAGTGAATGTTACGATTCAGATGGGCTGTCTATTTCCTGTCAGGGAACAGGACAGGATGCAGAATTTCGTTTTGGTAGAGCTTGGCCGGAACAGCGGTTTGAAGTTATGAAAGATACGGTTATTGACCATCTTACAAATCTTTACTGGACTCAAAAAGCGAACCTAACCGGTAATCAAGTAACTTGGGAAGAGGCTTTTACAACTATAAAAGAATTGAATAAGCTATCACATAAAAAGATTGTATGGCGGTTACCTAATATTAATGAATTGGAATCCTTAGTTGACTGCAGTGTGTACAGTCCTGCTTTGCCGGCTAAACATCCTTTTGAAGATGTCCGGGAATCATATTGGTCATCCACAACAAGTATGTTTGAACCGGACTGGGCGTGGGCTCTTTACCTTACAAAGGGAGCTGTAGGAGTTGGTCAAAAGAAGGGCGCTCATTTCCATGTATGGGCTGTCAGTGATACAAACAATATTGAGGGTTTATAAATTGCCTAAGAATACTGTTCATTATATTTAACTGATTATATCAATACGTACATAGTAGCCTTATGTTACCAAGGAGCGTCCTATGACAAATTTAGGAAAGGGACTTATAAAGGTTTTTGAAGATGAATCACAGTCTTACATAAAATATCTCGCTTTTGCAAAGAAAGCTGAAAGCGAAGGTTATAAACAAATTGCAAGACTTTTCAGGACTGTTGCAGAGATGGAACGTATACTTGCTCAAAATCATTTAAGGGCTATGGAAGAGATACGGGCTACAAGAGATAATATTCAGAAAGTTCTCAATGATGAAGTTGATAGAAATGAAAAAATGTATTTATCTTTGATTGAAGAAGCAAAAGCAGAAGGTAATACTTGGTCAACAAAATCTCTCTGCTATGCACACGAGGATAAGAAGGTTATAAAAAAACTTTTTAAAAGGGCCCTTGAAGACATTGGGAAAAATGAAGAAGTCGTCTACTATCTCTGTAAAGCATGCGGGTTTATCGTGGAGAACGAAGTACCTGAGAAATGTCCAGTCTGCGGTTCAAGGAGGGAAACATTTAAAGAAGTTATTTAAGTTATTACTTTTTTGACTTGAAATCAATCTTCTACTAATTCTTAACCCTTAAAAACCTCGCATTTATAGCAACAATAACGGTACTTATCGACATAAGCGCAGCACCCATGGCAGGGTTTAAAAGTATTCCGTATTTGTAAAGAACTCCGGCAGCAAGCGGTATTGCGAAGGCGTTATATCCTGTCGCCCAGACAAGATTCTGGACCATCTTCCTATAGGTTGCACGGGCAAGACCCAGTATAGAAACTGCATCGAGAGGATTACTTCTGACTAAAACGATATCTGCCGTTTCAACCGCCACATCAGTCCCCGCTCCTATTGCAATTCCCACGTCAGCTTGTGCCAACGCCGGGGCATCATTTACTCCGTCTCCGGTCATAGCAACGAGAAGCCCCCTTGCCTGAACTTCTTTGACCTTCTTTACTTTTTCTTCCGGTAACACTTCAGCAAAATACTCTTCTAATCCGATTTCGTCTGAAACCCATTTTGCAACCTGTTTATTATCTCCTGTAAGCATCATTGGTTTAATGCCCATTTCCTTGAGCTTTGATATTGCCTCTTTTGACTCTTTCCTGATAATGTCCGCCAGTGCGATAGCACCTATGAGCTGCCCATCTATGATCACGAACACAACGGTCTTCCCCTGAGAAGAAATCTCTTCAATTTTCTTATTATCAAATGTAAGGTTGTTTTCCCTGAGATAGCCGGGGCTAACAACCTTTACTTCTTTCCCATTAACTCTGCCTATCGCACCTTTCCCGGTGATTGCTTTGAACCCCTCGACATGAAATTTTTCTTTGGCTGACAAAGCGATCCCCTGTGCAATGGGATGCTCAGAATTAGTTTCCACTGAAGCAGCATATTTTAAGAGTTCTTCCTTTGTCATAGCATCAGATAATAGAACCGTGTCCGTAATGCCAAACTTCCCTTGTGTCAGAGTTCCGGTTTTATCAAATAAAATAGCCTGGATGTTCCTTGCCCTTTCAAAGGCTGCACGGTTTCTTATAAGCAGTCCGTTTTTTGCAGACAAAGCGCTAGAAACGGCTACAACCAGAGGAACGGCGAGACCTAACGCATGAGGACAGGTAATGACCATGACCGTCACCGCACGTTCAAGTGCAAAAGCAAACTCTTTTTGCATAACAGCTAACCATACAAAGATCGTTATTGCTCCACTTCCTAATGCAATGATGGTAAGCCAGAGGGCTGCACGATTTGCGAGATCCTGGGTCTTTGATTTGCTTTCCTGTGCTTGCCTGACAAGGTCAATTACTTGTGAGAGAAACGAATCTTTGCCTATTTTCTTTATCTCAACAGTCACAGCTCCTTCGCCATTGATAGAACCACCGATAACTTTTGAACCTGTCTTTTTTGAAACTGGTTTTGATTCGCCGGTAAGCATGGCCTCATTGACCGATGTCTCGCCTTCAGTGATTTCTCCATCGGCTGGTATTTTTTCACCTGGTTTTACGAGTATTTTATCTCCTTCATTAAGTTCATCCAATGGGACATCTTTGGTGCTACCGTCATCCGTAATCTTATGGGCTTCTGAGGGCATAAGCTTGGCGAGTTCCTCCAAGGCCCTCGATGCTCCCATAACTGATTTCATCTCGATCCAATGCCCCAAGAGCATGACATCAATAAGGGTGACAAGTTCCCAGAAAAATATTTTTCCACTCAGTCCGAATACCACTGCACTACTGTAAAAATATGCAGTCGTGATAGCTATTGCAATAAGAGTCATCATGCCTGGGTGAGCCTTTTTTAATTCATCCAGGAAACCTTTCAGAAAAGGATAGCCCCCATAGAAAAAAACAAACGATGAGAGTGCAAACAGGACATACAAATCACCAGAGAATCTGAGAACTTCCCGCATTCCAAGAAACTTCTGGATCATCGGGGAGAGTAGAAGAACAGGGAAAGATACTATCAGACAGATCCAAAACCTTCTCCTAAAGTCTGCGACCATATGCGCATGGTGTCCTTCATGTTTTTGACCGGCCATATGTCCCTTATGCTCGTCGTGTCCGGCGTGTCCTTTATGTTCTGCTTGTTCTCTATACTCTTTGTGTTGGTTCGCTGTCATGCTTTTTTCATTTTATAGTATTTGTTAGATCAATGAAAACAAAGTCAGTAAATAGGAATCCTGCTACGCGTTGTGAATAAACAAACCATTGTTGCCAAAAAAAGCCAGGGAGATTTTGAATAGATTTTACAAAAGCTCCCTGATCTCCTTCCCAGGTTTTTCCGAGGGTTTCAGTTTGAAATTACGACTGAAGTCAGCCTCTATTTCTTACCACTCAAGCCTGACATCATTTCCTGCATGTTCTTCATATTGTCATTAAGCATTTTCATCTGTTGCTCGGTTGCCTGTCCTTGCATCATATAACTCGACATTTCCATCATATGTTTGGACATGCTCTGCATGAGATTGGACATGTTCTTCATCTGATCAGCAGGCATATCTTTCATCATCCCGCTCATCTGCCCCATCATATTTGACATCTGGCCTGTCATATTCATCATATTCCCCATCATTTGCTGGCTACCCATCATCATTCCTTGCCCCATCATTCCCTGCTTCTGCATCATTTGACCTGATTCCGTTGATCCCTTCTGTCCACCCATCATGCCGCTTCCCATCTGTGAGAAAGCTGGTGTGGCCAGCAATGCTATACTTAAAACTATAAAAACTAATCTCTTCATTCTTTCCTCCTCTTTCTGTTTAACATACAATTCTTATTAATAATGAGAAATGCGGCACCTGGCTATCTTTCCAGAACAGGATTACATATCCCATCACCACCTTTCAATGAATCTTCTTTGTATTAACAAATGAATGTGTAAAAATCATTCTTTGAAATTCTCTCAGAATATATCCCTCTTTGATACAATATCGCTCTTGTCAATGAAAAGGTTATTAATCCTGTAACGCTTAGTTGGAGTAATGGAGATAGTCCGATACCGAATAAAGTGGGCATATGAGCATTATAACTCCAAACCTCAGATATAAACACTCTCTCATACTCTATTATTGCAGCTATTGTTGTTCCTGCAATAATGGTAAAGAGGATATGTTTCTTGTTCATCTTTCTCAGCCAGAATAAATTTCTCCAACAAGCTGCTGTTATGAAATAAATTCCTAAAATCAGGAAACTGTCTATTATTGCGACATAACTAACCATTGGGACATAACGCGGTGCTCCAAAGTCATGTTTTTCGTAAAGGGAAACCGCATGAAATGATTCCCATACAAAGTTGAACACATATGAAAAGAAGAGGATAAAGAGACAATTCAAGCCTAATTCAGCAACTTTCTTTCTCATGTTAATTTTATCATTCATTGTGGCTTTCAAAAACCTCTTTATTTAATTTCAAGGTAAAACAGAACTTACTACCTTCCCCATACTTACTTTTTACCCAGAGTTCACCTTTATGCAAAGCTATAAAGCCTTTGGCAACGCTGAGTCCTAATCCAGTGCCCTCATATTGACGTTTAAGGGAAGGGTCAACCTGAACAAACTTATTAAATATTTTATTGATATCTTCATCTTTTATCCCAATGCCGGTGTCCTCGATACATACTTCTGCAAATAAGGGTGCTTGATTTTGAGTAATTCCTTTTGTAGATAGCTTGGAAGTGATGGTAATCCCTCCTTGATGAGTAAATTTGATAGCATTGGAAAGGAGATTTGTTAAGACTTGCTTTATCCTGTCTTCATCACCATAAACTGAAGATACATTCTCATCAATATTAATAGTAAGCATGAGTCCTTTTTGTTTTATTAAAGGTTCAAATATGGGCATAAGCGAGTCGATTAGTCCTTTCAAATTCACATCTTTAAAATCTAATCCCACTTTTTCTCCAGCTTCCATCTTTGCAACATCAAGCATGTTGTTGATCAATGCAAGAAGATTTTTTGAATGAGAAGCAATCTTTTTTAAACTCCTTTCTTGTTCTTCATTGACAGGACCATCAACTCTATCTAATAACAGATCTGTATAGCCTGTTACGGCAGTCATGGGTGTGCGGAGTTCGTGGGATACATTCGCCAAGAAAGAAGATTTCAATCTGTCAAGCTTCTGCAATTCAATTTTATCTTGCTCTAATTGCTTCTGATATCTTCGTAAGCTATCAATAAGGAAGCCGGCGAGAAATGCAAAGAACCCTGTAAATAACAGGTGAAGCAATTTATCAACTAAGAATAACGATTGTGCCCAGCTGAGAAAGACAAAAGGAAGATATAAGGCAGATACAAAGAGATAGGTCAGAAGAGCTGCTTTCAGACCCAAGAAAGCCGCAATAAGTATTGGAATGTAATAAAGTTCCGCATAAATACTGTGGAGAGCATGTTCTCCGAGACTTGTAGAGTAATGGAGGTAAGTAATAACTATAGTAGAGACAACAATACCATATACGTAATACCTCTTTTTGTTAAGGAATATCATTCCGGGTAGTTTATGAGCTTACTGAGAATTTTTCTTAAGAATATATAATCCAAAAATAGTTACAGCAAAAATTAACCCCATTGATAGTAGCTTTGTATAGTCAGCTTCTTTAAAATCCACAACAATGATATCTCTCCCAAGGGCGGTCAAGACGGTAAGGAGAATCAGGTTTGGGTCTATCATTTCTTGGATAAGAAATTTGAGGGTTAACGCTAATAGTTCTAACAGGATCAGAGCTGTCATTATGTGCTTAACAGATTCTGTCCCGAGTGTTACCGGAGGGTGAAAGGGATTGAGAATGAAATCATAAAAAACATACCCAAATCTTAAGATAATCATAAGAGCAATAATTGCGGCGATTGCCTTTATAGGAATATCTATCAGCTTTGATTTCAAATTGTTCTCAGCTTTTTACATGAATCGGTTGTATATCAATGCGAATAGATAACCGATAACAAAACTAATTACCGCAGACTCAATCATCCCTCCTACTATTCCCAAAATGCTTAATGAGAATATCAAGTGCCACTTCTGCATTTGCTGAACGGCACCTGTGTAGATTCCCAAATTACCGAAAATACCAAGCAAGAGCATAATAAATGCGGATACTATTGCAGAAGCTAAGGCTAATGCCTTTGGGTTTAATCGTTGAGGCATTGTTTATTGTCCTGTGTCTATTATTTTACTTCTGTTTTGTTTTTCTTGTTGAAATACCAAATGGCGAATAAAGAGGACACCATCCAATCGCACTGGTCAATAAGAGAGTTATCATAAAAATACTCAAAAATATGGCAAACGTTCCACGTATCTGACCTGATAAAAGCAGGATACCTATGACAACTGCAATGAAAGTACGGATTGCTCTGTCAACTGTTCCCATGTTTTTCTTCACAAGCCACTACTCCTTTAACAAAAGTTTATTAAATTATTGCACAGTAAGCAAGTTATTAGAGTTTTATATAAGAAAAGGGTTGTCAAACGCAGATTTCGGATGTGCAGTTTTCCTCTTGCTAATCTTCAATATTAACACCGAGATTATTATTGATTTAGTTGTAACATCAAGAGGGCGAGCCGATTATCTCGCCCTCTTGATGTAGTTCAATAATTTAGAAGGCAGCCACAATCTGGAGGGTAATACGATTATCTCTCATTACATCATCTGGTTTATCGGTCTGCGTCCAGTATTCTACAAAACCTTTTATATTCTCTGTGAAATAATATCCCAGGTTCAGAGTTAACTCTTTATATTTATCATTTCCATCATTTTCCTCATAGCTGTCA
>DATKXL010000056.1:0-5521 GCA_035529055.1 Bacteroidales bacterium
AACCTAAAACTTAATTGTATGGCAAAGTTTGAAGTTTACCAGAGTAGAAAGAAAAACGAATTCCGTTTCCGTCTGAAAGCAGACAACGGTCAGACCATCCTCAGCAGTGAAGGTTACACAAGTAAAGCTTCGTGTGTGAATGGAATAGAATCAGTCAGGAAAAATTCAGCTGATCCAAAAAGGTTTAGCAAAACAAAAACCCCTTCAAACATGTTCCGTTTTTCGATTACTGCTGCCAATAGCCAGGTAATAGGCACAAGCCAGAATTACAAAAGTGAAAGCGGACGCGACAATGGTATCGAATCAGTAAAAAAGAATTCCAACAAAGCTGAAATCAAAGAGGTAACAAAATAAAATTTATTACTTATCACCCTAAATTAATTCAAATCCTGATAAGATGAAAATTTTAGATGAATTCAAAGCTTTCGCAATGAAAGGCAATGTTGTCGATATGGCTGTGGGTATTATTATTGGTCTTGCTTTTGGCAAGATTGTTTCATCAGCTGTAAATGACATAATCATGCCACCGATTGGATTGCTTCTTGGTGGCGTCAACTTTACAGATCTGAAAGTTGTCATGAAAGCAGCTACCGAAACAGTCCCTGCAGTTACCTGGAACTATGGTAATTTTATTCAGGTGATAATTGATTTTTTAATTGTTGCGTTTGTTGTCTTTATGCTTATTAAAGCAATTAATATCACCAAGAAGAAGGAAGCAGCAGCACCTCCTGCTCCTCCGGCTCCTACAAAAGATCAGGTCCTTTTAACTGAGATCCGCGATCTGCTGAAAAAATAATCTGAGAATTTTAACCTGATCCCTGTAGAGACGGCCAATTTGGCCGTCTCTATGTTTTGATCCCCTCTGCCACGCTGAAGCAGGGCATCTCCACCAGAGGGGGAGATAATGCTGTGAATAAGTACTGGATTTTTTCCCCCTTGGGGGAAAATTTAAAAGGGGGTCTTATTCGTTTGAAACAATTAATTTTACATATAAAACCCTTACCCATGAAAGCTAAAACTCTTTCCCCTTTTATTTTTTTGATCAGTTTCATAATTCTTACTTTTCCTGTTGCGGGGCAGAATGCCCCACCAGGTATGAAAATCTGGTTCAGCAAACCTGCAGAAACGTGGAATGATGCCCTTCCGGTTGGTAACGGAAGATTAGGTGCCATGGTCTTTGGAGATGTTGGTAATGAACGGCTTCAGCTAAATGAGGAATCAGTGTGGACCGGGGAACCAGGATGGGATGCCAACCCTGACGCTTTAAAGAATCTTCCGAAAGTAAGACAATTATTATTTGAAGGAAAATACAAAGAAGCAGAACAACTTGCACAAAATGGAATACTTGGTAAATTCCGCCGTGACCAGGCTTCCAGCTACCAGACACTTGGTGATCTTAACCTGATCTTCAGACAGCTTAAAGGAGTAAGCAATTACCGTAGAGAACTGGATATCGAAGAGGCCGTTGCCAGAGTGTTTTATACTGCCAATCAGGTTAATTTCGTCCGGGAAATTTTTTCAAGCGCTCCCGATCAGGCTCTTGTTGTACAACTTACGGCTGACAAAGAAGGTGCATTGTCATTTACTGCAAGGCTATCCCGCCCGGGAAATAAAGCACAGATCATTGCCGAAAATCATCTTATAACAATGACGGAACATGTGGGCGATGGAAAAGGTGTTAAAATGGTTGCCCGCTTAAAACTATTGACCGATGGAGGAACAATTATTTCGGCCGGGGATAGTATCAGGGTTGAAAAAGCAAATTCGGTTACAATCTTTCTGAGTGCCGCCACAAACTACTTTGGCAATGATCCTCTTATTGTTTCTGCAGAACAGATTGAAAAAGTTACAAAGCGTCCTTACTCACAGATTTTAAAAGACCATATCACTGATTATCAGTCGTTTTTTAAAAGGGTTGACCTCGACCTTGGATCAGGTGAAGGCAGATTCTTTACCACTGACGCCCGAATTACTGCCATGCAGAACGGTTATGTTGACATTGACCTTATTGAACTCTATTATCAGTTCGGAAGGTATTTGCTGATAAGCAGCTCACGTCCTGGAAACCTGCCTGCTAATCTGCAGGGAATATGGGCCGATGGCCTTCGTCCCCCCTGGAGCGCTGATTATCATATAAATATTAATATTCAAATGAATTACTGGCCCTCAGAGATCACTAATCTGGGTGAACTGCAAAAGCCATTCATCGATTTCATTGATGCTCTGAGACCAGGTGGACGCCGTACAGCAAAAGAAGTGTATGGAATGAAGGGTATTGTTGCCCATTATACAACAGATGTCTGGCATTATACCGAACCCCTGGGTGCGATCAGGTATGGGATGTGGCCGATGGGTATTGCCTGGAGCTGCCAGAACATATGGGACCATTATGCTTTCGGCGGTGATGTGGAATATCTGAGAACTAAATCGTATCCGGTAATGAAAGAGGCAGCTGAATTTTGTCTCGACTGGCTTGTAAGGGATCCGAAGACAGGTTATCTTGTTTCTGGTCCCTCTGTTTCACCTGAAAACAGCTTTAAGATTCCCGGTGGCGGCGGAAACGCCAGTATGATAATGGGGCCTACAATGGACCACATGATCATACGTGATCTGTTTCAAAACACGATAAAGGCAACTGAAGTACTTAATACCGACATTGCATTTCGCCGGACGATGGAAAAAACGCTTGAGAGGCTTGCCCCTATCAGGATCGGATCCGATGGACGTCTGATGGAATGGCCGGAGGAGTTTGAGGAACCGGAACCAGGGCACAGGCATATTTCACACTTATACGGGCTTCATCCGGGAAATCAAATCACTAAACAGCAACATCCCGAGCTTATGGATGCAGCCAGAAAGACAATTGAATACCGGCTTGCTCACGGAGGCGGACATACAGGATGGAGCCGCGCCTGGATCATCAACTTCTATGCAAGGCTTCTCGACGGGGAGAAAGCATATGAGAACGTACTTGCACTGTTAAGAAAATCTACCCTCAGTAACCTTTTCGATAATCATCCCCCATTCCAGATAGATGGCAATTTCGGGGGAACTGCAGGTATCACCGAAATGCTTCTCCAGAGCCATGCGGGCGAGGTTGAATTGCTGCCTGCACTGCCATCAGCATGGCAAAAGGGATATATTCATGGATTAATGGCCCGCGGGAGCTTTGAAGTTGATATTGACTGGGAAAACGGGAAACTGAAACAGGCAAAAATAACTTCAAAGCTTGGTAATCCGCTGAAGCTTAGTTATGCAGGTAAGGTCATTGAATTGAAAACAACTGAAAAAGGCAAATCCTATTTCTTCGGAAATGACTTGTCAGACTTAACTTGGAAATAATGGATACTGTAATCAAAACGGAAAATCTTTCGAAGCATTATGGCAGGCTCAAAGCAGTCGACAGAGTCTCCATAAATGTGGTAAAGGGAGAGATATACGGTTTCCTGGGCCTGAACGGAGCCGGAAAAACAACTACTATAAGAATGCTCCTGGGATTAGTTGCTCCGACTGCCGGGGCATCTTATCTGAATGGAATAAAGGTTTGCCCCGGAAATACCGATATGTGGAAAGATGTCGGTTACCTTGTGGAAGTACCCTATTCCTACCCTGATCTTTCGGTAAGAGAAAATCTGGAAATCATAAGACGGTTAAGATTTATCAGCGAAAAAAATTGTGTTGCCCGGATCATTGAGGACATGAAGCTTGATCAGTATGCTGACGTAATTGCAAAAAATCTGTCACAGGGAAATGCCCAGCGGCTGGGCCTGGCGAAAGCCTTAATCCATAATCCCGGAATACTTCTGCTTGATGAACCGGCAAACGGGCTTGACCCGGCGGGCATTGTCGAAATAAGGGAGATGCTTACGGATCTGGCTGTTAACAGGGGTGTGACAACTTTTATTTCAAGTCATATTCTGGGTGAGATATCAAAATTTGCAACACGGATCGGAATTATACATAAAGGCTCTCTTTTACAGGAGTCATCTGTTCACGAAATGGAAAGATCAAGAAAGAATTGCCTTCAGGTAAGAACGAAGGATCTGAATGGTGCAGGAACCCTGCTTGAAAAAAGAGGTTATAAGGTGACACTGACAGAAGAGAACCTCCTTGAAGTCACAGGGAAAGATGCCGTATCAGAACCTGAAAACATGTCGGAAATACTCGTAAGATCGGGATTCGCCCCTTCACTCCTAAAAGTCGAGGAGGAAGACCTTGAAACATTCTTTCTGAGGGTAATTGATACGAAAGGAGGTGTGAAGTGAAAGGTTTTTATGCCGCATTAATTACAGAGATAATGAAAGCAGTGAAGTCAAAAATGCTTTGGATTACATTATTGTTCTTCGCTTTTATTGCTGTTATGATGGGATTGCTGATGCTCGTTGCAAAACATCCTGAAATTGCAGAGAATTCTGCAATTATAAGTACCAAAGCTTCACTAATTAGTAAAGCCGACTGGCCGACTTATCTGGCATTATTGCTTCAGATGGCACTTGTATTAGGCAGCCTGGGCTCAGGGATTGTAACAATCTGGATTTTCGGCAGAGAATACTCCGACAGGGTCATCAAAGATATTCTTGCACTGCCGGTTTCAAGATTTAATATCGTATTGTCCAAATCAGTAATCACATTTGTCTGGAGCTTTTTACTGCTCCTGATTTTACTTGTTGCAGCTATTTTTACCGGCATGCTGGTAAAACTTGATGGCTGGACAAATCAGAGCATTATTCAGTTTGCCTCTACTTTTACAGCATCCTCATTGCTGACTATCCTCCTGTTTACTCCTGTATCCCTGATTACATGTATCAGCCGGGGTTATCTCCTTCCGGTAGGCTTTATTATTCTTACAATGATTGTAACCCAGCTTGTTGGTGTCGGATTAACAGCTGTTTCACCATATTTCCCCTGGGCAATTCCGGCATTAATCTCAGGTGTGGCGGGACCGGGAAATCCCGAAGCGAATATCTTCAGCTGGTTTATTCTTGGAATTACATCGCTGCTTGGCTTTGCGGGAACAGCAGCCTGGTGGAGGTATGCTGACCAGCACTGACATGACCACTCCCAGGGGCTTTATCCCTTATATTTTAAGGACTGAAGTCCTCATCCGTGGGAGGCTGCAAAATCTACGGCTTAAAAGCCGTAGTTAAAGGATTAATACAGATTCTGGTTCTGATTTTATCATCTGAGCGCCGGAATATACCCGAATTGATTATCCTTTAATCCCAGCCTTCAGGCTGGGGATTAAAAATAGGGCTACTCCAAGAGGCTTTAGCCCTTATTTATAAAGAATTTTCAAAAAAATATGCAAAAATATTTGGAAATGATGTTATTTATTTCTAACTTTGTGTTAGATATAATTAACTAATACTTGTTATAATGAAAAAAGCAATTTTTTCCTTAATCATTGCAGCCCTGGTAATAATTACTTCTGTATTCTGGATAATTTCATCAAAAACAGAATTCAACCTGATGGAGATATTACCCCTGGGAATAATAATCATTGTGGTTGGTTTTGCAGCAT
>DATKXL010000057.1:0-2415 GCA_035529055.1 Bacteroidales bacterium
ACGCTTCGTTGAAAGAATGGCTCATGAATCTTGGAAAGAATAGAATTATGTAAACGGATTTTTTAAGAAAACCTTGCAAATCAACCTTTTGTAAGGTTGTCTTTACATAACAATAAACTTTACATTTAAATTCTTATGTAAATATTAACATAAGAATTTGAAGGTGGAGCGGCCGTTCTGGTATTTTGAACAAAACTTTTTGAATGGCCGTGAGTTTAAGGACAGGGAAGACTTTAAAGCCCAACTGCGACAGTGGCTCAGGGAAATCAACGATGTGCGCATCCATGGCACGACAAAGAAAAGGCCCATTGATATGTATATCGAGGAGCAACCCTATCTGCAGCCTTTGCCGGCAAATCATTATGATACCTCTGTGGTGACGCATAAAGTGGTGAACCAGGAATCGTGCATCTACTGGGAGGGTTACCAGTATGTGGTACCTGAGAAGTACATGTTTGAGTTGTGTCCGCTGCGCATTACCGAAAAGGAACTGATGGTTTACTCTCCTGCCGGGGAGCAGATAGCCATCCATCCCCTGGCCGAGAAGGGCCGTAAGGAGCGATATGTGGGAAACCACCAGAAACCCCGCAAGAAACCCGATCTGGCGATCGCCGATGTGATCTCCCGCCTGGAAGCGTTTTCACCGGAAATGAGTCAATATATCGATCAGGTAAAGCAACATAAACGCGGATCCTGGCGACATCATCTCAGAATTTTGCTGGCCCTGAAGGTAAACTACCGGGTGGAAGATATACTGGTGGCCATACGAAGGGCCTGGCAATACAAGGTCTTTGAAGCAGGTGCCATTGAAAGGTTCCTGGAAAACAACTCCGAGCCGCGTTACAGCATTAAGTTATCCTTTAAACCCAAAAGAAATAACGATAATGAGCAGCAGAAATAAAAACCATACCAGGCAGCAGGCAGAGCAGTTCACCGAAAGTTGCCAGTACCTGGGACTAAAGCTCCTGGCAGAGGAGTACCAGCAGATGGTCGACCGGGCCAATGAAGGCTCTGTAGGGTATTATGAGTTTATCAGCGAAATCGTGCAGACAGAAGCAGCGGCTAAGAGGCAGAGACGCATTGAATCATTGATTAAAAGCAGCAGACTGCCACAGCCGCTGAAGATGCTGGCAGACTTTGATTTTGACTTCCAACCCCAGATTGACCGCAGACTGATAATGGATCTGGCATCACTGCAGTTCATAGAAAGAAACGAGTCAATCCTGTTCACGAGTACCATGAATGGTGTAGGGAAAAGTCATATCGCAAGAAGTCTGGCACTAATATCGTGTCAAAAGGGATACAAAACTTTGTATACCACCTGCAGTGATCTGATTAATGACCTGAATGCCGGAGTGTATGAAAAAACCCTGGAGAAAAGAATGAGAAAATACACCAACCCGGATTTGCTCGTGATCGATGAGATGGGACATGATCGCCTTGAGTTACAGGTAGTTAAGGAAGCTCACTTTCTCTTTAAGGTGATCGACCAGCGCTACAACGATAACAAATCCCTGATCTTTACAACCAATGTAGAAGAAGCGGACTGGGCAGAGTTCCTCGGGGATCCCATCACGACGTCAGCCATCATAGACCGTATCTTCCACCACTCGGTCATCGTAAGGATCAATGGCCCAAGCTACCGTATGTACCAAAGTGAATTATTGCAGAAACAGTATGCTGAAAAGAAACAGGAAAAATCCGAAACGGGGTAATACAATCCTGATAAATCTCAATAAAGAAAAGGTGCTGGCATGAGTTGGTGCCTTTTTTGTTGCCTATATGTGACTTATAATCAGCAGAATGCCTTCAATATTGCATGCTGGAATCATAATGCCAAATGGCCAGAAAAAGTTGCTTGTTTTGACTTGGAAATCGAACATGTTAATAACCCACCGGAATAAAGAAAAAAACATTGTTCTGAATAACAGAAATAATCACCATCTCAGAAGGGTGGGATCATTTTGTCTCATCTGGTGGTAACATTCCTATCCGGTGTTAAAAATAGTGGTGAAACTTCGAGGAACCAGACCATAACTGAAATTACGAACCAGGTTGATCAACAAAAGCAGCGTATTCAAAAACTTCAGGATATGCTTGTGGACAATAAAATTGATCCTGAGGATTATAGTAAAATGAAATCCCGTTTTGAAGGTACAAAAGAACAGCTTCTGCTGCGTCTCCGGCAGATTAAATGTGTTCGCAGCAACTTTGAAAAATATTTACAGTCTGGAATCAACCTCCTGGGGAACCTTGAAAAGTACTATCATACTTCAGATATAGAGGTAAAACAGCAATTAATCGGTTCGATCTTCCCCGAAAAAATGGTTTTTGTGGATGGAAAAGTTCGAACCGCCCGGATCAACGAAGTATTACGCCTGATTCTCTTGAATGATAAGGGATACAGGGATATGA
>DATKXL010000058.1:0-3493 GCA_035529055.1 Bacteroidales bacterium
AAAGAATCGGTGTCATTGCGACTATCTCCATGACTGCGACCTTGACACTGACCATGCCCATGACCATGAATATGACTCTAAATTTGAATATGATTTTGACCAGCATCTTGAAAATGACCACGACAATGAATTTGACCAGACCCTTGACCATGACCATGATCTCGTAATCAACGATCCAGTATATAAAATTGGTGTCTTCATCGCGACAATCTCCATGACGTTCTCAAGGGAACCGTCGCCTTTAGGCGGCGGAGGAATTGGCGCATACTCCCGGGGATCTGTCAAGCTCCTTGTTGCCCCGAAGTCGCTCGGGAAGCCGCCCCTTTAGGGGGGCGGAGGATGTCACGACGTTGTTTGCTCGCAACAGCGAGTCAAAGGTTCCTGCGTCAATCATAAACAAAGTTGCCTGGTTTGTCAAGAAAATTATTCTAAAGTGTTCGTAAGGCCGTTCTATCCCTGACGTTTCTACTCCAAAATTTCCCGCTAACTACCTAGGACAACGCCTTAAGTAGCGTCTTTGCAGTCGTATCATATCTAAAATACGACCCATAAGCAGCGGCAGCAATACTCTTGTCTCTTAAATCGTTTCTGTTTTCAACTACATGTTTCATTAATGATTTAAAATGATTTACATCAACATTTGGAGTTTCTCCAAATGACTCACGGTTACCACGCCCGTCTGAAAAGGACCCCTTTTCCATATTGGCAATGTTACAAGGGTATGAAACGTCTGAGTTAAAGAACTCTTTTAGAACTCCCCAGTTTGTATATATAAGAGGTAATCCTGCCGAAAGCGCATTTACAAAGATCGGAGCGCCCTCTCCTTTACTAGGAAGAAGAATACAATCACTTCTAGAAAAAAGCTGATACATTTGTTCTGTCGTATAGTCAGGAGTTCCTGCTTCTAGTCCTGTCCAAATTGCTTCGATATTACCTTTCAAATCTTTCGTCCAGTCTAATTTTCCTCCGTGATTGCTTTTCATTATCAATTTTATTTTTGGGAATTGATCTTTTGGAAATACTTCAGAAAATGCACGAGCCAACATGAAAGAATTCTTTCTAAGTTGACATACTCCAACTGCTAAAAATACAAACTCACCTAGGTGTTTAGAAACAGGACGTACAACAGGATGCCGATAAACTTCCTTTACTCCAATCGGAATAAATATGACTTCATTGGGGTATCCGCTATTTATAAACATCTGTTTTGTAAAATCAGCAACAACAATAACTCCTTCTATTTGTTTACACGATTCAAAAACGGACGACCTAATGATAGAAGACTCGGCAAATACTACTCCCAATCTTTTCTTCCCTTTAAACGTATGATAATCGTTTGCCGCCCAGCACATAATATGACATGCATCAAACAGATTGTCTTTATTGTTTTCGTATTTCTGAATAAGACTTCTGACTGTTTCATCTTCTGGGAGGCCCCAAGAGCCCCAGCTATGAGCATATACATCTGCTCCTTCTGTATGCAATGATTTGATAACACCCTCTGAAAACTCACTATATCCAGTTCTGGAATTTAAAGCACAATGCCAAACAATTCTCATATTCATTCCTGTACTCTTTCAAATTTCAAAAACTCAAAATTAATGATTGGCGTACTCGACACACAAATTCCATTTTGAAACGAATTAACCCATACATAGTCTTGGTGAACAATTTTAAACCCAATTAATTGCAAATACTCTTTAATAAATTCAGCTCTTTTACCAGGTACTTTGTTTCCTTCGTTGTCGAGAGGATGTGTTTCTAAGAAGATGGTCCTGCATTTACGCAAAGACTTTTTAGAACACGCTGGCAATACCGTATATTCAGCTCCTTCTATATCCATCTTCATAACAATCTCATTACTATTCTGTTCTTCAAGGATATGATCTAATGAAATACATTGAATCCCTTGGAAAGAACCCAATTCACTATTTGTAACAGTTGATCCGGTATCTTTGTCAATGATATTTATTTCGGCTATACAGCCGTCAAATACAGCCTTGTTTATAATTGCCTTAACAGACGGGCATTGACTTAGATTGCGAAAAAGATCAGCAAAAGTCTTTGGATTTGCTTCTATCGAAATTATTGACCTGGCTCCCAAGGCTTGACATAAAAGACTAAATATTCCAACATGGGCTCCTATGTCTATTACTTTCTTTCCGAATACATCACTTGGTAAAAATCCTATTCTTTTATACTCCATCTCGACAATATCATTAAAAACAACGCCGTGTTTTCGTATCAATTCAATGTCTATAAATTTTGATATTTCTCTTTCAAAATCGTTCATCTTTTGGTTCTCTCATCTGTTTTTATCCTGTTGCGTCCAGAAAGCCCAGCGGTCTTTAGCGGGTGGGTAGTTCATAAATACAGCATTGACATTATCTTTGGTAAATTCAAATCTGTATCCGTAGTCTGACATTATTTGTTTGATTTTTTCTAAACCAGACCAATAATATTCTACAAACATTACATCTGGCATAACCGAAGACCCGCTCATTCCCTCCAATACCTCTATTTCGTATCCTTCTACGTCTAATGCCATCAAATCGACATGCTTGACTTGGTATTTCTCCATTAGGTCTGCAAACCTGATAGTTTCGACCTCTACTGTTCCAAAATAAAAATTTGCATCTCGTATCTTTTGAGCATGAGCTTCTTTGTGTAATAAAGAACCGTTGTTGTCTGCATTTCCCCTGGGAGAATAGACATCTTTAAAAGTAGCTTTTCCGTTTTTATTTGATAGTGCAATATTCAGATTAAGGAACGAACTTGGACGATTAACCAAAAGCCTGTTGAAAATCCTTGGTGAAGCTTCGATGTTGATTCCCTTCCATCCTAGGGTCTCTTCAAAGAATTTGCAACAACATTCTGTTTGTCCATCGAAAGCCCCACATTCTATAAAAAACCCTTCCAAACTATCTTCGCTCCTTTTAGCATAATTCATAAAATATTTTTCATAGAGAATTTTATCATCAGGAGGGTCATATTGCCCGTAGTATTTCATCTTCGTCTCTCAATAACAAGGCCCGCTAGAGACTTCCAGGGGGGCCATGGTTGTTTCTATTCTTACTCTTATTTTTCAGAAACCTGAGTTTCGTCGGCGTCGTCATCCTGTTTCTCAATATTCTTCTCGATCTCAAGAACCTTCTTGAGGTTTTTAATCAGGATCTCATATTCATCCGCTTTCATACGTTCGATGAAAATACGACCTTCAAGATGATCCATTTCATGCTGAACGATGCGAGCCTCAAGCCCCGTAAGCTCATACGTCTCTTTGATTTCGTTTGGGGTAATACCTGAAACAACAATCGAAGCCGGACGACTGATCTGAGCCTGAATTCCTGGCAGTGACAAACAGCCTTCGTATCCTGTTTCTATGCCATCAAAAGAATCAATGGTTGGATTCATTAAGCATAAAAACTTATTTTTGACCATGATCTCTGCAACGAACATTCTAATAGGAAGACCGACCTGAGGAGCGGCCAGT
>DATKXL010000059.1:0-9894 GCA_035529055.1 Bacteroidales bacterium
GAAGGGCATCCTGTAAACACAAAGTAAAAACGACTTGAAAACTATTGCCCATTTGGTTTCCCTGGTTTCTATCAGCCCTTCGAGTTCCCTTAAAATGTGGGCGCCACAAATAGCATGTTTCAGATTTTGCAGGTTAAAATAACTGCCCCAGCAATCATGGACAAGCCAACCGATATTATCCCGTAGTACGGATTTATTGCTTTGTATTGCCCCAGACCCCCGTTTTTCATGCACAAACAGGTAGGTATATAACAGGGTGGTTGCCGTGTGCAACCAGTGCAGCTTCCCTGCTGTCCGAAGGCCTGTTTCATCGGCGTGTACAACATTGGCATCAATTATCTTTGACTTGATTATTCTTTCACTTTCTTCAAGTTTTTCGTAACATTTCTCACCGGCTAAACTAATGGTTGATTCGTTTATCGGATAACCGAATAAATCGCTGGACAATAGTTGTATCTTTTTGAATGGAAGCTTATAGTGCACGTTTAGCAATACAACAAAAGCTTTAATTTTGTTCCCGTATTGTACCGGGGCATTTACCCCTTCCGGGGCGACCCCTTTTTGCTCCTGACCGCAAGCGGGGCAGCAAGCTTTAAATATTTGGTATTCGGTAATTTCCAACTTAGGCTGAGGGAGATCAAAAACCTGGCGTTTTTCGGCCAGTATTAACTGCTCTTTTTTAAACTCGTGGCCACAGGTGCAGATACCAGGTATACAGGTTACTATTTTATCGGGAGATTCAACTTGTTGTAAGGTATGACCTTTATGCCCTTTTTGGCCTCCTTGCTTACTGCCTTTGCCTTTTGGCAAAGCCGGTTTTACAGGTTGCTTTTTATACCCGTCACTTGATGGCGGCTTGTTGCTATTGTGGCTATTGCTCTCTAAACGTGCCCTTAAATCTGCAACCTCGGCTTTCAGCATGGCATTTTCATGGCGCAGGATTTTATTCTCCTCTTCAAGTTCCTCTAGTCGCCTGGTCAGTTCTTCGACCTTCTTGATTAAAACTCGTATGGTTAAATCTTTTACCAAAACTTTTTTTGTCAAAAATAACCCGGGAATATCCTAAAAAACAAGTTTTTACAGCAAAAGTTATACAATGCAAATGGCTCAAATTGTTAATATCAGTGCATTCTGGAATTTTATCCTCGCATGAGGAACATATTTGAAAAAAAGTTTTGCGTGTCGCGGAGATATTAAAATGTCGGAGAGATAAAATCGCTGATAATTTGCAACTTATCAACAACTACAGCGCAAAATTGTTAAAAGCACTTGCGTTTTTAATATTCTTACTCACTTAATAGCTGGATGATACAATTCTTCTATCTTTATAGGCCAGCTAAATAGTTACCTTATTTCAATAATAAGAGAGAAGGAAAGTACCCGGAAAACTGAAATTGAAAGGAAAATAGTTGCAGATAAATTATCTGAATCGGAAGCATTACCCTCCGTATTGGTACAGACCGGCCAGGGAGGACAGCCGGCCGGTTTATAATACCTGATCAAAACACTATTTTAATTCGTACAGCATTCTGAGGGCTTGTTTTGTAACCATTTCTGCAGTCCCGATTTCAAAAGGGGTTGAATTGACTTCGTAACCTCCCTCTTTATAAAGATCAGCGGGTGGCAGATACCCGCTATAACCGTTACAGTGAGTTATGACAAAGGTGTGTTTATACGGGGAGCCAGCTTTGATTGCCATACCGACCTCAGTAAGCATTTCAACGCTAAATCCAACGAATGCAACATCGCCTACTCTTGCAACTGTAATATTGACCGGCACTGTTGGTTTCTGGTTCTCATCTGTTGATTTTGCATTGTCATCAACTTTTTTTCTTGGACACTCAATAGTTGCATATGAAGAACTGATAAAACCACCCGGCTTTACTTCCTTAATATTCCGGAATGTGGTTACCACCTCCTCGCCAAGCAATGTTCCCAGTAAGACCGGTTCGGGGATCCACCCGTTCTCGGTATTAAAACCCGGAAGTACCCTGTACCAGGGATCAATATCACCTGATGCGCCTGCAAAGACAGGTGAAATAACCTCAGCTCCCAATATTTTTTCTACAAACTGTGCAGATAAACCCAGCACATCGCCGCTGACCAGCATGTTTTGAGGGCCTAAAGAAGTGGCATGGGTGGCGTAATCATAAATTGCTCCTGCCGGTGCCCCGTCAGATGTTACTATCTTTAGCACAAGAACCTCTTTATCTGCAGGACCATAGGGATTCCTGCCAAGAGTGATTGATCCATCAGGTCTCATTTCGCGCCTGTTTGAACCAACAGGGGAAGAACCGGCACCAACTCCTGTCTGAACCGGTTTCAAATTTTTAATTGCCGCGCCAATAACAGTAAGTAGTTTTTGGTTTAATTCTTCAGTATAAACGATATTGTTGGCATCACCTGTTTCCTTGTTTATTGACAGAACAGGAGAACTATGGGAATGAATGGCCGTCAGGAAAAGTTCAGATTCTTTCAGGTTGAACTTTTCAAGCATGCTTTTCCGTACTATCGGGCAGACTTCAGCGCCAAATGAGCCCAGATCAGAAGAAACCAGTACAACTTTGCTGCCATTGTTTTCAAATACAACAGCACGTGCATATAATGGATCATGAACGCCTTCAGAATAGGTTTTTCTTGAAGCATATCCATATAATTTCACCGGGATAGACGGGGTGATATCAATTTTTGATATACCTGCACGGAGGGTATTCTCCTTATTTTCATATTTATCTGCCTGCCCTGACAATATAAAGGCCATTGAAAAGGCAATTAAAACCAGAAATCCTCTCTTAGAGTTCATGCTCACCTCCTTTTATTTATTTATCAGACCATTAAATTAATTCTTTTCTGTCAAAGATAAATGTTTTATAAGATTCCGCATAAATCACCATGAGTTCTCTTAAGGGAAGCAAGCAGGTATTTCCCGGCATCATCATTGCCACCACGTCCATAGAATCGTACTTCACACGTTCCTTTATCAACTGACATTCCGGAATACCCTTCTGAAATGGTAACCGTAAATACTGTATGTAACTGCAAGAGGGAATACTTTAGGTTTCATAAAAATGCTCCAGAAAAAAAGCTTCCAGTAGTATCTTCTGTTCTTCTTCAGAATTCCTATATAGAGGATAGATTTCAGTAAGGCCATTATCTTATTAATTGAGATCCGGTCTCTGGCAGCGGGATTATATTGTTTTAAGAACAGTAATACCCTGTCGTAATAGGACTTACTGGAATAGATTTCGTGAATGATCCTATTGTATCCTTTTAATAACTCATCTTTATCCATCCTGGGTACAAAATTCATAGAATAATCAGTATTGTCACCGGTGAATTTAGCCACCAGCCTGCCTTCATTTTTTAACCGCCGGTATAGTTTTGAGAGTCGTGGTGCATTCAAAAGACCAACCATTGCGGTTATTATCCCGCTTTGCTGAATAAAATCAATCTGACGCTGAAAGATATTTGGCGGATCGTTGTCAAATCCGACAATAAATCCAGCCATAACTTCAATACCGTACCGCTGTATTGTATTTACACTCTCAATCAGCTCACGATTGTTATTCTGAAGTTTGTTACACTCCGTTAAACAGCTCTCTTCGGGAGTTTCAATACCCACAAAAACTTTTACAAAACCAGCTTTAGCCATCATATCCATCAACTCTTTATCGTCAGCCAGGTTTATTGTAGCTTCTGTTATAAAAGTGAAAGGATGTTTATTTAATTCCATCCATTGTATAACAGCCGGTAACAACTCAGTTTTCAATTTCTTCTTATGACCAATAAAATTATCATCAACAAAGAAAACAGCTCCCTTCCATCCCATCTTTAATAATTGGCTCAATTCCGATATGATCTGCACAGGAGTTTTTGTTCGGACACGTCGTCCAAACAGGGCTGTAATATCACAAAATTCGCAATCGAAGGGGCAACCTCTGGAATACTGTATCCCTGCGGTTGCGTAATTAGCAGGCCTTATCAGCGAATAATCGGGTAATGGAGAATTTGTCATGTCAGCAAACTTATCCGACTTGTAAATTCTTTTCGGATTACCATTTTTAAGGTCATCAAGTAGAAGAGGAAGGGTTATTTCTGCTTCATTCAAAACAAGGTGGTCAATATCCGGATATTGATCATGCTCTTCCGTAAACAGGGGGCCTCCACCGACTATCTTGGTTTCAAGCTGTTTACATTGTCCGATAATCTGTTTCACCGAAGCCGATTGTACAGATATGGCACTGATAAAAACAAAATCAGCCCATAAAATATCCTTATCCTTAAGCCGTGAAACGTTGAGGTCTGTCAGCCTCTTATTCCATCCTTCAGGAAGTAATGAAGCTACTGTAAGTATCCCTAAAGGGACATTTGCTGACTTTTTCGAAATAAATTTCAGAGCATGTTTAAAGCTCCAGTATGTATCGGGATATTGAGGATAGACCAATAGAATATTCATATTATTTAGTGGATTAATCCCGACAAAGTTATTTCGAGGTTAAAGACGTAGCAAAAAGAAGGGATTAATCCACACTGAAAAGTTATAAATCAAACAAATCGGGGATTAATGTCATATCGGCAGGGTGAATGGCATTCGTCCCTGAACCACTATAAGGCCTCTCTGACCTTTAACAGATACTGGCGCGAAACAGGGATTTTTTCATTATATCCCCTGATTGTAATCCAATGGTTGTTATAATTCTTACTGAATTTTTCGATGTAGTGTTTATTAACTACACATATTCTATGGCAGCGTATAAAATTTGAATACTCTTTTAGCTGTAACTCAATATTCTTTAAAGTATTCCTGATGAGGTTCTTCTTCAGGTTATCACCCGATTTATAAACTACCTCCACATAGTTGTCGGCTGATTTAATAAAAGCAATATCAGAAACTAGAAGGGTAAGAATTTCAGATTTGTTTTCAGAAATAAACTCAATGGACTTTCCCAGATTATCTTCTTCAAATTTTTCGACTTGATTTTGTATTGTCTTCTTTGCCGACATCAGCGATTCGTTTTGTTGCTTTAACTCCTTATTTAAATCATATAGTCTTAATGCCACTGGTGGAGTAAGGCAGATCAACACTACTTTGAAAATAACAAAAAAGGAAAGACTTACAAATCCCACATACCTGAGATAGAAAGCAAAAGCGACCGAGCTTAAAGCCACAATAATAAATCCACCCAGGTAAGTACTTATAAATGATTTGTTATTGTCATTCCCCTGATTGTTGCCAACCCATGGGAAAACTAAACGGACTAAAAACATAAAGAGAAAGACAATTGCCCCGAATCCTGCGACAAACAACAACAGATCATTAAAATCAAATCTTTCAATTGGAAAGGGTTGAAAAAACAGGATAAACAAAAAGATACCGAAACTGATACCCAGTAAAAGTCTTAGATCCTCGTCAAATAATTGTATAAAGCGATTAAATCTCTTATTCATCATTACTTACTCTATCCTATTTTCTCAATCGAAAACAAGAAACATATTCGTTTTGTTTCATTAATTCAAAATTAAGAAAAAATCGGGACAGGTTGTTATCGTATAGTTTTTCATTTGAACCTTTGCACCTCGCGGGACACACCACTGGCTCCTCATGCTACATCATGGAGTGGTGAAGGTTAAAAAGTAATACCGTTTTTCGCTCCTACTTCACGGACATAAGCTGCGGCCAGTAAATAATCTTCGTGACTGTCAAGGTGTTCCAGCATAAAGGGGATATCTTTGAGCTTACTTGTTTCCTGTAAAAAAACTGCATAATCAAGAGAACCCTGACCCGGTCTGCGTTCCTCCAGATGGAGTGTGAGTTCGGGCAAAATAGTTATGTCTTTTGCATGAATGGATTTGATAAATGGGCCCAGTTTTGCAAAACACTCCTTAAGAAATCCGGCGTTATTAAAGTATTTCTGAGGACTTGAAATCATATTCACCGGATCGAGGTGAACGGCAAACTGTTTACGGTCAATTGCCTTTACTAACTCCAGATATGTATCGGGAGAATCGGGAAGCATGTAAGGCATGGGTTCAAGCGTGTAAAAAGCATTTACCGGCTTTACCTGATCTATAATAAACCTGGTTGTCTCAACTATCTGATTAAATGTTTCTTTGGTATAGTTTCCGGCATAAGGACCATCCCAGATTTCACCTCTCGCCCCGGAAATATTAACACAACATACTGCTCCGATTTCATCTGCTAATTGAAGGGCATCAATATTTTTGTTAACTGATTCTTTCCTGGCTGGTTCATTTGGGTCCATAAGGTTGCTCCAGGCTCCCACCTCAGCGATCAGAATGTTGCTCCTTTTTGCTTCCTCTTTAAAAGATCTTATCAGTTCAACAGGGGCTCCTGGCTGAACCGGACAATAAACAGCGCTGTATCTCAGAGCTTTTACAGATTTAACCCATTCGGCAGGATCGGCAAAATTTCCGGGAACAGGAGCACCAAGCCTGACCGGATTGCTACCCGCCCTGGTTCCTCCGGCTTTCAATACATAAGGGGCAAAGGTTATACCTGCAGTTATTATACTGCCGGTTTTAATGAAATGGCGTCTGTCAAGATGTTTTTCCATGGTTTTCTGACCTGTTTAGTAATATCTGCCAATATACTTATTTTCCACAATCAGTTTTTTCATCTCAGCGGGGATTTATCATATCCTGCTTTTTGTAAATGATCCTCCCTCCCGGTTCAATCAGCAATGTGAAAGGCAGTGCACCCTGCCAGTCAGAACCGACTGCATCAATCAGTTTATATACGTCATCATCATTAAAAATGTAGTTTTTGTTTGAAGCCTGCTGTTTCTGAAGGAATTTCAAAGCATCAGCTTTTCTTGCCTGCTTATCGGCACTTATGGTAATAAACTCAAACTGTCGGCCGCGGTACATACGATCAATTATCACCAGGTCGGGAAATTCGTTAATGCATGGGCCGCACCAGGTTGCCCATATATTTATTAATCTCAACTTGTCGGATGAAGAGTTTTTAATTAACTCTTTTATTCCCTGAACATCAATCTCTTCGAGAGTGACAGGTAATTCAGCCCACTGTTTATATAGTCTTTGTGTGTATTCGTCCTTCCACGACCATTTAACAGAACATCCGAATACTTTTGTTACAGGATTCTTGACAGGCTCTCCTGCCAGTATTGAGTTGATTGCATTTCTTATATCTTCACCTTTGCCGGAGCCGGGTTTTTCAGATCCGTCAATGCGACCGTTATAACGTAAAATACGGTTACTGTCAAAAACAAAACAATGCGGTGTGGCAACCGGACCATAGGTCAGTGAAGCTTTCTGGTCATCTCCATCGTATAAATAGGGAAAATTAAATCCTTTATCAGCCGCACGCAGCTTCATTTCATCATAGCTGTCACCCATATCTGAATAACCAAGTTCCGAGTAATTCAATGCCCTTACAGAATTAGGGGAAATCATTACGAGTGCAACACCCTTTGGTTTATAGTCTTTAGCGATTGAAATTATCCTGTCCTCATAAGCCTGAGCTGTCGGGCAATGGTTGCAGCTGAAAATGACAACTAAAACTGATGCTTTATTAAACTCTTTAAGGCTGTAGTTATTCCCATCTGCACCTAAAAGATTAAAATCAGGCGCTTTAGAACCAATTTCAAGAGTTTTTGGTTCGGTATTTATTGTTTGAGGAAATACCCTGAAATTACAAGTCAAAATCAGCAGGAGAATAAAAAACGTTTTAAATGATTTTTTCATGGGTTTGGCATTAATATTTAATACTCCATTCAAATATATTTTGTTTTTATCATTTTACAACAGGAACATTGCATTACGCAACAAAATATTTTCTACCTTTTAAAACTAAATACCGAGTCATGAACAGAAGAAATTTCATAAAAACAACTTCAGCGGTAGCCGGAGTCTGTGCTATTGCAGAACCTTCAATGCTGGCAGGTGTCGGACTATCCGGGGAAGAGTCATGGTTTAACCGTCCGATGCGATGGGCACAGCTGACACTTGTAGAAAATGACCCCGGGCGTTTTGATCCCGACTTCTGGCTCAGCTACTTTAAACGGATTCACGCTGATGGCACAACACTAAGTGCCGGTGGTATAGTGGCGTATTATCCTACAGATGTACCGATGCACCACAGAAGCACCTGGCTTGGTAACTCTGATCCTTTTGGATACCTTGTGGAAGGAAGCCGTAAGATGGGCATGTCAGTTATTGCCCGCACCGATCCTCATGCCACCTGGCAGAATATGTACGAGGCTCATCCTGATTGGATTGCAGTAACTGCTAAAGGGGAAAAACGTCGCCATTGGGCAAATCCGGAATTGTGGGTCACATGCGCTTTGGGTCCGTATAACTTTGAGTTCATGACAGAGGTTCATAAAGAAATCATGGAGATGTATCAGCCCGATGGCATATTCTCCAACCGATGGGCCGGTCATGGCATCTGCTATTGCGAACATTGCATAAAGAATTTCCGGGACTATTCCGGACTGGAATTGCCCCGGACAAGCGATCGTTCCGATCCGGTCTATCAGAAATACTCCGAATGGAATACCGGGCGGCTTAGAGATCTGTGGCTCCTATGGGACGGTGTGATACGCAAACAAAGATCTGTATCACGATTCATTCCAAACGGCTTTCCCGATAAAGTAATAACAGGTAAACTTTCGGACATTGTTTTCACTGATCATCAGGCAAGAAGCGGGGCAACAATGCCCTGGTCTAATGGCTTGGTTGCCAAGGAGCTCAGGGCATCGATCGGCATGAAGCCGCTCGGAGGGATTTTCAGTGTGGGATTTGAGGAACAATACCGCTGGAAAGATTCAGTTCAGAGTGAGGCTGAAATCAGGGTCTGGGTTGCCGAGGGCACTGCCAATGGAATGCGTCCATGGTTCACAAAGTTCTCCGGCGTGCTTTATGACAAGAGGTGGCTTGATATAGTAGATAAGATATACCAGATTCATTACAGGAATGAACGCTATTTACGAAACACAGCTTCTTTAGCCCGTGTTGGCATGCTGTTTTCCGAACAGAACAGGAATTACGGGATTGAAGCATGGCAGTTGAGAAGCGGTGATCATGCTCTGGGGATGTATCACGCTCTCATAGAGGTACGCATGCCTTTTGAAATGGTCAATGAGCGTCTTCTCGGTCCGGATTACCTTAAACCTTTCAAACTGCTTATACTGCCGAACATTGCTTCTCTTTCTGATGAACAATGTGACCAGTTACGGAGATTTGTTAATGGAGGCGGAAGCCTTATAGCGACCTTTGAAACATCACTCTGTGATGGCGAAGGCAGGAGACGTTCAGAATTTGGCCTGTCCGATTTATTTGGCGTTTCATATGACCATAGAGTGGAAGGGCCCATGCAAAACAGCTATCTTCAGTTAAGAAGTGATCCGGTTACAAAACAATTTCATCCTGTACTTAAAGAACTGGAGGATGCATACAGGATAATCAATACCATTCACAGGGTAAGAGTAAAGCCCATATCAACATTCCCCTCCCCTGTTACACTTATTCCCACTTATCCCGATCTGCCAATGGAACACGTCTATCCGCGTGTTCAGGATACTGAAACAAGGGAAGTGTACCTTAGCGACACCGGAAAAGGTCGTATAGTATATTTTCCCGGTGATATTGACCGTACTTTCTGGCAGATTATGTGTGCCGATCACGGAAAACTTCTCCGTAATACAATCCGATGGGCCCTTAATGAGGAGCCACTTGTCGATGTAAAGGGTCCCGGAGTAATAGATGTTACTGTGTGGAGACAGGAGAACTCCATGACGGTACACCTGGTAAACCTGACCAATCCAATGATGATGAGGGGTCCTTTCCGTGAGCTTATTCCGGTAAATGCACAGGTATGGATTAAAATTCCGCCGGGAAGAAAAACAGGCG
>DATKXL010000060.1:0-4285 GCA_035529055.1 Bacteroidales bacterium
GCAGGTGGGTATTTATAAGTACACTTATCATGCAGGCTGCCTTATTGTTTTCAATAAAGCCCATCCCTCCCATATCTGCTGCAAGGTTAAAGACCTGATTATACCTGTTTACAGCCTGATAACAATTCTCTCTTATCTGCAGATCCAAAACAAGGCTTTCGGCTCCGTTAAAAACCTGATACCACTCGTTCAATGGTTTAATGTCAACTGCTCTTACAGGATGACCTTTTTTCAACAACTCCTTTACAAGATGCCCTGCAATAAATCCTCCTGCACCACAAACAGCTATCTTCTTCATGTTTATAAGATTAATTCATTCAATTCGTATTACCGGCATTGGAAGTCCAGATTATTTCTTACTCGTGTACTGTCACGTGTAAATTTATGCAATAAATTATACAAAAACAACTTTGATTTTATTTTATTACCTTTCAGGTTAATTACTGATTTTCAGTACAACAGTAAATCATAAAAGGATAAAAATGGATCGCAGAAAATTTTCCAGAAATATGATGTTGTCAGGTCTTGCTTTTCCTGCTTTGAACTTCAAGCTGTCATCAGATTCAGATAAAACAGGTTTTTTTAAAGAAAATCCCAAAAATTTGCCTTTAAGGGAATTTGATGTTGTGGTTGCCGGAGGAGGTACGGCAGGTGTTGTAGCTGCAATTGCAGCAGCCCGGCAGGGTGCAAAAACTGCCCTTATTGAAGCCAAGGGATACACCGGAGGAACAGTTGTAGAAGGCGGGACAGCCCTTCACAGTTTTTTCAATCTGTGGAAAGCATTTCCCGGAGTCGAGAAACGCCAGGTTGTAAAAGGTATCGCCCAGGAGATAATTGATCGTCTCCTGCTTGTCGGAGGAACAACCGGACATGGGGATGTTACCGGAAAGATAGATTATGATTGCGTTTGCACTGCCATTGATACTGAATTGTATAAGCTGGTTGTTCTTGAAATGCTTGCGGAAGCTGATGTAAGCATATTCACAAATACCCTGGTTGCCGGAGCAGTGAAAAAAGGCAGGATAATTGAGGGCGTCATTACACAAAGCAGGATGGGAAGAGAGTTTTTTAAAGGGAAATGTTTTATTGACTGTACAGCTTATGGTGATCTTTCAGCTTATGCCGGTGCAGAATATGTCGAACTGAATGATCATCCTGTCTGCAACAGTATGGGACTGGGGAATGTCAACATCGAGAAGCTTTATTCTTACCTTGTTAAAAATAATGCCTTGGGAGATCTGGCATACGGGATCAGGGACGGCAAGCAAGGCCAAATTATCAGGATGGGAAGTGAAAGCGGATATACTATCAGGGGCAAGCTGCCTCAGGAATTTGTTGATGGTGTGGTAAAACTGGGTTCAGGTCTGATAACAACAACAGTTCATGACAATTACCTGATGTTCATAAAAGTTAATTACAAGCTTCCCGTAAGCCCTACCAACAGGGATGAGGTTGCGAAAGCAGAACTTATCATAAGGCAGAATCAATTCAAAACACTCGAGTTATTCAGAAAGCACCTTCCGGGATGTGAGAATGCCTTTATAGCAAGGACAAGTCCATCATTAAACATACGTCGGGGAAGAACAATTACCTGCGATTATGATATCACTTTGGCTGATGTAATCGAAGCAAAACATTTTGATGATGATATAATGGTATATGGGTTCCACGATTCGGCGCCAAAATACCAGATTAACAACGGAGGTACTTACGGAGTTCCATTTAAAGCATTGCTGGTAAAAGGCATAGAGAATCTTCTGGCTGCAGGCATGCTGATAACATCAGATTTTCAGGCTCATATGTCCACAAGGAATACAGTTTGTTGCATGGGACAGGGACAGGCAGCTGGCACGGCAGCAGCGCTATGCTCAATAAAAAATATCAGCACCCGTGATTTGCCCTACAAGGATCTCAGAAATGCATTGTTAAAAACCAATGTATATCTCGAAAGTTAAGAAAGTGACTTTTCTTATCTGTCACTTTTATTTTCCTCATTATCTTCCCTGATCCTTGTACGCGCTTCAAGTGCCAGTTTTTCGCTTTCTGCCAGAAGATCATCAAGTAAAATCTGCTTGGCTCTTTTCTCCTGCGGCGGATTAAGTTTTTCAGACTTCTCGAACTCCTGGACTGACTTATAAATGTCAGGGGGAAGATCAATGCCACATTTTGATAATATATCAAGAAACTGGTATGAGAAGAAATAATCAATCTGGATCTTTCTTTTTGCAGTGTGAGAGAACTTACCTATGATCCGGCAGATATTTTCTCTTTCGTCCGGAGTAAGCTGCTCGGCGAATTCGTAATTCTCTATCTTTTTGAGCGATAATATTATAGGCTCAAGAGAGTCAATTGTGATGACATATGAATTATAATCGCCCAGCCTGTAAACAAACTGATCAATCACATTCAGTGTGTTTGCAGGTATGACCAGGAATATATCACCCTTGACATTCTCCTGCTTAGCATACTTCTTTACATTCTCAGTCTGTAGCTTCAGGTATTTCGGAAAGTTTTCCAGGTCATCACCTGCGGGGCTCTTGGCATCAAAAATGATATATTCTCCGGCAATCTTTATAGTATTATCCGGATTCCCCTTAAACGGGACCTCCTTCACATACTCTATAAAGTGAGCTTTACAGATATTCCTGATTGCTGTTTCAACATTATTCTCATGGTTTTGCCATGTCTGCCTGATCTTTTCAAACTGTTCCTCCTTCTCCCTGAGTCTCTCTTCATTTAACATCTTCCTGTCGTTTTCCAGACCGGAACGGATTGCATTTACTGCAGAGACATTCTTCTGATACTCTTCACTCCTTATCTGGTCAGCCTGCTCAAACCGGGCAATCCGGTTGGATAATTCGTTCTTTTCCCGAATAATGCGGGACAATTCATTTTCAAGACTATTTAGCTTTAGTTCAAGCTTCTGAGATGATGTTATAAGATCGGATATTCTGTTTGAAGATATTTCTGCGTTCTTTTCAATAATCTTTTCAAGATCTGCTATCCTTGTATCCCTGTTTGCCAACTCCCTGTTAAGGACATTGAGGTTCTCAGTCAGATTTGTAAACTCATCATATGCATCATAACTTAAAGTTCTGATTCTTCTCCAGCCGAACACCCGCCGCCAGAAACCCAGCGATTTGATCCTTTCAAAAAATTCTTTCAGGTTTTCGTACATAATTTTTTATTAAGATTATCTGCACAAATCCTCGCCAGCAATGAGTTTCGCCCCCCAACCCCCCAAAAGGGGGGCATTTAGAATCTCGAATTACCCCCCCCTTCAGGTGGGGCAGAGTCACTGGAGGGCAAGTTTATACCATTTGATTGCATTTTCTCTGAAGATTTTATCGACAACGTTTTTCGGAAGTCTGAGCCCTTTAAATGTACCTCTGAATTTGTCGGAAGTCATCTCCTCCTCCGATGTAAAATATTTCCAGTCATCCATCCAGGTTTCATGCATCCTGTTTTTGAATCCTTCGGGATCGGAGGTCCCGCTTTCCCCGACATCGGTACCATAAAGCAGCCTGTCCTGGTATTTAATGCAGAAATCCCTGACCCGCTCGCGATCTTTTGCCGACTGATATTGTAAATGACAAATCCTGGCCGACATATCAACAACCATATTCGGGAACTTATCAAGCCGTCTGGCAAGCGAATCAACATTCCATTCCAGGCTGCCGAGATGGCACCCAATAAATTTCAGATCGGGATGCTTCTCAAGCAGATGGTCGCGCGCATTAATCTGATCCTCGTATGAGGGGTATTCAGGATGAAGGAACATATGATAATGAGGATTTCGTGCAAAATAACTGCTGTCGCTGCTTACTGTCATCTCATTCAGCGGCAGCCAGCAGTTCCGTGGCTCACCGAGATGACCTGTAACTGGCAGGTTTTTACTTTTAATGAATTCAATTACAGGATCCAGCCCCGGATCGTCAGCCATAATGAATTTACCTGATCGGTCGCGTACCGTCATGCCAATATTCTTCCATATTTTCACTGTTATTGCACCACCTGAAATATCCTTATCAAGTTGTGATATCACTTTTTTGCTCCAGTCATCGGTACCCCAGCCTATAGTGTCAAATAAGAAAGCAGGACCGTAAAAAACTCTTCCGGGGTGCTTTTGAACTGATAAAAGGGCATTTTCTATTTGGTTTCTGATATTCATTGAATCACCGTGATCAACGTTCAGGGTAATGAGGATGAAATTATCCTTTATCGCCTGCTCTTCAAAGATCCCCTGATCGCTGTTAATGTGAATATGGGAGTCGATTTTGAGAAC
>DATKXL010000061.1:0-9037 GCA_035529055.1 Bacteroidales bacterium
CATGCAGGGCATCATCCTGACAAAGAAACATTGTCAAGAGCGGTACCTCTCTATCAGACTTCATCGTACGTTTTTAAAAATGCCGGGCATGCGGCCAGGCTTTTTGATCTGGCAGAATCAGGGAATATCTATACCCGCATAAATAATCCGACAACTGATGTCTTTGAAAAAAGGGTTGCCGCACTTGAGGGTGGCGCTGCTGCGCTTGCTGTAGCATCAGGTCATGCGGCACAGTTCATAGCTTTGACAACAATACTCAGGCAAGGTGAGAATTTTGTCAGTTCCCCGTTTCTTTACGGAGGAAGCCATAACCAGTTCAAGGTTACTTTTTCTAATTTTGGTATTGAGGCGCGGTTGGCAAAAGATCTTGATCCTGCTTCTTTTGAAAGTTTGATTGATGATAAAACAAAAGCTATTTATCTTGAGACAATTGGGAATCCTGGTTTTGATATACCTGATTTTGACGCATTTTCAACATTGGCCGGAAGATATGGAATTCCTCTTGTTGTTGACAATACTTTCGGAGCATGCGGATACCTTTGCAGACCGATTGACTACGGAGCAAATATTATAGCGGAATCTGCAACAAAGTGGATAGGTGGTCATGGCACAAGTATAGGCGGGGTGATAGTTGACGGTGGTAATTTCAACTGGACAAACGGTAAATTCCCTGTTTTTACAGAACCCTCAGAGGGATACCATGGATTTGTCTTCGGAGAGAAATTTTCTCCTGCCTCAGCTGCCGGAAACATAGCTTTTATTGTAAAAGCCCGTGTTGAAGGTCTGAGAGATTTAGGCCCGGCGTTAAGTCCGTTCAACTCTTTCCTGTTTCTTCAGGGGCTGGAAACACTTTCGCTCAGAATGGAGAGGCATGTTGAGAATGCACTTGCGCTTGCAAAATGGCTGGCGGTTCATCGGGGTGTTGAAAAAGTGAACTATCCCGGTCTGCCGGGGAATCCTTATCACGAACTGGCAAAAAAATATCTTCCGAAAGGAGCCGGAGGGGTGCTGAGTTTTGTATTAAAGGCAAGCACGGCAAAAGCCTCAAAACTTGTTGAACATCTTGAACTCGTTAGTCATCTTGCCAATGTCGGAGATGCAAAAACCCTTATTATCCAGCCTGCAACAACCACTCATGCCCAGCTTTCGGCAGCGGAACAGCTCGCTGCGGGTATCGAACCGGGACTATTCAGAGTATCTGCAGGCATTGAACATATTGATGATATTATTAATGATTTCGATCAGGCTTTTAAACAGGTTTTATGACAAGAGAAAAATTAAAAATAGGTTTATTCGGCTATGGATGTGTAGGCCAGGGATTACATGATGTTCTTAACAGCAGCAGCGGATTCAAAGCCGATATTGTACGGATTTGTGTTAAGGACCGGGCAAAGAAACGGAGAATTCCCATGTCGAATTTCACATTCGATAAGAATGATATACTTGATGATCCTTCGATCAACCTGGTTGTTGAGCTTATTGATGACGCAGATGAAGCTTTCAATATTGTTACAGCTGCCATGAAAAGGGGGAAAAATGTTGTGACCGCCAACAAAGTAATGGTAGCCAGACATTTCAGGGAACTTTTTGATCTCCAGGCGAAGCAAAAGGTATCACTTCTCTATGAAGCTTCAGCGGGCGCAAGCATCCCCATAATCAGAAATCTTGAGGAATATTATGATAATGAGCTTCTGCATTCACTGCGTGGCATATTGAACGGAACCACAAATTACGTCCTGACAAAAATGCATAACGAAGGCATTGATTATGATGTGGCATTGAAGGAGGCCCAGGAAAAGGGTTTTGCAGAATCAGATCCCACAATGGATGTTGAAGGATGGGATGCAAAATTCAAATTATGTATTATAACAAGCCATGCTTATGGTCTGTTTCTTGATCCTGACGAAGTGTTTCATTATGGGATCAATAAAATATCAAAGTATGATATTCAATACGCAAAAGAAAAGGGATTAAAGATCAAGCTTGTTCCTTTTGTCGGCAAAACAAATGAGAACACTATAACAAGCTTTGTTCTTCCCCGTTTTATTTCTTCTGACAAATATCTGTATAACGTCGATAATGAGTACAATGGAGTAATTACTGAGGCTGCATTTGCTGACAAACAGTTCTTCAGCGGTAAGGGAGCAGGAGGTCATGCTACCGGAAGCGCTGTTCTCTCGGACATCTCAGCCAACTCGTACGGGTATAAATATGAGTATAAGAAGCATCAACAGGGAACAGTATCAAATTATACAAGAAACTTCAGGCTGGAAATCTATCTGAGATACAGGAATGAAAAGGACAGAAAATTGTTTGGTTTTAAGGAAGTGTCGGAATACTTTAGCAGCAAATCATATAAATATGTGATCGGAGTGGTAAATCTTGAGAGGCTTTATGAGATGAGAGAACAATTGCGAACCCTGGATGTTTTTATTGTGAATACGGGAAGAAAAGTTTTTAACCCCCCAACCCCCCTAAAGGGGGCTAAGAACGGAGTTGGATTTTGAACCCCCTTTAGGGGGCAGGGGGTGGAAAAACCGGAATAAGGAACTATTAGACTCTGATAAAACTGTGAAATATTTATAACGTGAAGGATTCTTTAGAAAATATTATTCAGCAACGTATCCTCATCCTTGATGGAGCAATGGGGACGATGATCCAGAAGCATAAGCTTCAGGAGGAGGATTTCCGTGGTGAACTCTTCAGGGATCATCCGCGTCCACAGAAAGGAAACAACGATCTCCTTTCTCTGACTAAACCGGAGATCATCCTTGGAATTCATAAGGAGTATCTTGAAGCCGGAGCTGATCTGATAACCACAAATACCTTTAATTCGAACAGGGTCTCCATGGCCGATTACGGAATGGAGGAGCATGTTTACAGAATGAATTTTCATTCGGCAAAGCTGGCTACGGAGGCCATCATGGGATTTGAAGGATCTGAAAGGCCGGAAAGGCATTTTGTTGTCGGCACTCTTGGACCTACAAACCGCACTGCCTCAATGTCGTCGGACGTGAATGATCCGGGGGCAAGGACAGTAACTTTTGATGAACTTGTTGAAGCATATTCAGAACAGGTCAGAGGATTAATTGACGGCGGCGCCCATATTCTTCTTGTTGAGACAATATTTGATGTTCTGAACTCTAAGGCGGCGCTTTTCGCAATAGATACGGTTTTTAACGAAAAAGTTTCGCGGCTTCCCGTTATGACATCAGGAACAATCACTGACGCCAGCGGAAGAACGTTGACAGGTCAGACGCTTGAGGCTTTTCTGATCTCAGTATCACATTTCCCCCTTTTCAGTATCGGATTAAACTGTGCGCTGGGTGCAGAACAACTTCGTCCGTTTATCAGCGAATTATCCGGAAAAGCGGGGTTTTATGTCTCCGCCCACCCGAATGCCGGTCTGCCAAACCAGTTCGGGGAGTATGATCAGTCGGCAGAATTTATGGCTTCAGTTGCAGAGGATTTCATGAAGGAGGGCTGGGTGAACATTATCGGCGGCTGTTGCGGCACGACGCCTCTCCATATCAGAAAAATAGCTGAAACAGCAAAACAGTACAAACCAAGGAATATACCTTCAATTAAAAGATTTACAAGGTTAAGCGGACTTGAAGCATTAACTATAACGCCCGTAACAAATTTTGTGAATATCGGAGAACGCACTAACGTCTCAGGCTCATTAAAATTTGCCCGGCTCATTAAAGAGGAAAAATATAATGAGGCTCTTGCCATTGCCCGGAACCAGGTTGAAGGGGGCGCACAGGTGATCGATATCTGCATGGATGAGGCTATGCTTGATTCAGAAAAAGCGATGGTCAGGTTCGTTAACCTTATTATGGCTGAACCGGATATTGCAAAACTGCCACTGATGATCGATTCATCGAGGTGGAATGTAATAGAGTCAGCGCTTAAATGCATACAGGGCAAGTCGATCGTCAACTCAATCAGCCTCAAGGAAGGGGAAGAGGCATTTCTCGATCATGCGCATAAAATAAGGAAGTATGGTGCGGCTGCTGTTGTTATGCTGTTTGATGAAAATGGTCAGGCCGACACATTCGAAAAAAGAATAGCCGTTGCTGAAAGATCATACAAACTGCTGACAGGAGAGGCAGGTTTCCCGCCCGAGGATATAATATTTGATCCGAACGTTCTTGCTATTGCCACAGGTATTGAAGAGCATAATAACTATGCGGTCAACTTCATAAGGGCTACGGAATGGATTAAGCGTAATCTGCCGCACGCAAAGGTAAGCGGAGGAATAAGCAATCTCTCTTTCTCATTCAGAGGTATCGATAAAGTAAGGGAGGCAATGCATTCGGTGTTTCTGTATCATTCGATAAAAGCAGGTCTCGATATGGGCATCGTCAACCCCGGTATGCTGCAGGTTTACAGCGAGATAGAGCCAGACCTTCTTCAGCTTACCGAGGATGTTGTTCTCAATCGCCGGAAGGATGCAACCGAAAGACTTGTGAAATTTGCAGAGGGACTCAGGAATGAAGGCAGGAAAGAAGAAAAAGCTGATCAATGGCGTTCACTTGAGGTTATAGCCCGGATAAAACATTCATTGATCAGAGGCCTTGATGAATTTATTGTGCAGGATGTTGAGGAAGCACGACCGCTTTTTAACCGTGCTCTTGAATTGATTGAGGGCCCGTTGATGGGAGGGATGAATGAGGTGGGCGATCTTTTCGGATCAGGAAAGATGTTCCTCCCACAGGTTGTAAAAAGCGCCAGGGTGATGAAGAAAGCTGTGTCGGTGCTGGCCCCATATATTGAAAGAGAGAGAGAAGGGCATGAAAAAAAGATTGCAGGTAAGATTCTTCTTGCAACTGTTAAGGGCGACGTTCATGATATCGGTAAGAATATTGTCGGAGTGGTCCTCTCGTGTAATAATTATCAGGTCATTGATCTTGGTGTTATGGTACCGGCTGAAAAGATCATTGACACTGCGGCCGGAGAAGAGGTGGATTTTATCGGATTAAGCGGATTGATAACCCCGTCGCTTGAGGAGATGGTTCATGTTGCTTCAGAGATGGAACGTAGAAAAGTTGAAGTTCCCCTGCTGGTTGGCGGAGCAACAACTTCCGAGATACATGCTGCTGTTAAAATTGCCCCGTCATATTCAAATACAGTTGTTTATGTTAAGGATGCATCAAAAGCAGCCGGTGTACTCTCATCCCTTCGTCAGGGCAACAGGGCTGAATATGTTTCATCACTAAGGGAAAAATACCGGAAGTTAAGGGATGATCATGCTTCCAGGCAGGCTGTAAAAGCATTGCTCCCCATTGATGAAGCAAGACAAAATAAGCACAAAACTGACTGGAATAAAGCAGAGATAGCGGATCCGGTTAAGCCGGGTTTGCATCTTATTGAAGAATTTGATCTTAATGAGCTTTCAAAATATATTGACTGGACATTTTTCTTTTATGCCTGGAAATTGTCGGGGAAATATCCGGCAATTTTTAATGATCCGGTAAAGGGAGAAGAAGCCAGAAAACTCTTTGATGATGCACTTCAATATCTGAAAGAGATCATTGACCGGAAACTCCTGACCGCAAAAGGTGTTTTTGGCTTATATCCTGCCGTATCTGACGGTGATGATGTAAAGGTTTTAACAGATAAGAGCAGCAGGGCGATAAAAACAATGTTCAGGTTCCTGAGGAATCAGGAGAAGAAGGAGCCGGGGATCCCGAATCTTTCCCTTTCAGATTTTATAGCTCCGGAATCGTCAGGGCGCACTGACCATATTGGAGCATTTGTTGTCACGGCAGCTCTTGATAATAGCGCTCTTGGCAGTTATTATAATGATGATTATGCGATTATTATGATCAGGATACTGACCGACCGGATTGCCGAGGCTGCTGCTGAGATGCTTCACGAAAAGATACGGACGGAATACTGGGGCTATGAACCTGATGAAGATATGACAGCGGAGGAACTGCTTAAGATCAAATATAAAGGGATAAGGCCGGCTCCCGGGTATCCTGCCTGTCCCGACCATACAGAAAAACGTGTTATATTTGACCTTCTTGATGCTGAAAAACTTATTGGAGCAGGGTTGACTGAGAATTTTGCAATGACCCCGCCTGCATCTGTAAGCGGTTATATTTTTGCACACCCTGAATCTTCCTATTTCAATTTAGGTAAAATAGGACCTGACCAACTGAAAGATTACGCATCAAGAAAGAAAATGACAGTAGAAGAGGCGGCACGATGGCTAGCCCCTAATTTATGAATTTAGTTTATGAGTGTTATAGATAAAATCAAAAACGCCAAAGGTCCTTTATTCACTTTTGAATTACTCCCCCCCCTGAAAGGCCACAGCATTGAAAGGGTTTATACAACTATAAACAGGCTTGTTGAGTTTAATCCTGCATATATAAACTTCACCTCTCACCGCAATGAAATAGTTTTTCGTGAAAGGCCCGACGGCCTTCTCGAAAGAAGGGTCATCAGGAAGCGTCCCGGAACAATTGCGCTTGCCGCAGCTGTAAAATATAAGTACAATATACCTGTGGTACCGCATATTCTTTGTGGTGGTTTTACAAAGGAAGAGACTGAAAATGTGCTGATTGAAATGAATTTTCTGGGGATCGACGATGTGCTGGCTCTAAGAGGCGACCCTCAGAAGGGTAGCAGAAGTTTCATCCCGGAGAAAGAGGGTCATACTCATACTTACGAACTTGTAAGGCAGATCGTAAATATGAATAACGGGAAATACCTCGAGGATTCGCTAGAAGATTCTTCACCCACGTCATTTTGTGTAGGAGTTGCCGGTTATCCCGAGAAACATTTTGAAGCGCCTAACAGGCAGGTTGACATGGAAAACCTCAAACATAAGGTCGGATCAGGTGCCAGCTATATTGTCACACAGATGTTCTTTGATAACTTAAAGTTTTTCAGGTTCAGGGATGAATGTAAGAAGATGGGGATCAATATTCCCATCATTGCCGGGATAAAGCCGATCTCGGCCCTTAATGATATCAGGTTATTACCCCAGACCTTTCATATTGATGTGCCGAATGAGCTTGTATCAGCGCTGCAAAAATGTCATAACGACAAGGATGCCAGAGAGGTTGGAATAGAGTGGGCTGCGATGCAGTCGAAGGAGCTTATAAAAGAGGGGGTTCCGGGGATTCACTACTATACCCTGGGGCGTTCGGATAATATTGCAAGGATAGTCAAAGCTTCATTTTAAAGTTAAAAGCTTTTTTAATCTTATCGACGTAATCCAATTTTTCCCAGGCAAAGAACTCAACCTTTTTTGTATAGACTTTTTTCCCGTTGCCGTTGGTTTTCTTTGATTTGCTGCCGGGCACTTCATAATAAACTTCAACATCCTTAACAGCGTAATCACGTCCGAAATGACCGTAAGATGCTGTTGGAAGGAAAACAGGATTCTTTAATCCGAAGCGTTTTACAATGGAATAGGGGCGTAAATCAAAAAGGTCAGCCAGTATTGCTGCGATCTCTCCGTCATTGATGATCTTACCTTTTGTATCTTTTGCTTTAGCTGTGCCGAAAGTGTTGATATGTAAACCAACAGGCTGGGCAACACCGATAGCATAAGCGACCTGTATCAAAGCCTGATCGCACACTCCTGCAGCAACAAGGTTTTTTGCCATGTGGCGTGCGGCATAAGCAGCCGACCTGTCAACTTTTGAAGAATCCTTACCGGAAAAAGATCCACCGCCGTGCGCGCCATGACCTCCGTAGGTGTCAACAATGATCTTGCGTCCTGTCAGACCGGTATCCCCATGAGGTCCGCCTATTACAAACTTACCTGTCGGATTGACAAGAAGTCTCAGGTCATTTTTAAACAGCTTCTGTATCCTTGAAGGAAGATTTTTTTTCACTGATGGAAGCAGTATTTTCCGCAGATCTTCTTCAATCTTATTCTGCATGGCTTTTTCTGCGTATTTTTCAGCCTTTTGAGATTTGTTTTTTGGAAGGATGAACTCATCATGCTGGGTACTGATGACGATGGTATTAATACGCAAAGGTTTGTTATTATCATCATATTCGATAGTTACCTGCGATTTGGCATCGGGCCGGAGATATTTCATCTTTTTACCCTGATGCCTTATGGCTGCAAGCTCCTGAAGAAGAATATGAGCAAGTTCACTGCTGAGAGGCATGAAATTATCCATCTCGCGGCAGGCATAACCGAACATCATACCCTGATCGCCGGCTCCCTGGTCCTCGGGTTTTTCCCTAACAACTCCCTGACGGATATCGGGCGATTGTTCATGAATGGTTGATATAACACCACAGGAGTCGCAGTCGAACCGATATTCAGCCTTTGTATAACCAATATCACGTATCACCCTTCGGGCAGTCTCCTGGACATCCACCCATCCTTCCGTGCGCACTTCTCCGCCACACACAACAAGTCCGGTTGTCACGAAAGTTTCGCATGCTACCTTTGATTCAGGATCCCAGCGAAGGAACTCATCAAGAAGTGCATCTGAAATCTGGTCAGCTATTTTATCAGGATGTCCCTCAGACACCGATTCGGATGTAAATAAATATCCCATTTTAAAGAGTTTATCTGTTAAACAAAAAAGGGGAAATTTGGTTGATTGGGATACTGGAATTACACTGTTTTAGCATTTTTTCCTGTGGTTGCAATCAGAACAAATCTTTCCACCATTTCTATAATAGCACAAAGCAAATAAAAATAAACAAGAAAACCAATAAAAATGATGATTAACAATTCTGATCAAATTTCTAACCGTTAGTCAGATGCCTGAAAACTTCTTCCAGATTACTCTCCTTCTTCTGGAGCGAAAGCACGGTGAGATTGTTGTTTACGGCAAAAGAGAAGATTGCAGGACGATTATCTTCATCCCCGCCAGCCTCAAGGATCCAGGTTTTTTCCCTTATTTCCGTGACACTGCTGACTCCGGCAATTTTAATTAAGTCCTGCTCGTCTGTTTCTTTATCAAACTCAACCTGTATGATCTGTTTTGACTGCTTGATTCTTGAATATATATTGTTTTTTTCCTCGTTAGCCACAATCACACCCTTATCG
>DATKXL010000062.1:0-41555 GCA_035529055.1 Bacteroidales bacterium
TTAGAGCAGGAAGCACCAGTGTTGCTGCATCGTATCCGGTAAGTGGTACCGGGCTGTTGGAATAATAAGCAGAATCATAATAAATCTGTTCAGCAATTTCAGATATTGTCAGAATCTGTTCAGATTCAACATCTCCCTGTATATCAAGAATCCGAAGGAACAACTTTACAGAATCTACCGTATAAGAACCGCCTCCCCATCTGCTTCCAAGCCTTATCTGAGACACAAATTCAGTTGATGTATTGCCAAAATATGGATCGTTCAACCATCCAAGATAAGAATATCCTGGTTTTTCTGACCTGGCAGCATTATCATAGTTTGTATAAGAAAAGACGCTGATGGTGTCTGTCGATTTGATTTTAACAAAATCGCTTTCCGGGAGTATATTAATACCTATTCTAGAAGGGTCTTCCTCACATGAACCTAAAAACAGGATCAAAGCTGCAAGGGTTGCTATGTTAAAGATCTTATTTATGTAATGATTGACAGAAAAAAATCTGCGTATTGACAGGGAGTCAGGACAATATCTGGTCATAAAAATCATTATAGGCATCAATATATTGGGTTTCATCCCTGTAAGTAAGAACCGGCTTATTAATAGTCAGAACATATTTTGCCAGATCCTCATTTATTTCTTCACTTCCGATAATCAGAGCATCAGAGTATTTAATTGCCAGCTTGGAAACATTTACAAAATCCGGCTTCTTAACGAGCTTGAGGCTTTCACCATCAATTCCGTCAAACCGCAGTTTATCGGCGAATGTTGATCTAAACGGAGTTTTAAAATCATTATTGTAGATAGAATAGACAATTTTGTAATTGTGGAACAAAGGATCATCACTGTAGATGCTCCTGAGATAAACAGGTACAAGGGCCGTCATCCAGCCATGACAATGAACGATATCCGGAGCCCATCTCAATTTCTTGACTGTTTCAATAACACCCCTGGCAAAGAAAAGCGCACGTTCATCATTGTCTTCAAATTCCTTTCCCGAGGAGTCATGTACGGTATGCTTTCGCTGGAAAAATTCATCATTGTCAATAAAATAGACCTGCATCCTTGCTGATTGTATTGAGGCAACCTTAATGATAAGCGGATGATCGGTGTCGTCAATAATGAGATTCATACCGGAGAGCCTTATCACTTCATGCAGCTGATTCCGCCTTTCATTAATTGACCCGTAACGCGGCATAAAAGTACGGATCTCCTTCCCTCTTTCCTGAATACCCTGCGGAAGATACCTTCCTATCTTTGACAGCTTCGTTTCACTTAAATATGGAGTGATCTCTTGTGAGATGAATAATACCTTCTTGCTTTCCATTTACCTGCCGGTATTTACCGTTCCGTATTAAGGTGCAAAGATAGTAAAAAATAATGATATAATTAAATGTACACTGCCGATAATGCAAGGGTTTACTGATTATAACAACATATAATTAATAACGCTAAACTGATTTAATAAATTAATTTCATTTAGGTTTGTATTATAAAACAAAAACCATGAAGGTAATAAGTTCGGCAACAGAGCTGAAGAATCACATTAAAAAACCGGATCTTTCTCCCATCGGATTTGTGCCTACAATGGGTGCCCTGCACGAAGGACATATATCACTTGTAAGAAATGCTTCCCTGCAGTGCCCTCTTGTGGTGGTAAGCATCTATGTAAACCCCACCCAGTTCAACGATAAAAATGACCTTAAGAATTATCCGCGGATACTTGATGCAGATCTCTCATTGCTTAAAAAAGTTCTCAGAAAAAATGATATCCTCTTCACCCCGGATGATAAAGAGATTTATCCTGTTGAAGATAAAAGAGTTTTTCATTTCGGCCACCGCGCTAATGTGATGGAAGGGCTTCATCGTCCTGGCCATTTCAAAGGCGTTGCACAGGTTGTAAGCAGGCTCTTTGAAATTGTTGAGCCCGATATTGCTTTCTTCGGACTTAAGGATCTGCAACAGGTTGTAATTATAAAAGAGCTGGTAAGGCAAAACGGTTATAAAGTCAGGATTGCAGAAAACCCGATTATCCGTGAAAGCGACGGTCTGGCTTTGAGCAGCAGGAACAGACTCCTGGAGACAGAAATAAGAAAAAGGGCCCCTGTAATCTTTAAAACTTTATCAGAAGCATCTTTAATGATTCAAAACCACGAAATCCCCGAAATAAAGAGATATGTTTCAACAACTATTGAGAAACAGGATGATTTCAGTGTTGAATATTTTGAAATTGTTGATGATAAGGATCTTATTCCTGTCAGTACCAGAAGTAAAATGAAAAAAGGAAAAACCTATTATGGCTGTATTGCAGTAAAAGCGGGGAAAATACGGCTTATTGATAATATTGAATTCCCATTGCTGTGAATGAAAAGGTTAATTAACTTTGCACCATACAATTTTATCCATTCGATCACATAGTATGTTTATAGAAATATTAAAGTCGAAGATCCACAGAGTGACCGTTACAGAAGCGAACCTTAATTATATCGGAAGTATCGCAATTGATGAGGATCTGATGGATGCTGCAAATATTATTGAGAACGAGAAAGTACAGGTTTTAAACCTGAATAACGGGGAACGGATGGAAACATATGTTATTAAAGGAGAAAGAGGATCAGGAAACATTTGTATTAACGGAGCAGCAGCAAGGAAAGTCATTGTTGGAGATATCCTCCTGATAATGTCTTTTGCCTCCATGGATTTTGAAAAAGCAAAATCATTCCGCCCAAGAATTATCTTCCCCGATACGAAAACAAATAAACTGATCTGATTTGAGGAAAGGAATAATACAGGCTCTTAAGTTTCTCGGATTTCTTGTTATTGGAATTATTCTTCTCTGGCTTGCATTTCGTAATGTTGAAATAGACAATCTCATTGCCGGATTAAAAGAAGCCAATTACTCCTGGCTTCTTTTGTCAATCCTGTCCGGATTATTTGCATATATAAGCCGTGCCCGCAGGTGGGTCCTTCTAATTAATCCTCTGGGATTCAACCCGTCACTCCGGAATACTTTTCTCGCACTGATGACAGGTTACCTGGCAAACCTTGCACTACCAAGAGTAGGAGAATTAACACGATGTGTAGCATTAGGCAAAAAGGAAAAAATGCCTGTCGATCAGCTTTTCGGTACGGTAGTGGTTGAACGTACAGTTGATTTTATATCGCTTATGCTGATTCTGATAGTCCTGATCTTCTTCAGGGGTGAGCAGATAAATCAGTTCCTGAAACTAAGTATCTTTATACCCCTGCAACAAAAGGTCTTTTCTTTGGTTGGCTTCACATGGATTATCTGGTTGATCATCGTTTCATTACTAGCTATCCTGCTTTCCCAGTTGATAAGATACAGAAAAAGACTTCGTAAAATAAGGTTTTTTGCCAGGTTAATTGAACTTGCAAAAGGTATTATAAGTGGCCTGAAAACCATAATCAGTTTAAAGAGAAAATGGGAGTTTATTTTTCATACAATATTTATGTGGATTTGTTACACTCTAATGACCTGGGTGGTTGTTTTCGCAATTGAACCCACTTCCCATCTTACTCTTGGCGACAGTGTTTTTCTACTGGTGATTGGCGGCTTAGCTATGTCAGCGCCTGTACAGAGCGGTCTTGGGGCATTCCATTATATTGTCTCCCGTGGACTTGCTTTTGTGGAAGGGGTTAAGATTGAAGATGGTCTTATCTACGCATTTCTTACCCATGAATCACAGCTTCTATTTATTATTATTGTCGGTACTATTTCCTTCTTTTTGATTTTCAGAACCCCCAACCTCAGGTAAAAAAAGGTTGATACACGCATTCAAAGGAATATGGCAAAAAATAAGACAGTTTTTGTTTGTCAGAATTGCGGAGCCGAATCGGCTAAATGGATTGGCAGATGCCCTTCGTGTAAAGAATGGAATACGTATCACGAAGAGATCATCCCCGGTTCCTCCTCAGGTGCAAGAGCGTTTTTGACAAATCAGGAGAGAAGGAAGCCTGAGCTCCTCGATAACATAAGCTCAGACGAACTTAACCGCCGTAAAACAGGAATTCCTGAGCTCGACAGGATACTTGGCGGCGGTATGGTTCCCGGCTCCCTGATACTTCTCGGGGGAGAGCCCGGGGTAGGAAAATCAACTCTTGCCCTTCAGCTTGCCCTTGCTATCAAAGAGAGCAGGATTCTTTATGTATCGGGTGAAGAAAGTGAGGAACAGATCAGTCTGAGAGCAAAAAGGATCAGAAGTTCCAATCCGCAATGCTATATCTACAGCGAGACAGAACTTGAGAACATTCTTGCACAGGCTGAAAATATAAAGCCGGCATTAATAATAATAGATTCCATACAGACGACCCGGACCGATATGCTCGAGTCATCTGCGGGATCGGTATCTCAAGTCAGAGAGTGTGCTGCGCAACTTCTGAAATATTCAAAAACCACAGGGATCCCTGTTTTCATAATTGGACATATAACCAAAGACGGGACCCTTGCAGGACCGAAAGTGCTTGAACATATTGTTGATGTTGTTCTCTATTTTGAAGGTGATAACAATTACATTTACAGGATTTTACGATCAGTGAAAAATCGATTCGGCTCAACATCCGAACTGGGAATTTTTGAGATGATGGAAACCGGACTGAAGGGGGTAGCAAATCCTTCTGAAATGTTTATCAACCAGCATGATGAACCGCTAAGTGGGATTTCTATCGCTGCCACAGTTGACGGACTCAGACCTTTTCTGATTGAGGTTCAGGCACTTGTAAGCAGCGCGGTATATGGTATGCCGCAGAGAAGCTCGACCGGATTTGATATAAGGCGATTGAACATGCTGCTGGCAGTACTTGAAAAAAGAGCCGGATTTAAACTGGGTATAAAAGATGTCTTTTTGAATATCGCCGGAGGAATTAAGGTAAACGATCCTGCAATCGACCTTGCTATAATAAGTTCTGTACTCTCTTCAAATCTCGATATCCCGGTCGGAAAAGAGACCTGTTTTTCAGGAGAGGTGGGACTTTCGGGAGAAATCAGACCTGTTTCCCGAATTGAACAGCGAATAAGAGAAGCCTCAAAAATGGGATTCGGGAAAATATTTATTTCCAAATTTCACAAAAACGTTCAGGTAAAAGGGACAGGAATCGAAGTGATCCCTGTCGGAAAAGTTGAAATGCTTGTCCGGCTTTTATTTAGTATCTCTCTCTGAGATAATTATCGCGCCTGGTATTCTCTCTTCTTGCCTTATCGCAGTCAAGTTCAATTCTGAAATTTGAAGGGCGTTCGAATTCATCTACTTCCATGATACCGAATTGCGGATCGGAAAATACTTTCTTAAGAAATATTGCAAAAATAGGCAGCGCCATATTAGCTCCCTGCCCTTCACCGAGGGTTTCAAAATGGATCGACTGATCTTCCCACCCGCTCCAGACGCCACCCACCAGATTGGGAGTCACTCCCATAAACCAGCCGTTGGAATGATTTTGTGTTGTCCCCGTCTTGCCTCCGATCTGGTTCAGCAGAAGGTATGGTTCCCTGCGCATCCTGATCCCCGATCCTGATAATACGACGCCCTGAAGCAGATCAAGCATAAGATAGGCCTGCTCTTCACTGAGTACCTCTTCAATCATTGGAGTGAATCTGGAAATGGTATTGCCATTTTTATCTTCGATACGAGTGACATACATAGGCCTGATATATACCCCTTTGTTGGCGTAGGTACCATAAGCCCCGACCATCTCTTCTAGCTTGATATCTGAGGTGCCTAAAAATATGGAAGGGACTGGGTCAATAAAGCTTCTGACTCCCATTTTTTTCATCAGGTCAGTAACTGCAGTGGGCCTGAATTGCTGCATCAGCCATGCTGAAATATAGTTTTCGGATTGTGCGAGGCCCCATTTCAGGGTAACCATCTTGCCATGATATTGTTTTGGGCCGGAGCTTCGTGGTGTCCATGGCACAGAGTCGCCGGGAAGATCAAACGACCGGGGAATATTCTCAACCTCATTGCAAGGTGAGTAACCGTTTTGCATTGCAACTGTATAAAGGAACGGCTTGATTGTGCTGCCCACCTGTTTTTTTTGCTGTGTAATCCCGTCCCATTTGAAATATCTGAAATCAGGTCCTCCGACATAGGCCTTTACATAGCCGGTATGAGGATCTTCCACAAGAAAGGAGGAGCGGATGAAATACTTGTAATATCTTACCGAATCGTAAGGTGTCATTATTGTATCTCTCTCCCCTTTCCAGGAGAAGACTTTCATCTTGATCGGAGTATTAAACGCCAGCATAATGGAGTCTTCAGAGACTCCTCTTGCTTTCATTATATAATATCTGTCACTCTCTTTAACGGATCTTATTAGCAGATCCTCAATCTCCTTCTTTGTCAGATCGTTTGAAAAAGGAGGATTCCTGAATCCTTTGGCTCTCTTGTAAAAGTCGGGCTGAACTTCCCGTGACAGGTGCTCTGTAACAGCTTCTTCAGCATATTGCTGCATCCTCGAGTTGATTGTTGTATAGATCTTTAGCCCGTCCTTATAGATGTCATAATTCGACCCGTCGGGTTTTTTGTTTTTATTGCACCATCCATACAGCGGATTGTTCTGCCACTCCCATAATGCATCATCATAAGATGCCTGCTGAACATATTTGCTTCTGTCAGGCTCAGGTCTTCGCATTATATTCCTGATATATTCCCGGAGATATGTGGCAGGTCCGGAATTATGGTCCTCCAGCCTGAAATCAAGCTCTATAGGCAACTGTTTGACTGAGTCTGCAATTTCCGCATTAAGATACCCGTATTTAGCCATTTGCGAAAGGACAACATTACGTCTCTGAAGCATCAGATCATAATTCCTGACCGGATTATACCGGGTAGAGGCCTTCAGCATTCCAATGAGCACGGCAGACTGCTGAACGTTAAGAGAGTCGGGAGAAACATTAAAATATACCCTTGCTGCCGATCTTATTCCAACAGCATTATAACTAAAATCAAATTTGTTGAGATACATCGTTATGATCTCTTCCTTGGTATAGCTCTTTTCCAGTTTGACTGCGGTCTGCCACTCCTTGAATTTAGATACTCCGAGTTTGAGATTTCTTACAAAAGCAGAAGTTCTTGCCGTATCCCTCGGATAAAGCTGCTTGGCTAACTGCTGGGTGATTGTGCTGCCGCCTCCGGTTTTCTGTCCAAGAACAATTGTCCGTACAATTGCTCTGACCAGTCCCCGGCTGTCGATACCGGAATGCCGGTAGTACCGTATATCCTCTGTGGCAATAAGAGCATTTATAAGGTATGGTGATAAATTTTCATATTCAGTCCATGTCCTGTTCTCGATACTGATCTTACCAAGAAGGACCACATCTTCAGAAAATACCTCAGCAGCAAGATTATATTTGGGGTTTTCAAGCTCGCTAAAACTTGGCATGCGTCCAAGCTTCTCCGTTGAAATCAGTACAAAGAGTACGACAATTAAAACAAAGGGCAAGCTGAACAATGACCAGAACCAGATCAGGTATTTCCGGTTAGTTGAAGAATCTTTCATTTACCTCCTATGTTTGATCCAAAAATAATAATTAATAAAGAATCTTAACGGTTTATTTTGAAGTTTGGTACCTAATTGATTTACTTTGTCGTGTTTTTAAAAGTACAAATGCCTGCTGATATGATCGAAAATCTTGTAATTGTTGAGTCCCCTGCAAAAGCAAAAACTATTGAAAAATTCCTTGGAAAAGATTTCCGTGTCGTATCCAGCTTAGGGCATATCAGAGATTTGTCAAAAAAAAATCTCGGTATTGACATCGGTAAAAATTTCACTCCCGACTATGAGATCCCTAAAGAAAAATCGAAAGTTGTCGGAGAGCTTCGTAAAGCGGCAGCTGAGTCTAAAAACATCTGGATCGCATCTGATGAGGACAGGGAAGGTGAGGCTATTGCATGGCACCTTGCAGCTGTTCTGAAGCTGGATCTTTCATCAACAAAGAGAATTGTTTTCCATGAAATAACTAAAGAAGCGATAACAAATGCCATTCAGAATCCAAGGAGTGTAGATATGAATCTTGTGAATTCCCAGCAAGCCCGGCGCATCCTTGACAGGCTGGTTGGTTTCGAAATATCGCCTGTACTCTGGAAAAAAGTACAGCCCTCCTTATCAGCAGGCAGAGTTCAATCAGTGGCAGTGAGGCTCATTGTTGAAAGTGAAAGAGAGATTATCTCGTTCAGGACAGAATCATCCTTCAGAGCTAATGCCATTTTCCTTACTGATACCTCAGACAATGAGAAAACCGGGATCAGAGCTGAAGCCTCCAAAAGGTTTCCGGCAGAAAAAGAAGCCTTAAAGTTTCTTGAGTTATGTAAAGATTCAAAGTACTCCGTTGCTGATGTAAGTGTAAAACCCGGTACAAAATCGCCTGCTCCCCCGTTTACTACTTCCACGCTTCAGCAGGAAGCTTATCGCAAGCTGGGCTTTTCGGTCGCTCAGACTATGGCGGTTGCACAAAAACTATATGAAGCGGGGAAGATAACATACATGAGGACTGACTCTACCAACCTTTCGAAAATCGCACTTGCCAAATCAAGGGAAATTATCATATCAGAGTTCGGCGAAAAATATTCAAAAACCCGGCAATTTAAAACCAAATCCAAGGGAGCTCAGGAAGCACATGAAGCAATCAGGCCTGCTTATATTGATACGGCAGAGGTTTCAGGTTCCCAGAATGAGAAGAAGCTCTATGAGCTTATCTGGAAAAGGACCATAGCGTCACAAATGTCTGATACACTGATTGAAAGAACTACAATCTCAATAAGCATGAGTAACTCTGCAGTAACTTTCGCATCAACCGGAGAAGTAATTAAATTTGATGGTTTTCTTAAAGTCTATTCAGAATCAACAGATTATGATAACGGAGATGAGGAAAAATTCATAATTCCTCCTGTAAAGGCGGGAATGCAGCTCTTTTATAATACAATCTCTGCAACTCAGAAATACACCAATCCCCCGCCCCGTTATACTGAAGCCAGCCTGGTTAAAAAACTGGAAGAGCTGGGAATCGGAAGACCTTCTACTTATGCTCCGACTATATCGACAATACAGAACAGAGGGTATGTTTCAAAGGAAGACAGGCCGGGAGAGAAACGTCAGGCAAAAGTATTAATCCTGACAGAAGGGAACATCACTTCATCTTCCCGTACTGAGGTGACAGGGAAAGAAAAGTCAAAACTATTTCCCCAGGATATTGGAATGATCGTGAATGATTTCCTGATAGAAAATTTTTCTGAGATAGTTGATTATCATTTCACTGCTGAAGTCGAGGAACAGTTTGACAAGATTGCTGTCGGCAAGTTGAACTGGACCGGGATGTTGAATAGTTTTTACACCCCTTTCCATAAGACGGTAACGGAAACACTTGAGAAAAAAGAGAGAAAGACAGGCGTCAGAATCCTCGGAAATCATCCTGAGACCGGTGAACTGGTTGCAGTAAAAATGGGAAGGTATGGCCCTGTGGCTCAGATTGGTGAATCCGGTAACAGTGAAAAACCCAGATTTGCCAGTTTACCTAAAACTCTTCTTCTGGAAACAATAACTCTGGATGAAGCTCTAAACCTGTTTCGGCTGCCCCGATCATTAGGTGAATATGAAGGTGCAGAGATGATAGTCGGTACAGGGAAATTTGGTCCTTACATCAGATATAAAAGCAAGTTCTATTCCCTGAAAAAGGGTATTGATGATCCATATACTGCAACTCTTGAAAGAGCTGTTGAAATCATCAGGGAAAAGGTCGAAGACGACAACAGGAAGATCCTTAAAGATTTCGGAGATATAAAGTTGCTCAAAGGAAGATACGGACCATATCTGATTAAAGATAGGCAAAACTACAGGCTCCCAAAGGGAACAGCGGCAGAGAAACTTACAAAAGAAGATTGTGAGAAGATCATTGGTAACAGTGTTAAATCCAAAAAAAGTACTTAACATCCACATATGTTAGATCTGAACGATTATTTTAATCCCGTGAGTATTGAAAGGCCTGATTTTGATCATCTGACCGGGCTTGCCGGATTTCCTCATAACATTACGGTTCATACCGAAAACTGCCCGGTTAAAGATCCTGGCAAATATAAAATTGCACTTATCGGAGTACCTGAAGGAAGAAATTCTCCCAATGCCGGTTCGAATGAGGGACCCGACACCATAAGAGGACAACTTTATAATCTGGCAAAGATTCCGGGAAAAACAAAAATTATTGATCTGGGTAATATGAAGCAGGGAGTGACTTTTAATGACACCCTTGCCGGGCTGACCGATATCCTTTGTATTCTTTTGAAGGATAATGTCTTCCCTGTAATAATAGGTGGAAGCAGTGCCCTTGTTACTGCGCTTGACCGGGCTTTTACAATTCTGCAAAACAGATACACCCTTGTTGAGGTTGATTCAAGGATTGATTTCAGCAGTGAACGCAGGGAGCCCGACTCATTCAATTATCTGAACCATATTCTCCATAATCATAAGAGCTTCCTTGACCACTATATTAATATTGGGTATCAGACCTACCTGAATGATCAGCAGGTATTGAACCGCTTTCTCAGACGTCATTACGAGCTTGTCAGGATAGGTGACGTCAGGCAGGCAATTTACCTTACCGAACCTCTCTTCAGGGATTCCGATATCGCAGTTTTCGATATATCCGCAGTGAGGCAGTCTGATGCTCCTGGAACTGTCAGGCCGTCTCCCAATGGCTTTTACGGAGAGGAAATATGTCTGCTGGCCCGGTATGCCGGTATTTCTGACAATTTAAAACTGTTCGGGCTGTTTGAAGTTAATCCGGAATTCGATGTCAGGTTTCAGACGTCAGGCCTTGCTGCACAGATCCTGTGGTTCTTTCTTGAAGGATTTTCCCAGAAGCAATATGAGACACCTGTTCTTAGCGACAACAACGCGGGTCGTTTTATTAAATATCACGTCAGGGTAACAGATCTCGAAGATGATCTCATCTTTGTAAAAAGCAACCTGACTGAACGTTGGTGGATTGAAATCAAAGATGAAAAGTCAGATAATCTTTATTTTGCATGCTCCCACGAGGACTACCTGAAAGCTAACCGAAATGAGGTTCCCGACCGATGGGTAAAGGCAGGCAATAGAATTAAATCCTGATTTTTCCAATTTTTTTCAGATTTATACGTTTATTATCATATTTACCTTGCGATATTGATGTAATCAACAGGAGAAATGTTTATAAGTTTAAATAAATGCTTATATTTTGCGGTTGTTTACTTTTAAGATTTTTATTTATTTTACACGTTCAGTAAATGGGCGTTCTACTACTATAAAGAAGTGAAAAGGCTTAAGATTACATTTCTTTTTTTAGTTTTATTAATCCTTCCGGTCTTATCCCAGCAAGACCCTATGATAAGCCATTATATGTACAACACTCTGACATATAATCCGGGAGTTGCAGGTACCTCGGGATTAATTTGCGCTACTGCAATTACCCGGCAGCAATGGGTCGGGTTTGAAGGAGCCCCGTCAACTACCTTATTCAATGTGAGCGCTCCGGTAACACTTTTCAGGATCAAAAGCGGTGTAGGCCTGGTTGTTGAAAGCGATAATATCGGATTTGACAAAGATATTAACCTGTCGGCTGTTTATTCTTATCTTATTGATATCGGACAGGGAAAGCTTGGTATCGGATTGAATGCCGGAATGTTAAATAAAACCCTTGACCCTGTCTGGGAAATCCCGTTAGGTGATGCTCATACCCCGGCTTCGGGCGATCCGTTGATACCTGAAAATAAAGAAAGCTATGTTGCATTTGATGCAGGACTGGGACTCTTTTACAAAGCAGATAAATATTATGCGGCCCTGTCGGTTACACACATTAACCAGCCTAAGATCAAATTCTCAAAAGGACTCCCTTATATAAGCCGACATTATTATTTTACAGCAGGTTATAATCTGCAGCTTCCCAATCCTTCCCTCGAATTGCTGCCATCAGTTTTTGCCTTAAGTGACGGTAAAGTGGCACAATTTACAGCAACTTCAATATTAAGATACAATAAAAAAGTATGGGGTGGCGTTTCTTACAGAGTCGGAGATGCCCTGATCGGGATTGTTGGTGTTGAATTGTTTAATGGAATAAGGATCGGATATGCTTATGATTTCCCAATGACGGACATCCGGAAAAGCACTAGCGGGTCACATGAATTTATGGTAAATTATTGTTTTGATTTGAGTTTGGGCAAAAGCCCCATGAGATACAAAAGCATACGGTTTTTATGATTATAGAAAAAAATATCTTACTTGCAATACAAAATCCTAAAGCATTATGAAAAAGGTAATCCTTTCAGCTTTAATACTTTTACTGATATTAAGCGGTTGTGGCTCTTCAAATAACGGAGAGCTGACAGGTGTTCCGGGGAGAAAGAAATTTTTTGAACCTGAACCTTTTGAAATGGCATTTATCCCTGCCGGTAACTTCATGATGGGACCCAGCGATCAGGATGCATTGTTTGCTATGAACAGTTTCTCGAAATCTGTTACCGTGGAAGCATTCTGGATGGATCAGACCGAAATAACAAATAACAAGTACAGGCAGTTCGTATATTACGTCCGTGATTCTATCCTGAGAACAAAACTCGGTGATGCCGGTGTTGATGATCGTGAATATTTTGTTGTGGATGATGATGGAAATGTAATTGAACCGAATGTTATTAACTGGGAGGAAAAAATTGACCCGAGAGATGAGACAACAGCGTCAGTCCTTGAGGAGATGTATTACCCCCCGGAGGAGAGATTCAACGGGAAAAAACAGATAGATGTCAGGAAACTGAACTATTCATATTTCTGGGTTGATTATCAGCAGGCTGCCAAATCAAGATATGTTTATGATTATGCAAACAACACAGGCAAATATGAGGGACAGGTGACAAATCTTGATGGAACACGCACCGATGTTAAAGATCGTTCTTCATTTATTAAACATAGTGTAATTAATGTCTATCCTGATACTCTCTGCTGGATAAGGGATTTCACATATTCCTTCAACGATCCGCAGGCATCACTCTATTTCTGGCATCCCTCTTTTGATGATTATCCGGTTGTTGGTGTTTCATGGGTACAGGCAACCGCTTTCAGTATATGGCGAACCGATTACATGAACATTAATCTCAGGAAAAACGGTGTCGCCGATGTTCAGTCATACAGGCTGCCCCTCGAAACTGAATGGGAATATGCTGCAAGAGGAGGACTGGATCTATCAATGTACCCCTGGGGAGGCCCCTATACCCGCAACTATCAGGGATGCTTCCTGGCTAATTTCAAACCACTGCGGGGGAATTACATTGACGACGGAACCGTTTATACCGCAAAAGCCGGTTCTTATGAACCCAATGAATATGGCCTTTTTGATATGTCTGGAAACGTTGCAGAATGGACATGCTGTGCATACCATCCTTCAGCATATATTTTCCAGCACGATCTGAATCCAAACTATGAATATAACGCAACCCCTCAGGATCCCCCTGTGATGAAACGAAAAGTCATCAGAGGAGGTTCATGGAAAGATATTGCATTTTACCTCCAGACAGCCACAAGGGATTATGAATATCAGGATTCCACCAAATCTTATGTCGGGTTTCGTAATGTAAGATCTTATATCGGAGTAAATCAATAATAAAATAACCCTAAAACAATCAGGTATATGAGCCTAGCAGAAATAGTACAAAGCAGCGGATGGAAGAATTTCATGGCCAAACTCTACGGCATTGGTGCTTCTATCGTTATTATTGGTGCATTGTTTAAAATACAGCACTGGACAGGCGCAGGAACTATGCTTGCCATCGGTCTTTTTACGGAATCAGTAATCTTTTTCTTCTCAGCCTTCGAACCTCTTCATGAAGAGGTTGACTGGACACTTGTCTACCCGGAACTTGCAGGAATACCTGATGAGGAACCGGGAATGCTTAAATCGCATGATGGAAAATACAGCGGCGGAATATCCGGTGGCGGAGGAGGAGGAGGATCATTAGCCCTTTCAAAATTTGATGAAATGCTCGAAAAGGCTGACATTACACCTGACCTGTTTCAGAAGCTTGGCGTCGGTATGAAAAAGCTCAGTGAAACCACATCCAATATCAATGTCATGGGTGATGTTTCGGCGGCTTCCGCAAAATATATGAACACGATCCACGCTGCCAATGATTCACTGGGGAAACTTTCTGATACCTATCAGGCAACAGCCAGGGTGATAAATGAAACAAATTCCGCCTATCGCACTGTAGGCGACTCATTCTCGGTAATTGAATCAGGTGGGAAATCATATCAGCAGCAACTTGAAATTCTGAATAAGAACCTGTCAGCCCTTAATGCTGTTTATGAACTGCAGCGTAAGGGTGCAGATGAGCATATGAAAGATTCTGATACACTTTACCAGGGGATACAGACTCTGATGAAAGATCTGACAGATTCAGCAGGGGATACCAAGAAGTACCGTGAACAGATATCCAGACTCAATGATAACCTGTCGGCATTAAATAATGTCTATGGGAATATGCTTGCAGCAATGAATGTTAAATAAAACGTGACATTTTTTTTACCTAACTAAACAATCTATAAAATGGCTCACGATAGGCTATCACCACGGCAAAAGATGATAGGTATGATGTACCTGATTCTTACTGCCATGCTTGCACTTAACGTATCAAAGGAAGCCGTTGAAGCATTTAAAAAAGTCGATAAGAGTCTTACCACTACTCTGGCAAACTATGTTATCAAGAACAATCGTATCTACCAGGAGTTTGACAGGGCTGCTGCAGAAAATCCCACCAAAGCAGGAAAATTTAAAAACTTAGCCTACGAAATTAAAACCCGTGCTGATGAAATTTATAATTATATCCAGGATCTGAAAATTGAAATAATCACCACTGCAGAGGGCCCAGATACTGAAGCAGTTAAAGGAAGAGAAATTTTCATTGATGCGGTTCAAAAAATTGATGAGCCTAATGTCCCTTCTGCAATTTTGATCGGAGCCAATGAGAATGGCAAGGCAAATACTCTTAAAGCCCTGACTAATGATTACCGCGAGTTCCTTATTTCTTCTCTTGATGGCACCAACCCTACAGCTGAAGATGCATTACGGACAAGCCTCAACACCGATGATGGCAGAGATCCTGGCGGGCAGCCTGCAAGATGGGAGAATTTAACCTTCCAGACCCTACCCCTGGTTGCTGTCATAACAATTTTGTCCAAAATGCAGGTTGATGTCAGAAATGGGGAAACAGAAGTTCTTAATCACCTTTATTCGCAAATTGATGCTGCCTCTTTTAAATTTAATAAACTTGTACCCGTTGTTATTCCCACTGCAAATTATGTGACCCTGGGAAGCGATTATGAAGCAAAGGTCTTCATTTCCGCTACTGATACAACACAGTCACCGGTGATAACTGTTGGTGATGCAACTCTTGAAGTTGATGAAACAGGAAAAGGCACCTACAGGGTACGAGCCTCTTCCACAGGTACAAAAAAATGGGGAGGGATTATTGCTCTTAAGGCTCCTGACGGATCAACAAAAACTTATCCCTTTGAGTCAACATATACGGTTGGTGAACAGAATGTTGTGGTTTCTCCTACAGCGGTGAATATAATGTACAGGGGAATCCTTAATCCTATTGATGTTTCTGTTCCCGGGGTTAGTCCCGATAAAATCAGAATCAGAGTTGTTAATGGAACTTTTTCCACCCAGAGAGTTAAAAATCCTAAAGGAGTTTACTTCAGGGGCAACTGGAGTGTGGAACCCACTGCTGTCGGACGAAATGTTCAGATAATTGTAAGTACAGATGTAAGTGGTAAACAAGTTACATATCCACCATATGAATTCAGAGTCAAACCGCTTCCACCACCGGTAGCTGTATTTGCAGGAAAGAGTACCGGAGAAATACCTAAAAACACCGCATCTGCCCAGACAGGAGTTTACGCCACTCTTCCTGATTTCGATTTTGATCTCGTATATAAGGTAACTGGATTTACAATATTATATACGGATAACAGGGGCGACTTTGAAGAAATAAGCACAAGCAGCTCACTTACAGCCAAGCAAAAAGACCTTATAAGCAGGCTGACCCGAGGCAAAAACCTCTTTATTAAAGATATAAAAGCACTGGCGCCAGACGGCAGAACTATGGATCTGAATCCAATAATATTGAAGATAGATTAGTATTAATAAATTGTATTACAATGAATAAGAAAATATTTTTTGGAATTATCCTGCTTGCGATTACAGGTGCAGCAAAAGCCCAGTCGTTCGGAGATATTTACCAGAAATCCATTATCGAAAACAGGAAGATAAGTTATCCTTACCTTAGAGAAGCAGATGTTATGTGGTCGAAAAAGATATGGCGTCTTATTGACCTGAGGGAAAAGATAAATCAACCTTTATATTACCCAACCAAGCCCACTCAGGATGGAAGAAAAAGCTTCATAAACATTCTGCTTGAAGAGATTCAGGCCGGACGACTGAAAGCCTATTCTGCACTTGATTCCAATTTGCCAACAACATATGGTGAGATTGAAACAAACATGGGAGCTACAACCAAGCTTCAGTCTATTCAGATAAATGCAGAAGGACTTACCCGGGATACAACCATAACTGAAGCATCAAGACCGGAAGAGGTTAAGCAGCTTCTTGTTTATGAAGAGTGGTATTTTGACAAGAAATTATCGAAGCTCGATGTCAGGATCATCGGTATGATGCCTTACTATATGGGTTATGATGCACAGGCCGGGAGAGCATTAAGAAAACCATTATTCTGGGTCAAATATGATGACTTACGTGATCTTCTGTCAAAAAAAGAGGCTTTTATTGCCAGGAATGACGCTCAAAGGATGTCATTCGACGACCTCTTTATGCAAAGAAGATTCGGTAGTATAATTTTTGGGGAATCAAATGTTTACGACGACCGGCAGATTAATGAATATACCCTGGGTAAATATACGCTTTTCGAAGCTGAACGCATCAAAACAGAACTCTTCAACTTTGAGCATGATCTCTGGGAATACTAACGGAAATTGTCTTAAAAAAGAGGTTATCTGATCGATAACCTCTTTTTTTCTACATATATTTATCTTTTGTCTCTTTCTTTACGTCTTCAAGATAATTCTTGATGTTCTGCTCCTCCTCCTTCTTAACGATCAGCAGGACATCATCTGATTCGACTACAATATAATCCCTGAGCCCTTGAATAACAGCAACTTTCCCCGGTGAAATATTAAAGATATTGCCTTTGCTGTCGTATGAAAATATTTCTCCTCTCAGCCTGACATTACCCTTTTTATCAAGTTTTGAATGTTCATATAAAGAGCTCCATGTTCCAAGATCAGACCAGCCGATGTCAGTGAACATGACATAAACATTATCGGCTTTCTCCATTATGCCATAGTCTATGGAAATGTTTTTACATTCAGAATATGTTTTATTGATGAACTTATTTTCCAGTTTTGTCCCGTAGACTTTTCTTCCTTCATCAAAGGCTGAAAAAATGTCAGGAAGATGCCTTTCAAATGCTGCTAAGATTGATTTGATATTCCAGATAAAGATGCCGGAGTTCCAGTAAAAATCCCCACTCTCGAGGAATACTCTTGCAAGCTCAAGATCAGGCTTTTCAGTAAAGGTTTTGACTTTCATCAGATTATCATACCCCTCAACAGGTTTTTTCTGATCAGCCTGTATATACCCATAACCTGTTTCAGGTCTGTCGGGTTTGATACCGAGAGTCAGAAGTGCGTTATTTTTTTCCGCAAACTCAAAACTTTTAAGTATAACCCTGGCAAATTTTTCTTCTTTAATTATATGATGATCAGCCGGTGTTACTGCAATTACTGCATCAGGATTCTCCTTTAGTATCCTGAAGGTCCCGTATGCAAGACACGGAGCCGTATTTCGCCGAAAGGGTTCAGCCAGGATATTTGCAGGATTTATGTCTAATTGTTCATTAACAGTATCCTTATGTTCTGCATTTGTAACAATATAAATATTCTCTTCCCGGCATATTGATTTAAAACGTCTGAAAGTCTGCTGGATAAGAGTCTCGCCAATGCCCATTATATCAAGAAACTGTTTCGGTTTTTCACGACGGCTTAACGGCCAGAAACGAGTCCCGGCTCCGCCAGCCATTATAATAACATATCTGTTATCCATAAGTAAAATTTTGAAGCTGATTTTTTTTATGCAAATATAGTTATTTATGCATTCCGGTTTTAAAACCTCTGTGAAGGAAATACCGTAAATATTAGTAATTTTAGCCTTTTATACAATTTTTACATGTTTAAGTTTCTAACCCAGGTCGGTCGTTATTTTATCCTCCTGAAGAAGGTCTTTTCAAAACCTGAAAAACCTGTAATTTATTACAAACAAACTATGCGGGAATTTGTTTTCCTTGGACTTAATTCAGTTGGGATCATCACAATTATTTCTTTCTTCATGGGAGCTGTGATTACACTTCAGACGGCTTATAATACAGAAAACCCCATTTATCCTACTTATCTTATCGGCCTTGGCTGCCGTGATTCAATGATACTGGAATTCTCATCCACTGTCGCAGCTCTTATTCTTGCAGGGAAAGTGGGATCGAATATTGCATCCGAAATTGGAACCATGAGAGTAACAGAACAGATAGATGCACTTGAGATAATGGGCGTTAACTCTGCATCATACCTTATCCTTCCCAAAATAATCGCAACACTCCTTTTTAATCCCTTCCTAACGCTGATCAGCATCATTGTAGGAATATTCGGAGGATGGATAGCAGGAACCATGGCCGGGGTTATAACTTCAGAAGACTTTATTTATGGAATTCAGTATGCCTTTATCCCCTATTACATCACCTATTCATTGATAAAGACATTGTTTTTTGCTTTTATTATTGCCAGTGTCTCTTCCTTCCAGGGATACTATGTTGAAGGAGGGTCGCTTGAGGTAGGACGAGCCAGTACAAAAGCAGTGGTCTATAGCAGTGTTCTTATACTTCTGTTTAACGTAATACTCACTCAACTGCTGCTGTCATGATAAAGGTCAGAAATTTGTTTAAGTCCTTTAACGGCAATAACGTCCTGAGCGATATCTCGGTAACATTTGAACCCGGTAAAACAAACCTGATAATCGGCAGAAGCGGCTCAGGCAAGACAGTGCTGCTAAAGTCAATTGTCGGACTTCATGAGGTTGACAGCGGAGAAATATGGTATGGTGATAGTAATTTTTGTACTCTTGATTTCAATGCCAGAAAAGATATCCGTAAGGAAATAGGCATGCTTTTTCAGGGAAGCGCTCTGTTTGATTCCCTGACAGCTGAACAGAATGTAAGGTTCCCTCTTGACATGTTCACTGATAAAAGCTCTGAAGAAAAGATAGATCGTGTAAATTTCTGCCTTAAAAGAGTTGATATTCTTAATGCAAATAACCTCTTCCCGTCAGAGCTCTCAGGCGGGATGAGAAAAAGAGTTGCGATTGCAAGAGCAATCGCACTGAATCCAAAGTACCTCCTCTGTGATGAACCAAATTCAGGACTTGACCCGATAACTACCATACTTATTGATGAGCTGATAAAAGAGCTTACCGAAGAGTATTGTATGACAACAATTGTAAATACTCATGATATGAATTCGGTGATGAAGATCGGGGAAAAGATTCTGTTTATCAGTGACGGTATTAAATGCTGGGAAGGGAATAAAGATGAAATTCTTCATTCCGATTGCACTACTCTTAACGATTTTGTATTTGCAAATGCTCTTGCCAGGCAAATACGATCAGTTGTTAAATAATTAACAACAGGCTACTCTTAATCTACCTCTTCGTAGTCAATAAATTCTCCTACCTCTTTGGATACCCCCTTGTTTTTTGCCTTGCCCTTATTATCATCTTCCTGACGGTGTTGCGATGTCCTTTTCTGTTCTTCAAAGAACCTGGCAAATGACCTGATAATCAAATATACTATTATACTGACTAAAACAAACCGAATTAATAAAACCATTTCTTTTCTTATTTTCAGTTCCGGCAGTTACCAATCTTAACTGCTCCTTTTTAAATTCTGTAACCAAAACCTAAATTTATTTAATATCTGTTTCAAGCTTGTAATTATAAAGAAACCTGTCGGTGCCGCCAACGATAAGATGCCATCCGCTCTTTTCCGACAATTTGCCAATTGAGAACATTGACGCTCCTCTCAACGGAAATCCATTCATGGTCTTTCCGTTCTTATCTATCAGGTAAATCAGTTTCTTATTCATATCGACAACCCCGATTTTTTTATCCGTTGAAGAGAAGACAAAATTAATCGGTCCTCCAAGGTTTTCAGACCCAAAATCCCTTTTAAATAGCTCTTTCCTGTCATGGTCGTAAAGATACAATGTGTCTTTATCAATAAAAATATACTCATCAAAACCATCGCTATCTACGTCAAAAATATCGAAAGAGTGGTCAATGGTGAACTGTCTGATGGAGAATTTCCTTACGCTTCCATCGAAGAAGACTTGCTGAACAGTTCCATCAGGGGAAGTACAAATTATTGAGGGTTCGGAGCCTTTGCTTAACCTCATTCCTGATCCTGCTGCCTTAATTACAGCTTCCCTGGGATTAAGTCTGATATTGCCTTTACGGTCAAGAAAATAAATTGAAGACTCATCTGCAACCAGGAGGTAATCCTTACCTGAAACCCTGAAGAATCCGATCTCAGATTTAACATATCCTGCTGTTCTGAATGGATTCCATCCCTTTACAACACTTCCTGCCTTATCATACGCATATACCATTTTGTCCTCACCAGCAATAAGAATCCTGTAATCACGGTTGTTATCATAATCAAACAGGGCAAGGGAATTGGTTGCAGGCGATCTGAGCTTAATCGGATATCTGTCAACATAATTCCCGTTTCTGTCAAGCAGATGAAGATTGTTTTTACCGGAAAACAGCAGCTGATATTTCCCGTTCCTGAAATAGTCTATCATATAAACAGCACCGGCAGTACGCTCTTTTAATGGTACTTTCCACAAAACCCGGCCTGCTTTGTTTATCAGGTATGCATTATTCTTCATGTCCTGTACAAAGATCTCTTTTGCCCCTGTGTTATGATTTGTGAAAAAGAAGGGCTTAATACTTGCAATTGTGTCGAGTAGAGTTTCCCATTCTGTTGTGGACTCTTCCCTTACTTCATCTTTAAATCTGACCGACAAGCTATTATATAACATCCCGTTGCTTGATGCAAACTGATAACCGGCTGCCTGAATTTTATCAAGTGAATTCCTGTTCGCTCTGAGTCCTTTTATAATGTCGTCATTAAGAAATCCTGTAAGATAGTCGGTAATGCGTGAGGGAATACAGAAGAAGAAGTAGCCCGCCCGGCTTGGCAGAGTACTTTCAAAATCACGGTAATTAAGATCATTGGCCAGGGTTTTGTTGAGCAGATTATCATATAAGAATCTGGAAACTGTAACGTAGGAATTTCCTGTAACCATGTAATTATCATAAAAAGTATAATACGAATCGACAAATCCCGGAGCGAAACCTGGTGCCAGAATTGAGTGCAGGCCGGTATCAGAAGTAAAGTAAACCGGGATTCTTGTCTGATCATCAGGTTGGAAGAAGCTGCGGTCCGCTTCTGAATTCAGACTTGCCAGAAAAATCTGTTCACACTGGACCCGGTTACTTAGCTTATAAATAACCAGAGAATTTTCATCTGCAGGTCTGTTTTTAATCTCCACATAAGCCTTTGTAATCTCAAATCCGATATATGGCAAGAGTTTATCAGCAAGCTCATTAGCCCACCCGGATTCTGAAGGATCAGCTTTTCTCCCGGGAATTTCTTTTGTCGTCACAAGAGATTCAAAAAGAACAGTTGCGGATGGAAGAACTTTATAAGTTTGAAAAGATGCAGGTTCGACCGCCTTATATTTGTAAAGATAATCCGTCGGATCAATACTTTCTGTATAACCGCTTAAGGTAACCCCGTCTTCATTAAGGTAGATATCACCTCCGGCGCTTCCTGCAAGCTTTTCTATTTTGGTTTCAATCCCTTTGCCTTTAACGCCAAGAATTGTCTTTACCAGTTCCGGAAGGTTCCTGAAAACAAGGAATATTTTGTCTGCATCCCTGCCCGATGTAAGGAGGATCCTGTTAAATCCCGGCATATTTCTTATATCATTCCCAAGTTCGATTTGTGATAAGCTATTCCTGAACAGCCTCCATGAAGTACTGCATATCAGCAAACCTGAGCTGACTGCAATGAAAGCTGTATCATTCTTTCCCCCGATGGCATAAGGCAGTTCAAGCAGTTTTTTTCCGTTAAGGTTTTTTTCAGCAATTCCGGTAATCCCCGATTCACGCAGAACATCTTTCACATGGCGCAATCTTATTTCAGCAGGGATGGTCATCGAAAGAAGGGTGGCAAGATTGCGCTGCCCGGCAAGATGCAACGACAATACTGTTATGCCTCCTCCTGAGATTCTTTTGTACCCTTCCTGATTAAGCTTATCTGCCAGATACTTAATCTTAAGGTTATATATATCAAATTCCTTTACTTTTGCAATCTCGCCAAAGAGTCCTTTCTCCGCTGCAAGAGAATTAATAAAGTTTTGAAAATCTGATGTTTCGATCACAAAACAGGCATCAGGTACTATTGCCTTATAAGGATCAGTTAAGAGACTCTTCCTGCCCTGATTAAGAAAATATGCCAGAACAACCAAACCGGAGATTAAAATAATAAGTGAAATAATTGTGACCCGCTTTCCCACTCTCAGATATTTATATTTATTGAATTTCAAAATTAAAAAATAAAAGGTAATACTTGCCTGTCAGATATTAACAAAGGACTATTTATAAACCTGTTAAATAACACACTGTTAACCAATTCGTTTAAAATAACTTTGTTAATTTTAGGATTTGAATACAACATCCTGAAATGAGAGACTTATTATTGACCGGCATACTGATGCTTTTTGCAGCATTTTCTGGTTTATCTCAAACCATTACAGTTGTTGATCATGAAGATCTTAAGCCTATTCCTGATGTGGCAGTGCTGAATGAATCAAACACAAAATTCATCTATACAAACCGCTCAGGGAAAGTTGATATTTCACTTTTCGGTGAAAAGGAAACGATCTGTTTTCATCATTTTACTTATGCCCGGATATGTCTGACTTACGATGAGATAAGAAAGATGGGATTCGAGATCAGGCTTACAAGAAAGATTTTTGCCATTGAAGAATTTGTTATATCGGCAAACAAGTGGGAACAAAACAGAAATGAGGTCCCGAATAAGATAACCACTGTACTTAAACCTTCTGTGGAGCTGCAGAATCCGCAGACAGCAGCCGATCTGCTCGGTATTTCCGACGAGGTATATATTCAGAAGAGCCAGCTTGGAGGGGGAAGTCCAATGATAAGGGGTTTCGCAACTAACCGTATTCTTATTGTGGTGGACGGGGTGAGAATGAATAATGCTATCTATCGGGAAGGCAATATACAGAATGTAATTTCCCTGGATCCCTCATCTCTGGAATCCACAGAGATTATTTTCGGGCCAGGAGCTACTGTTTACGGGAGCGATGCAATTGGTGGCGTAATGGATTTTCATACTAAAAAAGCTCTTTTATCGACAGGAGAAAAGTTATATTTCAAAGCCGATGCCTTTTCACGATTTTCTTCCGCAGCCCGGGAAAAAACAGTTCACCTCGATTTTAACATCGGGAGTAAAAGAATGGCTTTCATGTCAGGATTAACCCTGTCAGATTACGACGATCTTAAAATGGGGGCACGAAGAAATGACAGTTACCTTCGTCCTGAATATGTAGAACGGTTTGGGGACAGAGATTCCATTATTCAAAATCCTGATCCCAGGATTCAGATCAGCTCAGGTTACAGCCAGATCAACATAATAAATAAGCTAAGGCTCAAAATTTCTGACAATATCGATATAGTCTATGCCAACCATTACTCCAGACTATCTGATGTCCCCCGTTACGACAGGCTTATACAGTACAGAGCGGGGATGTTGAGATATGCAGAATGGTATTACGGGCCTCAAATATGGATGATGAATAACCTTCAAATGACCCTCAGTAAAAAGACCAGGGTATTTGATGAGGCGAGATTTATAGCTGCCCACCAGCTTTATGAAGAGAGCAGACATGAAAGAGGCTTTGGTAAAACAACCGGAAACGAGCAATTCGAAAAACTGTCAATCCTCTCTTTTAATCTCGATTTCGATAAGAAGTTCGGGAAAGAGAAGGCATTAGTTTATTACGGATCCGAAGTTGTGGTCAACAATATTAATTCAGATGGTCAGATCCGGGATATTATGACATTAGCAGCAATTCCGACCGGTTCAAGGTATCCCAATGGCATCAATAACTATCTAAGTTACGCATTTTATGCCGGATATAAAAATAATCTGACAGAAAAAATATCATTAAATACAGGATTAAGGTATAACCATGTAAGCCTTAATTCCACAATCCGCGATAACTCTTTCTTTAATTTCCCTTTTACTGCAATATCAATATCAAATGGAGCACTCACCGGATCTGCAGGCGCAGTGTTCCGGCCGGGTGAAAATCTTCAGTTCAACCTGAATTTGTCAACAGGTTTCAGGGCACCTAACCTTGATGATGCCGGTAAGATCTTTGATTCTGCTCCGGGGATTGTTGTTGTGCCAAATCCTGACCTTAAACCTGAATATGCTTATAATGCTGACCTTGGTATTTCAAAAGATCTTGGTAAGATTTTTCATCTCGATGTCACGGGATATTATACATGGTTACATAATGCAATGATACGTCATAATTTTCTCTTTGACGGGATGGATTCCATAGCTTATTCGGGTGAACTGAGTAAAGTCGAAGCGATTACAAACGCAGGATCAGCTCATGTTTACGGATTTCATATAAATCTGCAGGCCAAGGTTGGCGAGTATTACCTGATAAAAACAACACTTAATATTACAGAAGGAAAGGAGAATAATGGAGTGCCCCTCAGGCATGCGGCCCCTTTGTTTGGTTCAACTCATTTTATTCTGGAATATTCAAAACTTAAGACTGATTTTTACTCAAATTATAACGGGGCAAAAAAATATTCAAAAATGCCTCCCTCCGAAATTGAAAAACCCTACCTGTATGCTGCTGATAAAAATGGGAAACCATGGTCTCCCGGCTGGTTTACCCTTAATGTCAAATTATCATATAACCTGTTAAGCCGGTTAGTTGTAAATGCAGGGGTTGAAAATATTCTTAACCACCGCTACAGACCTTATTCATCGGGCATAGCAGCTCCCGGAAGAAACTTCATTTTCTCGCTAAGGGTTGTCATTTAGATTTATTCCTGAAGGATCTGCAATTTTTTGGCACGCAATTTGATCTGTATAGTACACAGGCAATCTCAATCATATACTTGATTCTTCAGGGCAGCCAGGTCAAAAGCCTGGCTTTTATTATTCCTTAAAATGTTTTGTACCCGATTATTTCGCGCACCTCCCTTATTGTTGCTGAAGCGCTTTCCCTTGCTTTTGCAGCACCCTCTGATACAACTTTCGCCATGTATTTCCTGTCAGCCACGATCTCATTAATTCTGACACGGATAGGTTCAGTAACCCTTATAATATCTTCGGCAAGCTGCTTTTTCATTTCGCCATATCGAATTTCGCATGTGGCATGCTTATCTGTGAAATATTTAACGGTAGAAGGGTCCGAAACAACTTTCATTATAGTGAAAAGATTCTTTACAGGTTCTGATGGCTCCTGGTTTGGTTCTGAGGGACCGGTGTCCGTAACAGCCCGCATAACTTTTTTTCTAATTTCCTGTGGCGTATCAGCAAGAAATATCCCGTTCCCTTCGCTTTTTCCCATCTTTCCCGTTCCATCCAGACCAGGAATTTTTATAAGTTTCTTCCCGAAATTATATGCATCAGGTAGAGGAAAATAATCAACTTCATACATCATGTTGAATCTTCTGGCAAATCTTCTGGTCATTTCAAGATGCTGTTCCTGGTCTTTGCCGACAGGTACCTTGTTGGCCTTATGAATAATTATATCGGCTGCCATAAGAACCGGATAAGTAAGTAACCCCGCATTTATATTATCAGGCTGGTTTCGTATCTTTTCCTTGAATGAGGTTGTTCTCTCAAGCTCACCAACGTAAGCATTCATATTTAATAATAAATATAACTCAGTTACTTCAGGAACATCGCTTTGAATAAAAACTGTTGCGATCTCCGGATCTATACCGCAGGCAAGGTATTCAGCCATCACCTGCCTGATATTGCCATGCAGGTCGTTGGGTTTTGGATGAGTTGTGAGCGCATGATAATCAGCAATAAAGAAATAACACTTGTTTTCTTTCTGCATTTTAAGAAAGTTCTTTATGGCACCAAAATAGTTACCCAGGTGCAGGTTTCCTGTAGATCTTATTCCACTGACAACAATCTCCATTTCCCTTTTCAATAAAATTTCCGTGCAAAGCTAATTCTTTTTTCAAAAACTAACCCATCCTCCAGGAGCTTCTCTTAAAATCCACCACCAGAGAGTGGCATGTGATCTGATAACAATTCCCTGAAAAATCGTACCTTTGCCGGATGAATACAGAAAAGGCCATGGAATCGACAAGACAGAAAAAAGTATCAAGATTAATCCAGAAAGAGCTGGCTGATATTTTTCTAAAAAAGGGCAATGAGATTGTTGCAGGAAAGATGATTTCAATAACACGGGTCAGAGTAAGCCCCGATCTCTCTTTTGCAAAGGTTTATATAAGCATCTTCCCTTCAGACAATAAGGATGGTAATCTCCACCTTATCCAGGAGCATACTACAAAAATAAGATATGATCTGGGCCACAAGATAAGATCTCAGCTTCGCGTAGTCCCGGAAATAGCATTTTACATTGACGACAGCCTTGATTATATCGAAAAGATTGAAAAGCTTCTGAAATCCTGAGATATAAATGGAGTACGAACCTATCAAGAAATCATTGGGAAGGTTTTTTACCGGACCTCTCTTTCTGGGAAAAAGTCTCTATTTTCTTCTCGATCTTCTTCTTCTCAGGAGCTGGCATGTCAGAAAAGCTTTAAAAAAAATTACGCTCTTATTCCCCGGTGAAGCCAATGTTCTGGATGCAGGTTCAGGACTGGGCCAGTACACATGGGGGACATCACGAATGAACAAAGGATGGAAAATCAAAGGCCTTGATATAAATAGTCAGCATGTTGAGGATTGCACAAGGTTCTTCAAAAAAGCCGGATTATCAGAGAGGGTTTCTTTTGAAACAGCTGACCTTATCAGCTTTTCTGAAAGGGACCGTTATGATATTATTCTGTCAGTTGATGTGATGGAACATATCAAAGAAGATGAGGTGGTATTTAAAAACCTGTATAACTCCCTGAAAAAGAATGGTCTTATTTTAATCTCTACACCTTCCGATCAGGGAGGTTCCGATGTTCATGATGACAATGAGTCCTCTTTCATCGACGAGCATGTACGCGATGGTTACGGTATCGGAGAAATTACAGAGAAACTTACATCAGCAGGATTCAGAAACATTAAAGCGACATACACTTATGGGAAACCCGGAAATATTTCATGGCATATTTCAATTAAATATCCTGTCAGAATGTTAAATATTTCCAGGTTGTTTTTCATTATTCTGCCCTTTTATTATATGATTTTTTTCCCTGTTTCGGTAATACTTAACATTTTTGATCTTAATTTAATCCATAAAACCGGAACCGGATTACTGGTTATGGCTGAAAAACAGGAAAGGTGAAGCTTTCATTATATATCGCCCGAAGATATCTCTTTGCCCGCAAATCGAGAAACGCAATAAATGTTATCTCTGCGGTCTCGGTTGCCGGTGTTACTGTCGGGACCATGGCGCTTATTATTGTCCTGTCAGTATTTAACGGACTGGAGACTCTGGTTCAGTCGATCTTCAATACCTTCGATCCACATCTTAAAATCACTGCTGCCGAAGGAAAAACTTTTCAGGCCGAACCGGCTAAGCTCGCTCTTCTTGCAAAAGTTGAAGGAGTATCCTGTTATTCACTTGCATTAGAGGAAAATGCACTTCTTAAATACGGTGAGAGACAATACATTGCAACAATAAAAGGAGTGGATGAAAATTATGCATGCGTAACAGGTATCGACAGTACTTTATGGGATGGGGAGTTTTTGCTCAAATCAGACAAGGAGAGGCCCTTCGCTGTTCCGGGAATAGGAATTGCACGTTATCTCGGACTAAACATCAATTTTATAACCCCATTGAATATCTATGTACCAAGGAGAACCGGAAGCGCTAACCTGAATCCTGAAAATGCGTTCGTGCGGAAATTTATTTTCCCTTCAGGTATCTTTCAGGTTGAACAGGAGTATGACTCTAAATATGTTTATGTGCCAATTGACTTTGCCCGCGATTTGCTTGAATATGATACGGAAGTTAGTTCAATTGAAATAAAATTCAATGACCTGGCTGATGAGGCAAATGTGCAGAAGGATATTTCGAAAATATTCGGGAACGGATTCATTGTGCAGAACAGGTATGAGCAACAGGAGATCTTTTATAAAGTGATGCGTTCCGAACGCCTGGCGATTTTCTTTATCCTTACCTTTATCCTTATTATTGCATCATTTAATATCATCGGCTCTCTGACCATGCTGATTATTGAAAAAGAACGGGATATTGAGATATTGAAAAGCCTCGGTGCAAATAATGATCTCATAAGGAAGATCTTTATTTTTGAAGGATGGATGATTTCGATAATAGGGGCATTTGCCGGTGTGCTGCTTGGATTCTTAATATGCTTTCTGCAGAAGGAATACGGACTCATCAAACTTCAGAGCGATTCGTTGATAATCGATTCCTACCCGGTTGTGATGAAAATTAAGGATTTTATTATCGTCCCCGCAACCGTGCTTCTGATAGGATATTGGGCAGCATGGTATCCCGTAAGGTACCTGACAAAAAAATATCTTAAGAAAAATTAGAAAAACCTTAATTTAAAGAGTTTTATGATCCGAAATATTATCCTGTTATTTGCCTTTTTGTCAATGGTGATATTTTCTTGCTCTGGCAGAAAAAATAAAGCGGACCATAGAAATACCATACCAGAAAAAGATCTTATTCCCATTCTTACTGATATGCATATCGCTGACGGTCTCCTCTCACTTCCAAAAATCCGTTATCTGTATTCACAAAAAGATTCGGTTTCGACTTATATCGATATAATAGAGAAATACGGTTACACCAAAGAGGCAATGGACAAAACAATGAGGTTTTATTTCATAAGGCAACCTGATCAGCTTATTAAAATATATGATAAAGTACTCGGCAGATTAAGTGAAATAGAGTCAGGACTGGAAAAGGAAAATCCCTATGAAATGCCAAAGGAAATAAACCTTTGGCCTGGGAAAAACCACTACTCACACTCACCTTTCTCCCCTGCCGACAGTGTCTGGTTCGAGGTACCCGTAAAACATACCGGAATATATTCTTTCAGGTTTACCCTCACAATCTATCCTGACGATGAGTCATTTAATCCGCGTACAGGAGTTTTTCTCTCCCATCCCGACAGTACCAGAACAGGAAAGAGGGATTACTTTTCAACGATTGCTTTTATTAAAGATGGCCGGAGGCATACCTACATTATGACCAAAAACATTACGGATACATCCCGGTTAAGTCTGAACGGCTGGTTCATTGATTATGAGAATTTACCTGCAAACCTCGGGAAACACAGCAGAATTGAAAAGATTTCACTTTTGAGCGGCCGAATTGAATAATGAAACACCTCTCATCTCAAATAATTTTAACGAATGCAGGAGCTCCCCTGAAAAGAGGCATTATAACATGTGATGACAACGGAACGATCTTAAATATTGAGGATACGGCCGGTGACCTGAAAGAGAAAGAATCTGTTGAATTCCATAACGGGGTTATTGTTCCGGGATTTGTAAATTGTCATTGCCATCTTGAACTTTCTCATTTAAAGAGCTTTATTCCAAAAGAGCAGGGATTGCCGGAATTCATAAGACTGGTACGGAATAACAGGGATCATAATAGTCCGGGTGCCCTATCATCAATTTATTCAGCCGATGAGGAGATGTATAGGGAAGGCATAGTATTATGTGGCGATATTTGCAATACACCAATAACCTTTGATTTCAAAAAAAAGAGCAGGATCAGTTATATTTCCCTTATTGAAGTTTTCGGAGTTGATCCGGAAAAGGCAGGCCGGAGGATGGATGAAATAATTAAAGTTGCACAGGAGGCAGAAGAAAAAAGTCTTCCTTTCTGGTTGGTGCCGCACTCAGTTTATTCATTATCATTGCCATTGTTCAGACTTCTGAGGGAAAAAACGGGAAACAACAGGGTAACATCAATTCATTTCTTTGAAACAGAAGCAGAAATTTCCTTTCTGTCCGATCACTCAGGCAATCTGATAAAATCGTATGAAGAAGCCGGATTACTGGTCAGCAACCCCGAAACACCTGAAAATCATTCTGATGCAGTAATGAATGAGGTTACTTCGTCTGGAAACCTGATCCTTGTTCATAATATATTCGCCGACAGGTTAAGTGTAAGAGATGTTAAAAAAAGGGGGAATACCTACTGGTGTCTTTGTCCGGCTTCCAATCTTTATATTGAGAATAAAATAGCCCCTGTGGAAATGCTTATCTCCGAAGATTGCGATATAGTGATAGGTACTGACAGTCTTGCCTCAAATGATAAACTATGCATTTTGTCTGAACTTAAAATCCTTCAGGATTATTTTCCGTCGATTACTCTGTCAGAGATGATCCGTTGGGCGACACTTAATGGAGCCAGGGCTTTCGGAGAGGACAAATTGTATGGCACGATCGAACCCGGAAAAAGACCAGGATTACTCCTTCTGGAAAATATCGACATGAAAAATATGAAATTACTTCCTGAAAGCAATATCAGAAGGCTTCTGTAAATTTTATTATTTTTGAGCCGGCTGAAAGGAAAGCAGTATGGCAACATTTCTGTTTGATAAAATCATTTTCGGACCCGTAAGAAGCAGAAGGCTGGGTAATTCTTTGGGGATTAATTTATTACCTGCCACAAAAAAGGTTTGCAATTTCAGTTGCATATATTGTGAATGTGGCTGGACATCTGATATAAAGATTATTGATATTTTGTTCCCCCGCCGCGAAGAAGTTTACAGCGCCCTTGAAAGCAAACTATCATCAATGAAAGAAAAGAATCAGCCGCCCGATGTTATTACATTTGCCGGAAATGGTGAACCGACCCTTCATCCTGAATTCCCGGCGATTATTGATGATTGCATTGAACTGAGAAACAAGTACTTCCCTGAAGCAAAAATAGCTGTTTTATCAAACTCAACAACTATTACGATTCCCTTAATAAAGGAAGCTCTTCTCAAAGTCGATATGAATATTCTGAAACTTGATTCAGGATTTGACCTTACTGTTAAAGTTCATAATCAGCCGCGTGTTAATGTTAAACTAACAGAGCTGATCGAAAATCTTAAGAGATTTAACGGGCAGCTTATCATTCAGACACTTTTTATTCGCGGTACACGCAATGGACAAAAAATTGATAATACGACCCCTGAAGAACTTGAGGTGTGGCTGAAAGCTGTTGAAATCATAAAACCTTCAGAGGTGATGATCTATACATTTTCAAGAGATACTCCTGAAGGCGGAGAGCTGCACAAAGTACCGTTAAAAGAACTTAATAAGATAGCTTCAATGGTTAGAAAACTTGGCATTGAAACCCGTGTTTCCAGCTGAAATTGAATAAAAATCTTAATATTCTGATCTGTCCTCTCGAATGGGGCCTTGGTCATGCAGGAAGGATGATCCCCCTGGCCTGCAAACTCCGTGACATGAATAATAGAATCTTTATCGGGGCAGGAGAAGAACATCTCTCCTTTTTCAAAACCGAAGTATCAGGATTATCCTGCATTGACTTCCCCGGATTCAGCCCCGGCTACTCGCGGTTTATCCCTCAATACCTGATCCTTTTTCTCAAGACTCCTCTCCTTATCTATTTTATCATCCGGGATCATTTCAGGCTTAAGAGGTTAATACATGATTATTCCATCGACATGGTAATCAGCGATAATCGCTTCGGACTGTGGAATAAAAAGATTACCTCTGTTTATGTCACTCATATGCCGCTTATTCCTTTTCCAAAAGCCCTGAGGTTATTTGAAAAGACAGGAATTCTTCTGCACCGTCAGATCATTAAAAAATATACTTTTTGTTTTGTCCCTGACCTCCCAGGAGAACTTAATATTTCAGGCAGGCTGTCACATGGATTAAAGCTGCCGGAAAATGCAAGATATATCGGCATATTATCAAGGTTTACAGACGATACTGTAGCCGTACAGAGAAATTCCGGGAAATATCTGCATAACACTGTTATACTATCAGGTCCTGAGCCTCAGAGAAGCATACTTAAAAAAAAGGTCATATCTGTTTTTAAGGAAAGCAAGCTGCCGGCTGTAATACTCGAAGGCAGGCCGGGCAAGCCTGCAGAGGTGTATAAAAATGGTAATCTGACCTTTTACAGCCATCTGCCGGCTTCTGAAATGAAGGAGATGATTACCCGGAGCAGAAGCATAATCACCCGGTCGGGCTACTCAACAATTATGGAGCTTATAAGTCTGAATCGCAGTGCTTTACTCATCCCGACACCAGGCCAGACAGAGCAGGAGTATCTTGCAGAGTACCTGGCAGAAAAAGGCTGGTTTAAAACAGTCTCACAGAAAAACCTCAAGATTGACTTCCCTCTTCCGGAGACAAATGCAATCTGGTCTGATGAAATAATCACCAGAAGCAGGAAACTTCTTGATGAAGCTTTGACAGATCTGTCAGAACAATGCTATAAAAAGACCTGAAACCGCAAATCCTGTCAGAAATCCGATCCATACCTGGAGAGGGTTGTGTGAATTAAGCCTTAACCTTGAAGAAAGTACAAGACCGCTCATTAATATTGCAGAGATCAGATACCATGTAAGAGGAGTGTACATTTTGAAAGAAAGAATTACTACAATACCTGTGAGTGCACCTGCAGCTGCAGAATGTACTGATATTTTCCACCAGAAGTTAATAATTGCAACCACTATAACCAGTAATGTAGAGGCAAGAGTGAATGATTTAATAAAGAATGGAAGCTGGAACCGGAATACAATAAAAGAAGTAATGCAGTACAAAAATGATACTATCATCAGGGGTGTTATTCTTTCCTGCTTATCCTCTATACTGTATGAACTGATTATATTCCTGTACCTCAGATAAGGCATTAATGTAAGCGGAATCAATACATTATTTATCAAAACAATAAAAAAGAGGATTTTCTTTACTGTAAAGGGCAGATACCCGAGTACTGTCGGGGCCGAAAATATTATGACTAAGCCATACAATGGCATAAGCAGGGGATGAAAGACAATCGAAAAAATATTTGCCAGCGTATTGAGTATATTATCTGTCCTTGCAGCAGCCATTAAGTACGTTTGAAATTCATGTCAATTATTAACAGATATTGTTCAAAGTATCCTGATTCAGACACTATATCTCCCTTCTCAATCTTGCAACGGGAATATTAAGTTGCTCACGGTATTTTGCAACAGTCCGGCGGGCTATCATATAACCCTTTTCCTGAAGTATATCGGTAAGCCTTTCATCCGTCAGAGGTCTGCGTTTTTGCTCATTTTCAATGCAATCCTGCAAGATTCTTTTTATCTCCCTCGTTGATACTTCTTCCCCGCTATCAGTCTGAAGACCTTCAGAGAAGAAGAACTTTAACGGGAATATCCCAAAATGGGTCTGTATATATTTACTGTTGGCGACTCTTGAAACAGTTGAAATATCCAGCCCTGTCATTTCTGCCACATCCTTCAGAATCATTGGTCTTAACCTTGTCTCATCACCGTCGATAAAATATTCCTCCTGATACTTCATGATAGCATTCATTGTCAGAAGAAGTGTGTTTTGTCTCTGTTTTATTGCATCAATAAACCATTTAGCCGAATCTATTTTCTGTTTTACAAAAAGTATTGCATCCCTCATCTCCTTCTTCTGACTTTTGTCTTTGCTGTAGGCGTGCAGCATTTCGTTGTAAGCAGTACTGAGCCGAAGTTCGGGAAGGTTCCTTGAATTAAGATGCAGATCGAATCCATCTTCGGTAAGTTCAAGTATAAAATCGGGAATAATCGACTGAGCCGTTTTGCTGAATGAATCAGTGTAAACTCCTCCCGGTTTGGGATTCAGTTTTAATATCTCATCAATTGCCGATTTCAGGTCACTTTCCGTAATCCCCAGTTTAGTGGCGATTTTATCATAGTGTCGTTTTGAAAACTCCTCAAAATAGAGATCAATAATTGTACAGGCAGTTTTCAGTGCCGGTTGTGTGTGCTCTTTTTTTGAAAGCTGTATCAAAAGGCACTCTTTGAGTGTTCGGGCACCAATCCCGGGCGGATCAAGATCCTGAATTATTTCAAGCACCTCTTCGAGCTCCTGCTCCGTCGTTGTCAGATTCTGAAGGAATGCCAGATCGTCAACAATATTTATCAGCTCTCTCCTGAGATAACCGTCCTCATCAATATTGCCCAGGATATATTCACCAAGCACCTTTTGCTTTTCGGTGAGTTCTCTCAGACCAAGCTGTGAATCAAGATATTCACTAAAAGAGGAACCAATTGAAAAAGGGATTTCATCCCTCTTCTCATATTCTTTGCTATAGTTATTTGACTGAAGCCTGTATTCGGGGATTTCATCATCCTCTATGTAATCATCAAGCGTAAATTCTTCCTGATCTTTATCCTTATCTTCAAATTGTTCCTCCTCCTCCCCGTCACGAATATCTTCCTCCTCCTCTGATCCCTCTTCCAGTGCAGGATTCTCTTCAAGTTCTTTTTTTATACGCTGCTCGATCTGCAAAGTAGGGACCTCCAGCAGCTTGATCATCTGTATCTGCTGCGGAGAAAGCTTCTGCAGCAATTTCTGCTGTAACTTCTGGTTTAACATCCTTACTTTTTAGAACTGGTATAATTATGTTGCTTTATTAAAACTCTGCACTTTTGGGTGTTCGTGGAAACGGGACCACATCACGGATATTCAACATTCCGGTTATAAATAATATCAGTCTCTCGAAACCCATACCGAAGCCGCTGTGAGGAGCGGTTCCATACTTTCTTGATTCCAGATACCACCACAGATCTTTCTCGGGTAAATTTAACTCTCTTATGCGGTCTAACAGCTTATCATATCTCTCTTCTCTCTGTGAACCGCCAATAATCTCACCAATCCCCGGGAAGAGGACATCCATGGCTTTCACTGTTTTGCCGTCATCATTCTGCTTCATATAAAAAGCCTTGATCTCTTTCGGGTAATCGATTAAAATAACAGGACGCTTAAAATGTTGTTCAACAAGATACCTCTCATGTTCAGCCTGAAGGTCTCTGCCCCAGCCAACCGGATATTCCCATTGCCTGCCTGAAGCTGTCAGGATACTTATGGCCTCAGAGTACGTGATTCGCACAAACTCGTTGGCAAGAACAAACCTGAGCCTCTCAAGCAGACCTTTGTCTATCATACTGTTCAGAAAATCAAGATCATCATGGCAGTTATCAAGAGCGTAGCTGATAAGGTATTTGACAAAATCCTCAGCAAGATCCATGTTATCATTTATGTCGTAGAATGCCATTTCGGGTTCAATCATCCAGAATTCTGCCAGATGACGGGGAGTATTTGAGTTTTCTGCTCTGAAGGTTGGTCCGAATGTATAGATATCACCAAGTGAAAGCGCACCAAGCTCTCCCTCAAGCTGACCGGATACAGTAAGATTGGTCTCTTTTCCAAAAAAATCATCCCGGAAATTCACACTCCCGTCTTCATTATGAGAGATATCTTTCAGGTCGAGGGTCGTAACATGAAACATTTCTCCGGCTCCTTCAGCGTCGCTTCCTGTAATAATGGGGGTATGCAGATAGAAAAATCCCTTGTCATTAAAATACTTATGTATGGCAAAAGCTATGGCATGCCTTATCCTGAATACAGCCCCGAAAGTATTGGTCCTGAACCGCAGATGAGCAATCTCTCTGAGGAATTCCATTGAATGGCCTTTTTTCTGAAGAGGATAGGTTTCGGCATCACTCTTTCCGTAAAGTTCTATCTCTTTTGCATTTATTTCAACACTCTGCCCCTGCCCCTGCGATTCAACGAGTGTACCGGTGACCGATATGCATGCACCGGTAGTGATATCTTTCAGAAAGTTCTCATCAAAGGATGATGTATCGGTAACAATCTGTATATTTTTAATAGTCGAGCCATCATTCAATGCTATAAAAACGATACTTTTATTCCCCCTTTTTGTCCTCACCCAGCCCTTTACAAGTACTTCCATACCCTTTTGTGGTGAGTCCAGCAGCTCTTTTATCTTCGTCCTTTTCATAAATCTCACTTATTCAACAAAAATTATCCCGCAAAAGTAATAAATAGTTGCCCGCAAAATTCCATCAAATCGCCATTATTTTATGAGCCCATCATCAGGCATGTGTTTTCAATAACTGAAAAACCGGTCATTTATTTCGGATCGTGATGTTTTAGTGCTATACTTATTATTGATCAGATTTATTTCCCCTGTCCGATAATATTTAGTACGATTTAAAGTTATTTAAATGTTTAACAATCTGCCTCGTTATTAGTTTGATAATAAACAAAATCTGTATAACTTTGAGTATAATTTGAAATAATTGAAATATGGAAGAACATAAAAAACTCATAGTTGTGCCCTGGGATTTCACTATTGTTGCTGAATATGCCCTGGCACATGCAGTCAAAATAGGCCGGATGGTCGGAAATGATATCTGCCTTTTGCATATTGTGGATGCAGGTATAAAACCGAGAGCTGAAGGCGAGAAAAAAGCTCTTCTTAATCACCTGGCTGAAGAAAACGGCAGAAAGCACAACATTACTGTTCAATCCCATATTTCGAAGGGTAGCATTTTCACAGCAATCGCCGACTTCGCCAATTCAAAGGAAGCCAGTCTGGTTGTTATGGGCACCCACGGAATGAAAGGCATGCAAAAACTAACCGGAAGCTGGGCATTGAAAGTTATTGTAAAATCAAAAGTTCCTTTTATTGTTGTCCAGGAACCCCCTGCTGATCAGGAGAGGTACCATAATATTGTTTTCCCTGTTGATTTCAGCGTTGAGAACAAAGAGAAAATGGGTATGGCAATTTTTATGGGAAAATATTTTGATTCAAAAGTACATATCCTGAAAACGATCACCACCGATAGAAGCCTGGTCACCAAGACCAATATAAATCTAAACTTTGCTATTAAGTATTTCTTACAAAACAATATAGAGTATGAAATCCATAGTGTAAAGAGAGGCCGTTTTGCCCAGCAGACAATTGATTTTGCACACAGTATAAAAGCCGACCTTATTCTTATAATGACCACCAAGAATATCACAATGGCTGATTATGTTATTGGAGCTTCGGAACAGTATATTATTGCCAACAGTTCCAGGATCCCGGTTTGCTGCGTCAATCCCAAAGCATCATTTGCCAAAGTAGGTCAATTTATGTACGGTTAATTTTTCTTATCTCCGGGAGGAATAATAAAAGTGGCGAAGATTGCAACAAGAAGCGAAACAAGAAATGTGGTCAATCGGGCAGGAATCCCTTTTATAGTATATGCGGAAGTGATCACAGAAAGCTTCGTACTATCATAATAATCTTCAAGTTTCTTTTTTAAGGCATTATCAAATTTTGTTGAATTTACATATCTCAGATTTTCCATATCGAGAAGAAGCACTTTTGCGCTGTTCTCAATAATCCCCTGTTTTACCAGAAATTCTGTTTTTGAAGCTGTAACTTTATAATGTTGTTCAGCTCCTCCGCTGATCCAGACAATTGTAAAAAGGATCCCTGTTATTATGGTGGTTAAAGCTGCCCTGCCATGAAATTTTCGCCAGAATAGTGTGAAAAGAATAACAACAGAAAAAGTGCAGCCTATGCCTGCCCATACATAACTTACAAGCGTGAAGATAACCTTTGAGGGCGAAACATACGACAATGCAAGGGCGATTAAGGCAATGAGTCCTGTTGTTATTCGATGCCTCTTTAGTGTCCTGTTCTCTTTTTTTTGAAGGCTTTCCGAAAGCTCGGTTGCAGACAGGATAAGCAGTGAGTCGGCTGTTGAAATCATGGCCGCAATGGCCCCGGTTATAAGAATTGCCGCTATAACAGGGGGAAATAGTTTAAGGATAACACTCGGCATCACATATTCAGGATCGCTCAATCCTGCAGGTCCGAAAATAGCGATCCCTATCCAGCCCAGCATCAGGGCTCCGATGTACGCAATAATTGTCCATACTATACCGATATTACGCGCCTTCCTGGCCTGATTTGAATCCCTGATAGCCATGAACCTCATGCTTAACTGGGGCTGCCCGCCGAGATACCCGAAGAACCAGCTGAATCCCCCCGTTATAATCATCCCTGCACCAAAACCTTTGGCAGCACCTGTAAGTGATGTGTATGTATCTCCTGATTTTACAAGCGCTTCAGTAATATCTGCAGCAAAATTCCCATTACCGTTCATGATATAGATCACTCCGACAATCGGCCCGGCAATCAGGGTAATTATCATCACAATGGCTTGTACAACATCTGTATAGACAACGCTTCTGAATCCGCCATAGATGGTGTAAGGTACAATCACTGCAGCGGTGATAAGAACACCGATACCGGGTTTCAATCCAAAAAGAGTATGAAGTGTTTTCCCTCCTCCCAGAAACTGGGCCCCGACATAGAAGAAAAAGAAAAATACTATAGCAAAACTGCTTACCAGCCTCAGTAATCTTCCGGTTTCACCATGCTTTACAGAAATGTATTCAGTGAATGTTGTGACATTATATTTCTCGGCCTCTTCACGAAGCCGCCAGGCAAGAAAAACCCATGCTGTAATAATACCTGCCACGCAACCCAGTGCTGTCCATATTTCCGTAAGGCCCATGGCATAAGCAGCTCCGGGCAATCCAAGTAAAGCCCACGATGATTCTCCCGTTGCCCTTTCCGAAAGAGCTGCAACCCATCCGGGTAATCTTCGTCCTGCAATTGTGTAATCACTGCCCGATTTGACTTTCCGCCCCTGGTATATTCCCCAGGAGATCAAAAAGGCAATATATATTACCATTACGGCAATAATCTGAAGCTGGTTTTGCATATCACCAGGATTGTTTGGGTTATCTTCAGGTAGTTACAGGATTCATCCAGACCAGTTGAGATTCGATGTTTTTACTGAGTTTATACGATTTTATATGATCACTGAGCCTCTCTCCCACTATTTCAATCTGACTTAAATCAGCTGTTCCCAGATTAGTTTGTGCACAATAATTCAGGTATCCGACTTTGGAAAAATCGATGCCCATAAGTTCTATACCTATACGATCGGCAGCAAGCCAGTCGGTGCTTGCAACGCAAATCCTGTGATCAACAGGTGTTCCGTTGTTAGGACCATTCCCTTCCATTCCTTCAAAACCATCAATGATTGCCAGATGTAGATGTAATTGCCGTGCCAGAGCATAAAGGTTATAATTGATGCCACGGAAGCCGCTTCCATGCACAATCGGTTTATCTATTTTTGTGCCCTGCTTTCTGGCCGCTCCATAAGCAAAACCAATGTCTTTAACAGGAGCCCCGAAAACAATATTTTTTAAAGATAAAGTGGCTAATACTCTGTCGTGGGTTTTCATCCTGGCAACAGAAACTATATAGCTGTCAGGGCTCAGCATTAACCTTGACATGCGTACCGGATGAGGTTTGAAGTCTTTCTCATCAAAAACATACAATACATCAAATCTATCCTGGTCAAGATCTACCAATTTTATTTGATATTTATCCGCTAAACGGTTATATCCGAAATTACTGAAGCCATCGAATGTTGGTCCATTAGCTGCTGATTCCGCAATAACGGTGTTTTTTAGCTTATTAATCGACTTCAGGAATTCCAGAGCCCCTTCAAGAGTGTCAACATGAGTTGAAGCTAACTGAATTTCAATATTGACATTATTTGGTTTCAGTATTACGAGTTTATCCCCAATAGCCTGTTTTATCTGCTTTGCAAATGGCTGAAGAGCGCGAAATGCAAGATCTGCTCTGTTATCTCCGGTGGTCAGAGCCACCCGGGATGAAAATGCCCCCGGGCTCCCAGGTGAAGCAAAGGTTCTTATCGGATTAATATATGCAATTGCCACTCCTCCCATCAGGGATGTCTTAAGAAAACTCCGGCGGTTTATCGTACTCATAACATTTATTTTTGGCTGACAGGTCATAAAAATACAACAATTTTGAAATCATAAATTATCAGATGCATAACAAAATATTTATTTTGTACCCTGGCAGTAAGATGACATTTTGCAGATGAGTCTTCAATGCTTTATCTTAGCACCGGTAAATTTTTTCATGATTGTTGATTTATGTCTATTGTAGTTCAGGAAGTTACGAAATTTTATAGCGGGCAGAAAGCTCTCGACAATGTCTCTTTCGAAGTAAATACAGGGGAGATTGTCGGTTTCCTGGGACCCAACGGTGCCGGAAAATCAACAATGATGAAGATCATTACTGGCTTTATACCTGCTTCTTCCGGTAAAGTGCAGGTAAATGGGCTTGAAGCCGGGACAGACAACCTGGAAGTAAGAAAGAAAATTGGTTATCTGCCTGAAAACAATCCCCTCTATCCCGAAATGTATGTCAGGGAGTATTTGAATTTTGTCTCCTCATTCTATATAAAAAAGTCATCCGTAAAAAGGGAATCGGTTAACAGCATAATTGCCGTTACCGGTCTTGCCCCTGAGCAAAACAAGAAAATAGGTTCTCTTTCAAAAGGTTACAGACAAAGAGTTGGACTTGCCCAGGCACTGATCCATAATCCTGAAGTGCTGATACTTGATGAAGCCACTTCCGGACTCGATCCCAATCAGATCGTCGAGATCAGAAACCTGATAAAAGAGACCGGAAAAGATAAAACCGTGATGCTCTCAACACATATAATGCAGGAGGTTGAAGCGATATGCGACAGAGTCATTATTATCGATAAGGGTGTGATTGTGGCTAACGAGGAAAAAAACAATATATATTCAAAAATCAAGCAGCCAAAACAGATCATACAGGTTGAGTTTGATAAAGAAACAGACGAGCAGGAATTAATTAAAATTGCCGGAGTCAGCAGTGTCACGGAAATAAGGGAAAAAACCTGGATCCTTGAGGCTGGCGGGGATGAAGATATTCGTCCTGCAATCTTCTCTTTTGCCGTAAACAACAATCTCACCGTGCTTTCGCTCCAGAAGAAGGAGAGTAATCTGGAAGAAGTTTTCAGGCACCTGACTAATGGTTAGAAATTTGATCAGAATTATTAATCATCATTTTTATTGATTTTCTTGTTTATTTTTATTTGCTTTGTGCTATCATAGAATGGTGGAAAAATTTGTTCTGATTGCAACCACAGGAAAAAATGCTAAAACAGTGTAATTCCAGTATCCCAATCAACCAAATTTCCCCTTTTTTGTTTAACAGATAA
>DATKXL010000063.1:0-5644 GCA_035529055.1 Bacteroidales bacterium
GGACTCTGTAGATAACCCTCCGGATTCAATCTCTTCTAATAAAACCTTCATTTTCTTCGATTGCCCCAACCCTGAAGGGAGTGAAGAACCGAATCCCGATTTATCGGGATGAGCTCGACGCAGTCAAAATCAATTTCCACCCTTTAGGGATGGGGCAAAGAAATTGATTTTCATTTAACAATAATTAAAAATAATCCATGAAAAAGCTGATAATAACCGGTAAACACCTTGCTGTAAATGATGTTGTCAATGTAGCCCGTTACAGACAAAAAGTTGCACTTCATCCTGATGCAAAAAAGCGAATTAATGAGTGCCGAGCCATGCTCGAGAAAAAAATCGCAGCCCACGAAATCATGTATGGTGTAAACACCGGAATAGGTGAGTTCTCCGAGATGGTTCTTAACGATGATCAGATAAAGGATTTCCAGAGATACCTGGTCTATAACCATGCTGCAGGAATCGGGGAACCAGCCTCTGTTGAGATCGTAAGAGGCGCTATGCTGGGCAGGATTAATGTTCATGCTCACGGCAACTCCGGAAACCGGCTGGAGATCACTGAAACACTTGTTGAGATGCTCAATAGGGGCGTTACCCCGTTTGTTTGCCAGAAAGGTTCGGTGGGAGCTTCAGGCGACCTGGCACCAATGTCGCAGATAGCATTACTGCTTCTAGGCGAAGGGGAAGCCTATTATGAGGGAGAGCTGCTGGATGGATCCGAAGCGTTGAAAAAAGCCGGGATCCCTGTCCCGGGTCTGCATGCACGCGACGGACTGGCTGCTATCAACGGGTCAAATATGCTTACGGCAATGAGCGCAATATGGCTGGTCGATGCCAATAACTGGCTTAAACAGGCTGAGATAGCAGCCTCCATGTCGCTCGAAGCCCTTAAAGCCAATATGAAACCCTACACACCTCTGCTCCATGAGGTCAGAGGATTCAAAGGCGCCGTAAGGAGTGCAAAAGCAATTAATAAATGTATTTCGGGTGGCGATCTGAAGGAAGGAAGGGTTAAATCAAAAGTGCAGGATGCATATTCAATGAGATCAACACCACAGGTAATAGGTTCTGCCCACGACATGCTCGACTATGCCAGGTCGCAGGTTGAAATAGAACTTAATGGTGTTGGCGACAACCCGATCTTCTTCCCCGATAAAAATATTCAGCTGTCTGGCGCCAATTTCCAGGGATCACCGGTCTGTGTGCCAATGGATATGGCCGGTGCCTGCATTACAATGGTAAGCGTTATGTCGGAAAGAAGAATGAACCGTCTGAACAACGTGGCGCTGAGTGTTGGATTACCGGACTTCCTGACGAAAGGTGCAGGTATGTTCTCAGGAATGATGCTGAGCCAATATACGGCCGATACCCTCATAGTTGAACAGAGGATTCTGTCAGTACCTGCTTCGATACAATCAATTCCTGCAGCGGCCGACCAGGAGGATTTTGTATCTATGGGAATGAACACTGCCATAAAGAACAACCAGATACTTGATTGTGCTTTCGGGATACTTGGTATTGAGTTTATGGCTGCAGCCCAGGCGCTTGACTTCAGGAAGGAAGAGTATAAATTCGGAGAAGGCGTTCAGAAGGCAAAAGATGTTATAAGGAAATATGTTGAGTTTCTTGATATCGACAGACCGCTTTATCCCGATCACACAGTAATGAAAGAGCTGGTAAAATCATGTGAGATCCTGCATGAGGTAGAGAAAGTTGTCGGATCTCTTGAATAAAAATCTTCTTATCTTAGTGTTGGAGAACCATGTTGAAGGGGTTCAGGGAATAAAGAACATTAAACTACTTTAAAATCAAAGTAATATGAAAATCAAGATCAGCGATTACCACACTTTTAATAAAGAATGGGACAGGGAAAAGACTGAGGCCGATACAGAAAAAATGCTGAAGAAGATCGGGAAGCTTCAGCATAAGATGTATGCACAAAATAAATATAGTATGCTTGTTGTGCTTCAGGGCACAGATGCATCAGGGAAAGACGGACTTACAAAAGGATTGTTGAAATACTGTAATCCGATCGGAATTAAAATACACAGCTTTAAAAAACCGACCGAGAATGAATATGCTCACGATTTCCTCTGGAGAGTTCACCAGGTAGTTCCCCGTAAAGGCGATATGCAGATTTTTATCCGCTCACATTACGAAGATATCCTGGTACCTTCAGTTGAAAAATTCATCCCTCCGGAGGTCATCGAAAAGCGTTACAAACTGATCAACGATTTCGAGAAGCTGCTTGAGCATAACGAAACCAGAGTTCTCAAATTCTTTATGAATGTCTCAAAAGAGACTCAGAAAGAAAGACTTATGGAACGGGTTGAACTTAAGGAAAAGCACTGGAAACACAAGGATGGCGACTGGGACACGCGAGTGAAATTCGATGAGTATATGGCTGTATATGAAAGGATTATTAATACATGCAATGTGATACCATGGCATATAGTACCCTCCGATAAAAACTGGCAGAAGCTCTATTTCACTGCTGATGTCGTGCTGAAAACACTTGAGGAACTTGATCTGAAATGGTCTGAACTGATCACAGAAAAATTCAAACCCGATAAATGAAGTATGATTTCCAGAACCTGATAATAGCCTTTTTAAGTTACATTATTTTATTCTACACATTTTAAATTCTAATTGATATGCTCCAAAAATCAATCTTACCATTGTTATTTTCATTTGCTTTTACGGCAAATGCACAGCTCCCTTATACTCCTTCGGCCGAAAACCTTAAAGCCCGTCAATGGTTTCAGGATTCAAAGTTCGGCATGTTCGTCCACTGGGGTGTTTACAGCATCCTGGGCGACGGTGAGATGTATTAAAGATGCTTGCCGAAGAGTGTAAGAAAGAGGGAATAAAGCTCTTTTTCTATCATTCCCATCTCGACTGGTTCCAGGAGAACTATTTCCCGCGCGGCAATACAGGACAGATAGCGGGGCGTCCCGCCAGCGGCGACTGGTATAAATATCTCGATTTCATGGATGGGCAGCTTACCGAACTGCTTACCAGCTATGGTGAAATAGGCGGAATATGGTTTGATGGTCACTGGGATAAAAAAGATGCCGGCTATAACTCCAATTTCCTGCTAAATGTAGGCCCTATGCCGGATGGAAAAATACAGCCTGAGTTTGTCAATACTCTGAAGGAGATCGGCAAATGGATGGAAAAGAATGGAGAGACAATCTACGGAACCCGCGGAGGGCCGGTTTCACCACGAACATGGGGAGTGACAACACATAAAGCCAACAAGGTATTCGTCCATATCCTTAATGCAGAGGATCTCAACCTGCTAATCCCCGATTTCGGAAAAAAAGTAAAAAACATCACTCAGTTTAATACCGGGGTAAAGCTGAAATTTAAACAGGATGCTTTCGGTATAGCAGTCTCCCTGCCAAAAGAAATCATAGATGAAACAGATACGATACTGGTAATCGAAATATGAGCAATATGACAAAGAAAATCATACACTTCTAAAGTTCATCGCGGATTGCCATGATCTGCGGGAACGTGTTGTAGTGTATGATTCGGTAAGTATCTGACTTTCCTACTTCAGATAAACCTCCAACACAGGTATCTCTACCGGAGGTTTCAGAATTGGCAGCTGAAGTGTAATGTCGTTTTTTGCATCATCTCTTCCGACCGTGAATCTGATCTCAGATGCATCATGAAGGAACTGAACATATTTGACTTTATCAGCGGCATTTTTCAGGGTGACTCTCCCCATAGGGTAAGCAAGCAGGTGAATAAAAAGCCGTCTGGTCACGGGATTATATGTCAGCAGGGAATTCGCAGGAGCAACAAATCCTGCAGGCGCCTCGGTACAATAATAAATTGAACGGTTGTTATATTTCAACCAGTCACCCATGGCTTTCAGTCTCTCCTTTGCCCTGAAGTCAAAAGCTCCCCTGGCTGTCGGCCCTACATTCAGCAACAGGTTACCCCCTTTGCTTACTGATTCAATCAGCAGCTCAAGTAACTGTGCCGGACTTTTCCACGATGTTTCATCCCTGTAATAGCCCCATGAGCCTGAGAAAGTCTGGCATGTTTCCCAGGGAACTCTTTTGCCATTGATTTCCGGCCACTTTTCAACTTTAACCTGCTCAGGCGTTGTAAAATCCCATCCGCCCTCCACGTCACGGAGATCGAGGCGATCGTCAACTATTATCCCGGGCTGAAGAGAACGCGCAAGCTTTAAAAGATTTTCCGAATCCCAGTCAGCACGTCCTTTGCCGTTTTTACCCGGGAAGGAGAAATCGAACCAGATTATACTTATTTCACCATAATTTGTGAGCAACTCCCTTACCTGGTTTTTCATATATTCCCTGTATCTGCTCATATCCCTGCCCTTATTAAGTCTGGCATAGGCGCTGTCAGATTCCTGTCTCTGGGGATGGCGGCTGTCGATCGTATAATCGGGATGGTGCCAGTCGATCAGTGAATAATAGAACCCGACCTTCAGCCCCTCTGCCCTGAAAGCTTCAACATATTCTTTAATAAGATCTTTCCCGCAGGGAGTATTTGTGGATTTATAATCGGTGTATTTTGAATCGAACAGGCAGAAGCCTTCATGATGCTTGGCCGTGAGCACAACATATCTCATCCCGGCAGCCTTAGCCATTTTTGCCCACTCACGGGCATCATAAAGGTCGGGATTAAACAATTCAAAATACTTCTGGTATTGCTCACTGGTCATTCTCTCATAATTCTTTACCCATTCATGACGGGCAGGCAATGCATACAAACCCCAGTGGATGAACATCCCGAACCGGGAATCGGTCCACCATTTCATTCTTTGAGTTTTCTGGGCTTCAGTTTCTTTCGGTAACTGGGCCGGAGTTGATTGTGAAATAATTAACAATAAACCCAGCATGATGACTGTGATAATAGTTTTGTTTTTCATGTAACTTGAATTAATTTATTAATAGATCCTTTCATTTTTTTATAATGGGAACCCTCCCAGTAGATCCGATCGCAATCCGGACATTTTTTGAATTCTTCATAATACTTTATTGTTTTGGGCATTAGCCTGTCCATGATGTCATTCTTTGCAACTTCCTGCAGTATTCCGTTGCACTCCATACAACGTGTAAAAAGTTTTACCTGGTCTTTAAGATCAAACCTGATCAACACTTCTTTCAGCTGTTCTTCAGACTTCTGTGATCGCACCCAGTAACCGTGTGTCACCTTTCTGTTTTTAAGCATCTCCACATCTCTTGTCAGAATGACCAGTTTATCATTTACCGACTTATTAATAATTTCCTTATCAGTGAGATCATGCTGATAATATACATTAAAACCGCAGAGCCGTAAATATCTTGTGAGTTTCCCCAGATGAAGGTCATTAATAAATTTTATTTCCCTGAGGGGCTTTGCCCTTAAACGAATAACAGGTGAAATATCAAAGCTTTCAAAAACCGGGTAAACAGAAATATGATCTTCATTTTTAAGCTTATAAGAAAAATCAACGGAAGAGCTGTTTACCAGAATTAAATCAACCTCAACATGTGGTACCCTAAGAGCCTCAATGGCATCTTTTACAGATGGATTGCCGCTAAACGAATAGGCGAAAGACTTATTTATCATGGCTTTAGGGAGAAAGTCATTAAGTTCCTCATAAAATCTGAACCAAGCTATA
>DATKXL010000064.1:0-7494 GCA_035529055.1 Bacteroidales bacterium
ATCCATTACGATTGACGGAGAAACCTACGGGAAAGATGTGATTATTGATAATGGTTCGATTAAAAAGAGGAAGAAAGCAGAATCGAAAAAATACAGCGACATGTTCGGGCACACACCACTCTCACCGGACGAGAATATCCCCTGGAATTGCAAGCGTCTCATTATTGGGACGGGCCATAGTTCGAGCCTCCCGGTAATGGATGAAGTATGCAAGATCGCCGTTCGCAAAGGTGTGAAACTGGTTATCATGAGCACTCCTGAAGCGATAAAGCATATCAACGATCCGCATACCAACCTTATCCTTCACTTAACCTGCTGATGACGGACATTCAAATGCCAAGATTGTCTGACAATAACCATTAAAACCCTGGTTATATCCCGACCAATAGCTATTGACTTTCAGATAATTATTAGTTATCTTTACAAGAAATGTAAAATATCGATTTTATCTTTATTAAATACTATTAAATATTAATTAAAAGGAGGTTTAAAAATGGCAACTTATTTTTTATTTGGGAAATATACCTCTGATGCGGTAAAAGGTATAAGCGCTAGCAGAACTGAGAAGGCCAATAAACTTATTCAAAAGTATGGTGGAGAAATTAGATCGATTTATGCATTACTGGGTGAAAAAGATCTTGTCATCATTGCCACTTTCCCGGGTACAGAGCAGGCAGTGAAGTCTTCCATAGCCATAAGCAAATTGACAGGGATTAATTTTACCACATCCGAAGCTATAGCGGTTGAAGATTTTGACAAAATGATTTCAGATATTTAAGCGTTATCCGGCATCTTCGACAACATTGAGGTGTTTTCCATTCTGAATAATTCTTTGTGTGCTCCTTCATTTCCTGAATCAGCAAGTGGCGTGGGGTGTACGGCATGCGGCGTGCGACTTGTGGGAAGGAGTCAAGCAAGTCTTGCAGGTAGTGCAAGTCATGCAGGTCATGCAGGTCGGACTTGCAGAACCGCAAAACCGCAAGCCTTCGCCGCTCCGTCGCTATCACCTCTGACTTAGCCCTGCAAGCCGGAATTGTTTTAAAATGGAACTAATTATTTTACCAGTTGAAAATAATCTGAGAATTTATTACATTTGACTGTCATCGCTTTTTGTTAAAAGTGCTAAAGGACTAAATCATGAGCAGTTATAAAGACCTGGAAATCTACCAGCTTGCTTATTCCATCGAAGACACTATAGATTGAATATGCAAAAAGACGAAATAATAATATATCAGCCTGAAGATAAATCCATAAGTCTTGAAGTACGCATTGAAGACGATACAGTCTGGCTTACACAGGCGCAGATGGCAGAGTTACTGCAAACGACTCCGCAAAACATTACATTGCATATAAAAAATATTTATAAAGAAGAGGAGTTGGAGATGATTTCAACTTGTAAGGATTTCTTACAGGTTCAAATTGAAAACAAAAGGGAGGTAAGAAGAAAAACAAAGCACTATAATCTCGATGTTATTATTTCAGTAGGCTATCGAGTAAAATCAAAAAGAGGCACTCAATTTCGTATTTGGGCGACTAAAACTTTAAAATACTATCTGCTAAAGGGATATGTGATAACCCAGCGTCTTGAAAATCTTGAACGGAAAGTATATGAACACGACAAGCATATAGAATCTCTGGTTCAACAGGCGCTTCTTCCGGAGAAAGGAATTTTCTTTGACGGCCAGATCTTTGATGCCTGGAAATTTGTGTCAGGAATCATTAAGTCAGCAAAGAGCAGTATAATCCTCATTGATAATTATATTGACGAAAGTGTACTTTTGTTACTCGCAAAAAGAAATAAAAATGTCTCTGCAACAATATACACCAGAGATACCTCGAAGCAGTTAAAACTTGATCTTGTGAAATATAATGCCCAGTATCCGGCTATCAACATAAAAGCATTCGCCAAATCTCACGACAGGTTTTTAATAATTGACAATACAGTTATATATCACATAGGAGCTTCCTTAAAAGACCTTGGTAAAAAGTGGTTTGCATTTTCAAAGATCAACCTCGATATTAAAGAGCTTTTGAGCAAGTTGACCTGATAATACAAAAACCAGAAAAGCTATCTGAAACACGAAACACGAAACACTTAACAATGCCTGCAAATCGCCTGTAATACATAATACATTTGCTTTTCACCACGAAATCGCACAGCCTGCCTGATATGGTAAAATCCGCGAGCTGAACAATCAGTACCATTTTCTGTTTATTGTTGTAATTTTAAATCAATTATTAAATTATGAAAGCATATTACTCAACTGCCTATGGCGGACCGGAAGTGTCTCAGTATGGAGATTTTCAGGATCCTTCAGCCGGCAATGGTCAGCTGCTCGTTGAAGTTAAGGCAGTGTCGATTAATCCTGTGGATTATAAGGTGAAACGAGGTGTAGCAAAATTTATGAGCGGTTCGAAGTTTCCACGCATCTTTGGATCTGATTTTGCCGGAGTTGTTAAGTCCACCGGTAACGGAGTAACACAATTCAATCCGGGCGACAGGGTTTATGGTACGACTCCGGTGATCTGGGGTAAACCGGGTGCGCTGGCACAGCTGCTGGCAGTCGACCAGAAATTCGCCAGGGCTATACCCGGACAGATATCATTTGAAGAGGCTGCATCACTGCCCATTGCTGCTCTTACGGCCCTTAACGGGTTAAGAAGATGCAGAGTAACTGAAGGGAAAGCTGTGCTTATTAACGGCGGTACAGGCGGGGTCGGCCATTTTGCGATCCAGATCGCCAAAGCAAAAGGGGCCATTGTTACAGCAACATGCAGTCAGGTTAATGCCGAACTTGCACGAAACCTGGGAGCGGATGAAACTATTGGGTACAGCAAAGAGGAACTAGCAAAGAGCGAAAAGAAATTCGATGCAATACTTGATGCATACGGGATGATGGATCTTGAGGATGTCTGCAGGCTTCTTAAACGCGGCGGAATATATGCCACAACCCAGATAAAGCCGTTTCTTTTCTTCACCTCACTTTTTGTTCAGCTTGTTTACGCGAAGAAGCTTACCTCATCGAATATGCGTTCCAGACCTGAAGATTTGGATGAGATGGAGAAGCTATTCATTGACAAAAAGCTATATCCGGTAATTGAACATTACTTTACCCTGGAGCATTCAGCCGAAGCTTTTAAACTTGCAGAACATGGCAAGCCTCGCGGAAAAATAATAATCAGACCATAGATGATACCGGCAGTTGTGAAGAGCAAAAAACCATTAACACCACCTTCAAGAAAGGGGATTGAGGTTATTAATGAGACTAATAAACCAATCAATGCGCCATGAAGTAAGAAATTAATTTTTAAACTGCTTATTCCAATAATAAAGCCGAGCATCACTCTGTTAAAAAATGTGGGGGCTATTGTAAAAAAGGATAGTTCTGAAATATTACCACTCAGATGACCACCGGCAGTACAGATTAAACCTGCAATTATTCCTCCGATAGTACAAATCAGTAAACGTTTGGTTTTCTGATCCAATCTTCTGCCTGGTATATTCTTAATTGTCTCCATCGTGCAGGATTTTAAATATATACGAAGGTACCAATTTTGGTCGCGTTTGTTAAGCTATTTTAAAGTAATCAATAATGGGGAGCTCCTTCCTCTGCCGGTGATACTGGCAAGCCAGGCTTGCCAATATAGGTCTCTCCTGTTAAATAAAACCCTAGACTGCTCTGGTAAGAGGAAGGAGAGTTGGAAAAATTACTGGCAAATTCTTCTCCGCTGTTGCGTCCGTGAGCCACAAGACTGACATGCACCACTTCCATTTTATTCATATCTATTATCCACATGCGGTCGAGCCTCGATGAAATGGAAAAGTCGATGATTGTAAGTATGTTTTTTTCAATATTGTTTCCGGCTTTAAGATTAAAGAAACCGATAAGCGCTTTTTTGAAAACCTCATAATCAGGCTTTGATGCTTCACTCCTGAGCAAACTATAAAATGTGGTGCAGTAACTGTCAATTCTTTCGGTACTGGAAGAGCCAGGAAGAGACTCCTTGCTTTCTTTTTTTTGTACTGTAACTATACTGAAATAAGTTCCCTCGAATATAACTCAAATGCAGTTAAACGTCCATAACCGGCTATATCAGCATATACGCATCCCGTATCAATATTTATTACCTGATTGTTATTCTGAATGTCTTGTTTACAGGATGATACTGGTACGGGTGTATGTCCATGAATAATTATTTTATCTCTTAAGATCGGATTTGTGTATTTTTCTCTCCTCGACCAGATCATGTGATATTTGTCTTCGAACGGATTACTTATTTTATCATTAAATCCTGCATGCACAAACAAAAAGTTATTAATAAGATAATATAATTGTAATCCTTTGAAAAAATCAATGTATAACTGGTCAAGTTGTTTTAATGAATTGATTCCAAAACTTATCAAAGTTGTAAAACCTCCATTCTGAATCCATTCTGATAAAAACTCATCATTATCCAAAGCATCTATCAGCATTGATTCATGATTGCCAATGAGTGTAATTATATCAAAGTCTTTTTTCTGCAGTTCAATAATATAATCAATTACTTTCCTGCTTTGATTCCCCCTGTCAATATAGTCTCCAAGAAAAACAAGTCTGTCGCTTTTTTTTATTTCAATTTTATGTTCAATCAATTTCCTGAGTGATTCATAGCAACCATGTATATCTCCTATAGCGAATAGCCGTTTTTTCATAATAAGGATCATTAGCTGTCAAGCCCATATAAACTGGCAGAGGGCATTATAACTCAAATTTAATCAGGACTATCTGATTTTTAACAAAACTGTCCGGCTAAATACTACTTTTGGTCCCTCTGAAATTTCAAATCCTGAATTCTCAATTCTGTTAATCATCGTCCCAAACGATTTCAATGAGACATGTAACTTAGGTTCTGTTATGTAGATTTTTCCGTCAGGCTTCAGAACTGATTTCAATTCCCTGAAGAGTTTATCCTGATCCGCCACTTCATGAACCATCCAGAATGCCAGAACAAAATCAACTTTTTGCGAAATACCTATCAGATCATCCTGACATTTATGTATTTCAACTCTTTGCTCCAGGTCAGTTCCCCTGATCTTTCCTGCTACTTTATCCAGCATGCCCTGCTGAAGATCAGCCGCAATTACCCTGCCTTCTTCACCGACCAGCTTCGCCAGCTCGATAGTAAAATAGCCTGGTCCACAGCCCAGATCAAGCACAGACATTCCTTTACCGACATGGGTTTCAAGGATCCTGCGTGGCTTGTGCACCAGCCTTCTTAATGAGTTGTCAAGGCTTCCGGCAAATTCAGCCAGACAGACATATGGGCGTTTCTCATTCTCTTTGGCCATGGCATTCTTTTGTAAATGTTAGTCAAATATAGCTAATCCACAGGTTTGAGGTGCGCGGCGTGGGGATTGGGGAAGAAGTTGAGGATTTCACAGGTGCTGGTTGCTTGTTGCTTGCTTTGCCCACTGAAGCTTTAGCGAAAGTGGGTTGCTTGTTGCTGGTTATTTTCAGTACAGAGATCTTCAAAGATTGGTGGGTGGAGAATTATTTTTATGCAAATTTGGAATTCATGTTTAATAATACTGAACACAAATGAAGGGAGGTAAACAACTCAATACCCACCAGTAAAGCGTCATTCACAATTGCTAAAATAATCGTTAACGTGGAACTACAGGGCAGCCAGATAGTCTTTTACCTGGCAGAAACTGATTCAACGACCTCACTAAGTTCTTTTCCAGGTTAAAATCAATATTTTTCCTCACCTTCATAAAAATATACTATTGACGGAATCGGTGACGGATTAATATTTGTTCCGGATTTCCCGGATGACCCAATGCCTTCTCCTCCTTTTATCTTTTTACTTTTATCTTTTGTCTTTCCCTCGCCGTTACGCCTTTATGCCGTTACGCCCTTGTGCCATCCCCCTGACACCTGACGTCTGTCTCTCGTCGCCAATGACACATCGCTTATCTTCTATAATATATAATACATCAAAATGATCTTACCTATATTTACATATTGTAAAACTCTATACAATGAAAACCAAATTAAGAGACCAGTTTATTGTATTATGGAAGAAGTATTTCGGAGATGCTGAACTTCCCATTACATTTTATTACACAACAGGTGACGGAGGAGCCGAACGGGCAGAAAAACCAAAAGGGAGAAGCTGCCTTATCTGTGAGCTTGCAAAGGTTAGAAGCGGCAGATCCCTGGTTTATAATATTGACACTCTGGCCTGTGGCGGTGCAAGAAGATATCTTGGTTATACTGAAAGAATGAGGCCCGGATTTGAATATTTTCTTTCATGTGGAAATGATCAGATGGAAGGGGAGCGATATATCCGGACCCCGGAGATGGTAAAGGTATTCATGAAAAATCAGAAGACCTTGCCGATTGAAGGAAAAAACATTGTTTTCAAAAGATGGGATAATCTTACACTTAATGACGAGCCGGATGTTGTCATCTTTTTTGCCGGGCCCGATGTATTATCGGGATTATTTACCCTTGCAAATTTCGACCAGGCAGAACCAAACGGAACAATTACCCCATTCGGAGCAGGTTGTGGTACCATTGTCCATTATCCATACCTGGAAAGCATGTCGGAACGTCAAAGAGCCGTTATCGGAATGTTCGATCCGTCAGCACGGCCATGTGTACCGGAAGATGTTCTCACATTTTCAGTCCCGATGAAAAGATTCGAAAAGATGATCGGTTATATGAAAGAGAGTTTCCTGATAACCGAAACCTGGACCACGGTTCGAAACAGGATAAACAAATAGCCACATATTGTCTTACACCCCCGCAAAGTGCGCCTGTATGCCTTCGCCAGGGTTACAGCGTTGGAACGGTGTGAGCCACAATCCTCATGCTTTTCATCCCTGCCGTGTTCTGAGTTCGGCAATCCGAAATTAAAGCACATCGCCGATAATACTTAACACGTTACGTGTTTTTTCAAAGATGAGACCTGGTTGAATGCATCTCTTAAAAACCTTTCACTGGCATTTATTGTTTTATTAATTTAGTCGCATACTAATGAAATAATTCAATATGATCTTAAGAAGCATTAATCCTTACACAAATGAGGTAATAAAAGAATTTGAAGAGTACCCGGATAAGAAAACAGGGAATCTGATAATTCAATCCGGCGAAGCATTTGAAAAGTGGGAAAGGACAAAAGCGGGATACCGGAGATCTCTAATGGAAAACGTAGCCGGATTTCTGAAAAGTAATATTAATGAGTACGCTGAATCCATAACTTCAGAAATGGGTAAGCCTCTGAAAGAGTCAAAAGCAGAAGTTGAAAAGTGTGCATGGGTCTGTGAGTACTATGCAAGAAATGCTGAAGGTTTCCTTAAAACCGAAACGGTTGAGACTGATGCAGATATGAGTTACGTGCATTATGAACCCCTTGGAACGATCCTGGGAATAATGCCTTGGAATTTTCCATTCTGGCAGGTATTTCGTTTTGCCGTTCCAACACTAATGGCAGGAAACAGCGTTTTGC
>DATKXL010000065.1:0-2047 GCA_035529055.1 Bacteroidales bacterium
ACTGCCTGCTCTTTCATGCAGGTTATCAATATTTTGAGTAATAACATGAACATCAAAAAACTTTTCAAGAGCAGCAATACCAATGTGTCCTGCATTAGGTTCACATGCAGCCAGCTGGGTTCTTCTCTCGTTATAAAATCGCAGTACAAGATCCCTGTTTTTCCACCAAGCCATTGGGGTTGCAACTTCAGTAACATCATAATCTTCCCAGAGGCCTCCGGCATCCCGGAAAGTCCGTATGCCACTCTCCGAACTCATGCCGGCTCCGGTAAGGATAACAAGATTCTTCATTTGTATGAGATTGTATGGATTAAAAGTAGCAAATAATAATAAAGAAAAATGCAAATCGGGTCTTCACTAAAGATCGCTTCTATACGATGTAAAATTGAGCGAAACAAGATAATTGTTATTTTTACAATTTGATTGTTATCTGTAAATGATGAATTCAAATAGAAGAGTAATTATTGCAATAACCGGAGCAAGCGGATCAATCTATGCTCAGAAACTCCTTGAAAGGCTGAGCGATCTGAAAAATCCGCCTAAGGAGATCGCTGTTATATTTTCCGATACGGCAAAGCAGATATGGGAATATGAAACAGGTAAAAAATTCAGAAAAAAGGCTCCTGCGAACGAATACAAAAACAATAATTTTTTTGCACCCTTCGCATCAGGTTCCTCGGATTATGATACAATGATTATCTGCCCTGCATCGATGGGTACTGCAGGAAGGATCGCAAACGGTGTCTCAGATGATCTTATCTGCCGTGCTGCCGATGTTATCCTTAAGGAGAGAAGAAAGCTGATCGTGGTTCCGAGGGAAGCACCATACAACCTCATCCATATCAGGAATATGGAGACCCTGACACTGGCAGGTGCAGTTATTTGTCCGGCCACGCCTTCATTTTACAGTAAGCCTCAGACAATTGATGATCTTGTTATGACGGTTGTTGAAAGGATACTCGCTCTTGCAGGATTTGAGGCAGACCCTTACCGATGGATGGACAATGGTTGATAAAAGAATAGTCAGGTTTTTCAGGAAACATCATGTTCTCACGATTGCCACCACTGTGAATAATGAGCCGTGGTGTGCCAATTGCTTCTATGTTTATCTTGAAGAAGAGAATGTTCTAATTTTCACGACCGATACGGAAACCCGTCACGGGAAAGAGTTTATTTTAAATCCCCTTGTCGCTGGTTCTGTTGTACTGGAAACACCTCTTATCGGAAAGATCCGCGGTATTCAGTTTCAGGGGCTGGTATCAGAGCCCCGGGGAGAATTATCAGAAAAGATAAAAAGCGCATATCTGAAACGATTTCCGGTTGCAATGCTTATGGAAACCCGTCTTTGGGTAGTTGAACTCACATATATCAAATATACTGATAACAGACTTGGGTTCGGGAAGAAGGTTATATGGCACGAAGAGAAGGTATGAGGTATGAGGTATGAGGTTTGGGGAAGAATCATACCTCACACCCCGTACCCCAAACCGCACACCGTAGATTATTTTCCCAGTTGCTGCTTGACGATCTTTGCTATGTACTTTCCGAGAATGTCAAATTCGATATTTACCACTGTTCCTTTTTTGATCTGATGAAAATTGGTTACCTCCCAGGTGTAGGGGATTATTGCAACCTGGAATGATTTCGACTGTGAGTTAACAACTGTCAGACTAACCCCGTTAACTGACACAGAGCCTTTCTCAACCGTAATATAATCATCCTGAAGAGGTTCATACTCAAATGTGTAGTACCAGCTACCACCGGCTTCCTTTACCTCAGTGCAAACGGCGGTCTGGTCAACATGGCCCTGCACCATATGACCGTCGAGACGACCATCGAGCTTTGTGCTGCGTTCAAGATTGACCTTATTGCCGGGTAAAAGCAGCCCCAGGTTGGTCTTTTCGAGAGTCTCCCTGATTGCCGTGACGGTATAAGTATTATCCTCTTTTTTCACAACAGTCAGACACACACCGTTATGAGAGATGCTCTGGTCAATCTTCAGCTCGGATGTAAAGGAGCATTTCATTGTGATATGAAGATTATCCTT
>DATKXL010000066.1:0-4403 GCA_035529055.1 Bacteroidales bacterium
ACCTCAACATATAAGGTTGAGAAAGAGAAACTTATTATTGAAACAGTTATTGAAGATCAATTCAATGATTATATTACAGTTCCCGGAACTGTTGAACCCATAAGTACGATCTTCCTTGATGCTCAGGAAGGCGGAAGAGTTGAAGAGATATTAATTGAGGAGGGATCAATGGTAGAAAAGGGGAATATAATTCTGAGACTATCCAATCCTGACCTTTATCTTAATATTCTTGACAGTGAGGCCCAGCTAGCCGAAAAGGAAAACTTCCTCAGGAATACCCAGGTCACCATGGAACAGGAAAGAATCTCAATAAAAAGAGAGCTTATCAGCCTGCGATATGATATTGAAAGGAAGGAACGTACATATCAGCAAAATGCCATATTAATCAAGGATAATCTGATATCCAGGGAGGAATTCATCCGGTCAAGGGAAGATGTTGATATGGCCCGTAGTTCACAGGAGCTCTTTCTTGAACGCCAGAAACAGGATTCAATATTTCGTACGGTTCAGGTAGAAACCTTAAAAGGCAACCTCGAAAATATGAGAAAGAACCTGGTCCTTGTCAGACAAAGAGTCGAAAACCTGAATGTAAGAGCAAATGTTGAAGGGCAGCTGGGTCTTTTAGTACCTGAAATAGGACAGTCGATCTCACGGGGAGCAAATATGGGACAGATTAATGTTCTGACATCATATAAGGTTACAGCCCAGATAGATGAACACTACATTGACAGAGTAAGAACACAGCTCACTGCAAAACTCGACAGACAGGGTAACGAATTTGACCTTATTGTCAGAAGGGTTTATCCTGAAGTAAGGAATGGCACCTTTGAAATTGATATGATTTTTCAGAATAATATGCCGGATAATATAAGGACAGGACAGACATATTATATCAGTCTTCAGTTAGGGCAGCCAAAAGTATCGGTTCTTGTGCCAATAGGCGGATTCTTACAGGAAAAAGGCGGACAGTGTATATTTGTTCTTGATCCCACAGAGTCATTTGCTACAAAAAGGAGTATTTCAATCGGAAGAAAAAACCCCAGATATTATGAAGTACTCGAAGGGCTTCAGCCCGGTGAAAAGGTTATTGTATCGGGCTATGAAACCTTCGGCAAAAATGAAAAGTTAATTCTCAGGAGTACTAAATAACAATTAATAAATAAAGTCATGATCAAAACTAATGATTTAACAAAAATCTTCAGAACTGAAGAAGTGGAGACAACTGCTCTCAATAAAGTGACCCTTAATGTAACCGAGGGAGAATATGTTGCGGTAATGGGCCCCTCCGGTTGCGGAAAATCAACTCTTCTTAATATACTGGGGTTGCTCGATAATCCTACTTCCGGAAGCTATATCTTTAATGGAACGGAGGTTGCCAATCTGAAGGAACGTGACCGGACAATTTTCAGAAAAGGGAACATTGGTTTCGTCTTCCAGAGTTTTAACCTGATTGACGAACTTAATGTTTATGAAAATGTAGAACTGCCCCTTATATATCTGAAAATGAAGACCAGTGAAAGGAAAAAAAGGGTGGAAGATGTTCTGGGAAGAATGAAAATAGGACATCGTGCGAAGCATTTTCCACAACAACTTTCAGGCGGTCAACAGCAAAGAGTCGCTATAGCCCGTGCTGTTGTTGCTAACCCCAAATTGATACTTGCTGATGAACCGACCGGAAACCTCGACTCCAAGAATGGTATTGAGGTTATCAATCTTCTGACTGAACTTAACAAAGAGGGAACAACAATTATAATGGTAACCCACTCCGACAGGGATGCAGGATATGCCCACAGGATAGTAAATCTGTTCGACGGGCAGGTGTTTACTGAGAAAGGTAAGTGATCTGATTTTTAGAATCCTGGAAGTTGTTTAAAGAAACTCGATTTACCTCCCAACCCCCCAAGGGGGGCTTTGGAAACACTAGTAAATCAACAGTTCCGCAAAGTGGAATTTAGGGGTGAGAATTCTCATATATCGTACTTCTCAATCTTGTTATAAAGAGTCTGCCTGGTAATGCCAAGTTTGTTTGCAGCAATACTCATATTATTATTGTATCTCTTAAGGGTCTCAATTATTATTATTTTCTCCATCTCCTCCAGATTCATTTCACTATGCATAACACTTCTGGATGTTGAGATGAAGACAAAGTCAGAAGGCTTCAGAACGGGTGATTCACACAGGATAACTGCCTTCTCGATAGAATGCTGAAGTTCCCTGACATTACCCGGCCAGTCATGATTCGCAAGTTTTTCGAGAGCATGGGTACTGATTTTCATTCCGCGCTTTCCATACCGTTCGCAATGAACTCTGAGAAAATAATTTGCCAGTATGGGAATATCATCTACTCTGTCCCTTAAGGGTGGAACCTCAATCATTATTGTGTTGATCCTGTAAAGCAGATCTTCACGGAACTTACCATCCTTTACCATTTCCTGGAGGTCACAATTGGTAGCACAAATCAATCTTATATCGATTGGTATTTGTTTGTTCGACCCCACCCTTACAACATACCTGTTCTGAAGCACGCTAAGCAGTTTTGACTGTGACTGCAGAGGGAGGTTTCCTATCTCATCAAGAAAAAGAGTGCCTTTCTGGGCCATTTCAAACTTTCCTTTACGATCCTCCCTGGCATCAGTAAAGGCTCCTTTCACATGGCCAAATAATTCGCTTTCAAAAAGTGTTTCGGTAATTGAGCCCATATCAACACTAACCATCAGTTCCGATGATCTTTTTGAAAGGTTATGGATCTCCCTGGCAACCAGCTCCTTCCCTGTGCCGTTCTCACCGGTTATAAGTACATTTGCATCGGTACCGGCCACCTTCCTGACGAGGTTCATTACATTGATCATCGTCGGAGAAGCTCCTAAAACGATTTTCTCACCACCCGTATTTATCGCTTTTTTTAATTGAAGGTTGTCCTTCTTCAGGATGTCTGCTTCAAGTCTCGAAAGCCGGAGTTGCCAGGCCACACTAATGGTTGCCAGAAGCCTGGAATCATCCCATGGTTTGAGAATAAAATCAACAGCTCCCTCTTTTATGGCTTTAACAGCAAGCTCAATATCTCCGGAAGCTGTAACAATTACAACACTTATATTGCTGTCATAGGTAAAAATCTCCCTCATCCAGAAAAGGCCTTCGTTTCCGTTATGAACTCCCGACTTAAAGTTCATATCAAGCATCACAATGTCAATATCATTATTTCTTAATATCTCATTGATCCTGTTTGGATTTGTCAGGGTAATAACCTTCTCAAATTCATTATTCATGATCTTGCCAAGTGCATTAAGTATGCCCTTATTTTCATCAACTATCAGGAGAGTACCTTTAATCATTTTAAAATCTTTTATCAAAAGACGTAATTAAATACAAAATGTGTCAAAAAAATAGACATTTAATTCAATAAAAATATTTATATAAACCAGTTAACTGTAAGGCGCTGTTCAGTAATACCTGATTTCCAACGCGCAAGAAAGAGTTTGGCAGCCCATCCCTTTATGACGACGTTTCTGTAACTTTAAGATTTTAACCATGACAAATAAAATGTATTAACTTCGTTTTTATAAGAATAGAATTAAATCAATATAAATAACCGCAACCGGATGAAATGCCCGAACAAATTAATAGAAATAAACGCAACTGGTTGCGATTATTGAGTTGTTAGCGGTAATTGAATGAAAACAAACACGAATGAAAATAGATTTTAAAAATAATAGACCAAAAGGATTTAATAATAAAGAAGATAAGTTTTTAATCCCATTAATAAATGAGATAGAGAAACTTATTACAGAAACTCAAATTCTATATTCACATGATACTATAAAATTAGACAAAAAGCAAAGACAAATATTATCAACTCTGATAATTGAATTTGCGGAAGATTTACATTGTGAAATCGGGCTTTGGAATAGTGTAGAGTATTACAATAAACATTTGTTCAACACACCCTTGCCTCTTTTTGTAAATAGCGAAAATGAAATAAAGCAAGTGTTCGATGTAAGCAGAATGAAATGCTTTATTCATACCATCTTTTTTGAATTTAAACCTGATTTAGTTTTAGCACCCAATCACAATGATTTAAATTTACTCGCCAAAAATGTTTCTGCATTTTTATCCGAAAAGTTTCAGAATGTTCCTAAAATTTCAAGTATAAAAGAGTATCTGGCGCAAACCAATGATTTAGGTTGGGATTTTAAGCGTAAGTTGGTTTGGATTGGCATAAATTCATATTTATTCAGGCTTAGTTGTTATAGATATATAGCCGAAAACAATAATGGGAAAATGGAAATTGCATCCATTGACGATTTTGTTTGCCAGGAAAATACAATATGGTCGGGGTTAGGAGTAACAGACATATTAGCCAAAACTCTTGATTTACCTGATAAAATAAATAATGATGTAAGGAG
>DATKXL010000067.1:0-3109 GCA_035529055.1 Bacteroidales bacterium
TCAAATATAGAAAAAATCATTAGAATATAAATAATTAACCTTTGTTGCTTGTTGCTTGTTGCTTGTTGATAATGAGAGCATAAGGATAATAAAAATATAATTGGATAATTTTTAAAAAATCACATACTGTCCTGTTAATCAGCAACTAACCAGGAACCAGGAACTTGATTTAATTATTAATCATCTTCACTCTTTCGAAACTACTTAATATTCAGATGCTAAATCAAGTAATGACCCTGCCTCCTTATCCAGGTACCAGAACAATTTACCATTAACAGGGTCAATAAAAGAGGCAGGAAATTGTTTTTTGGAATTTTTATCATTAAGTACTTTCTTTAAAACATCTGCTTTATTTTTACCGGTCACATGAAAAACTATTGATTCCGCATTATTGATAATCTTTCCGGTAAGAGTTATCCGTTTCTGACCTGTAACAGGATGAATTGCAACTTCACAAACTTTATCAGAATGCAGAAGTTTCTCGTTCCCGGGAAATATTGATGCGGTATGTCCGTCCTCGCCCATGCCGAGGAGAATAAGGTCAAAAACAGGTAATCCATTTCTCGAACGTGTAGACGACTTTATTTCATCTGAATATCGGACAGCCTCTTTTTCAGGATTATCTTCGCCTTTCATTCTGTGAATGTTGAGGTCAGGAATGTCAATTTTCCTGAGGAATGCCTGCTTTGCGATTCCGTAGTTGCTTTGAGGGTTATCAGGAGGCACACATCTTTCATCAACCCAGAAGAAATGGGTCATATTCCATTTTACAGTGTTTGAAAAATGATCACCCAGAACTGAAAACAAAAGCGTTGGAGTATTGCCTCCTGAAAGAGCAACTGTAAAGGGTGATTTTCTTTTTCCAGCCTCCTTTATCTTATTGACAAGATAAAAGGCTAATGCTTCTGCTAACTCGAATGGTGTAGAAAATACCTTAACACTACAACTCACAATACACCTCCTCATCTGCCATGTTTTTACATGGGTACCTCCACGTAAGTCCCTCACCCTCGATCAGATCGTTGGAAACAGCCGGTCCCCATGTACCTGCAGGATAACCAAATACTTTAATAGCAGGATTATTTGCCCATGCCTTCTGGATAGGCTCGATGAATTTCCATGCTGTTTCTACCTCATCATCCCGTGAAAAAAGTGTCGAATCACCCAGCATCACGTCATAAATAAGCCTTTCATAAGCCGATGGGATCCTGGTATCTGCCAGATCCCTGTAATGAAAGTCCATTGCTACATTTTTCACATTAAATCCTGCTCCCGGTTCTTTCATGTCGAACTTAAGCAAAATACCTTCATCGGGCTGGATACGCAAAATAAGCTGATTAAAAGCAAGTGTCCCTGCTGCTCGCTGAAAAAGATGATGGGGTGTGGGCTTGAAATGGATCACAACCTCTGTTACCCGTGTCGGCAGCCTTTTGCCTGTACGAACAAAAAACGGCACCCCGCCCCACCGCCAGTTATTAATATAAAACTTCATTGCAACATAGGTCTCAGTCCTTGAGCGCAGGTTAACTCCCTTTTCATACCTGTAGCCTGCCGCACATTCTCCACGGATGCGTGAAGCTGTATATTGTCCCCTTATCACCTGCTTAACAACATCTTCCTCCCTGACAGGCTGCAACGATTGGAAGACTTTCAGCACCTCATTGCGTATCGCATCGGCATCCAGGGATGAGGGAGGCTCCATAGCTGTGAGTCCGACCATCTGGAGAAGATGGTTCTGAACCATATCCCTTAACGCTCCGGCAGAGTCGTAATATCCGCCGCGACCTTCAACGCCAATGCTTTCTGCCGAGGTGATCTCAATTCTATGGACATAATTCCTGTTCCAGAGAGGCTCGAACATACCATTTGCAAATCGTGTAACAAGAAGGTTCTGAACTGTTTCCTTTCCGAGATAATGATCTATTCTGAAGATCTGATCTTCCTTTATAATCTCATGCAGTGTTTTATTTAATTTACGTCCCGACTCAAGATCATACCCAAAAGGTTTCTCAATAATAAATCTTTTGAATCCATCTGTCTGAACATTAAGACCAGCCTTTGCAAGATTGATTGAGATCGTCTCATACATGCTGGGCGGGGTAGCCATGTAAAAAATATAGTTGCCTCCTATAGAATACTTTTTATCCGCCTGGTCAATTGAAACTTTCAATCTTTCGTAATCTTCCGGAGAGGATGAATCGAGGGTGAGGTATTCGATGCAGTCGGTAAATGAAGTTATCTGTTCATCATTCAGCTCCTTCTCTTCCGAAAATAATCGGATTGCTTCTTTCATTTTTTTTCGGAAAACATCGTCCGACATCTCAGTCCTGCCGACTCCCAAAATGGCAAATCTTTCAGGCATCAGTTTCTGCATTTTCAAAGAAAATATCGAAGGGATCAGCTTTCTGGAAGTGAGGTCACCTGAAGCGCCAAAGATCACAAGAATCAAGTTTTTAGGATTTTCCATCAGATTCCATAATTGTTAAAATGTAAAAATATTCAAATAAAAGGAAGTTTGGTATAAAAATGAGAATTACAATGGAGACTGTATTAAAAGACCCCTGTTTTGTGCAAGGGTGTTTTTAAGATAGAGAGGGGGAACAAAAGGGGGTGAGTACATGCAGTTCAGGAGAACAAACCTCCCCGGAATGTTAATTAATAGGTTTATAACTTTTTTACATTTTTTATACTTTTTATTAATTATATATATCATACTTGCGACAATTTTTAAGATTTTATAATATATTTGCCAATAGTTATTAAAATAGATGACTACACTTGTGAATATAAAACCAACAATTTTTGTCTTAAGGTTTATTGGCACCTACTGAGAATGGTATTTAGGACTGGATTTAGGATGACCGTTCTCTGAAGTTTCAGGGAACGGTTTTTTTCTGAAGAGAGCTACTGATAAATGAAAACAGGATTTATGAAAACAGATCGGCCCCGGCAGCAGGGTCTATATCGGCAGGAATTTGAACATGATAGTTGCGGAATCGGTTTTGTCGCTCATTTGAAAGGCATAAAATCACATGCAATAATCAGCCAGGGACTCGATATACTGAGAAACATGACTCACCGGGGTGCTGAAGGTGCCGATAGTAAAACC
>DATKXL010000068.1:0-5644 GCA_035529055.1 Bacteroidales bacterium
GATCCTTGTGGCTAACCTCAACTGGTTCACAGATGTAAGGCTCAATACACATCTTATTTTTGATGATGACACCAGAACACCCGTATTTGATAAAGATAAAAATCCGGTTTTGGGATCTGACGGAATTCAGAAGAAAACAGCCAGGGTACAATTTAAAGAGCTGCTCGGATTCTCGTTTGTTTTCAGGTTTTAAATGATGGTTCACCCCTAAATCCCCCAAGGGGGACTTTTTAATCTGTATCTGTTTAAGCCCCCCGGGGGGATGGGGGGTAAATATAATGGGATTCCTATTAGGATCAAAGAAGTGCCTTCTGATAAATCCGGAATCTTTTAATTATCTGGCCTCCAACTCTTTCGCATTCTCCTCTCATTCTCTTATTGGTCTCGAGAACAAGATGTACATCAATAGTATCCATTTTGTGTTTAATGCATGACTCAAGTATCTTGACAGCCATAAGGACATCAATTCCCTGTCCCCTGTAAGCATTTTTCACACCACCAAGCATCATAAGCAGTTTTTTGGACCGCTTCGATTCTCTCAGCACTTTGAAGATTCCAAAAGGAAATAATTTTCCTTTAGCGGCTTTTATACCCGGACTAATATCAGGGATACCAATGGCAAATCCGACAAGGCTTCTTCCTGCTTCAACAAGCTTAACAAATTTAGGATCAATAATAAGAAGATACCGTGCGGCAAATTCTTTTTTTTCCTTATCATTAAGAGGAACAAAACCATATATTTCCATAAAAGTCTCATTCATAAGTTCCAGTACAGGAATTATGTACGGTTTGAGTTCCTTTTTTGAATGGAATTCAATTAGATTATATCCATTATTATGGGTAATCCTCGAAAAGGCCTTCTCATAGACTTCAGGTAATTTTTCAGGTATCTTTATGAAGTAATTTACCAGATCAACCTTCTTTTCATAACCTTCCAGTTCAATCAACCGGGGCATATAGGGTGAATTGGTAGGGCTAACTATAAAGGAAGGATATTCAAACCCTTCAATCTGAAAACCCTGAGGATCTTTATCTGAAAATCCCAGAGGACCTACCATTTTAACCATTCCGTTTTTCCTTGCCCAATCCTCAACTGTTGTAATCAGGGCATGCACAACTTCCTGGTCATCATAACATTCCATAAAACAGTAACGGCCATGATTTTCGTTGTGTATTTCATTATATCTTTTATTGATAATACCCATGATCCTGCCTACCGGTTTTTTGCCTCTGTATGCCATGCAGAGGACAGCATCGGCATATTGATAGGATTTATTTTTTTTCTTATTATATAATAACCACTCATCCACGTAAATGGGTGGGAGCCAGGCAGGCTCATTCCTGTGCACTTTTGCAGGAAGATAAATGAACTTTTTCAGGTCCTTACGGGTAAGTACCTCTTTAATGACTATTTCCCCCATTTTTGAAGCATTTTCGGGTACCAAGAAACAAAAAAACTACAAGAAGGCCAATTTTTAACAGGATTATATATACTTCCCATCTATTTTATCAGGTCAAGAATAACGAAAAAAGCATAAATAATGCTGGCAATACCATTAGTGGTACCGAATGCAAGTGTGACTTTACCGAGATCATCATGTTTTACTATCCTGTGCTGATATATCAGCAGGAGAGTAAAGAGACCGGCTCCGATCCAGTAGAATATACCTGTTTTACCCGCAAATCCTGCGGCAATTACCAGAAGAAATGTAACTGCATGAATGATTACTGAAACATAAAGAGCTTTTTTTCTGCCAATAGCAGAGGGAAGGGAATAAAGCTTATTCATCCTGTCAAATTCGTCATCCTGAAGTGCATAAATTATATCAAAGCCGCTTACCCAGGTTAGTACAATTAATGAGTATAAAACAGGCATGATGTTGAATTGGCCGGTAACTGATACATAGGCACCAATGGGGGCCAGACTGAGACCCAGACCAAGTATTAAGTGACACAGAGGAGTAATTCTTTTCGTAAGACTATATCCAAGTACGACCAAAAGAGCAACGGGTGAGAGAATAAGAGTAAGCCGGTTTATAAAGCCTGCAGCAATGATAAAAAGGGCTGCATTTGTTATTACGAATATTGTGGCTGCTTTTGGGCTGATTTTACCGGATGGCAGCTCCCGGTTGCTGGTTCTTGGATTCAGAGTATCAAACCCTTTGTCAGCCAGCCTGTTAAATCCCATGGCCGCATTCCGGGCAAAGATCATGCACAAAATGATCAGCAGAAGGACTCTTAAGCTGAAATAATATTCATCCTGTGCAATGGCAAGTGAATAACCGATCATTGCAAATGGCATTGCAAAGACCGTATGGCTGAATTTTACGAATAATAAATAATCTCTTATGGTCATGAATTACTCAATCCTTAATTCACAAAATTACCGGAAATCTTACGATTAATTCTAATGAAATAACAGATACTACCTTATTTGTGCCCCCAGCTCTTTTTCGAAGGCCCTTATAAGATTATTCATCACTTTATCTATATCCTTGTCCATCAATGTTTTAAATTCATCTCTCAAAATAAAACTGACCGCATAGGATTTCTTGTTTCTGCCAAGAGTTTCACTTTCATAGACATCGAATAAACCTGCGTCATGCAGGATATTCTTCTCTGTTTTGAAAGAGATCTCCCTGATCCGGGCAAATTGTATTTCCTGATCAAGAAGCAGCGCAAGGTCGCGTCTTACCAGAGGATATCTGGGAAGTTCGCGAAACAATAATGTATTGTTACTGATCAGCTTCAGAAGAAAGTCCCATTCAATATGGCCATAATAAACATCCTGATCTATATCGAACCCGGCAAGATACAGTTTTGATATACGACCGGCTTCTGCAACCAGTTGATTGTTGTAAGTGTATGCTAAAGATTCAGTGAAATATTTTCTATTGCTTTCTCTCAGCATTAATGTTTCAGGTTCAATCCCGAGTCTTGAAAGAAGCATTTCAACTGCTGATTTAATATGGAAAAAATCAGTCGGATTTGTTTTATGGTTCCAGCTCTGCCTGCCGTAATTTCCGGTAATAAAAAGATCAAGGGCTGTTTTTTCAAGATAAATATCCACTACATCAGCCGATTGTGAAGCTTTTCGTTTGAAGTAGCAATTACCGAACTCATATAATTTCAGATCGCTGCTCTGCCGGTTTATGTTCCGGATTATTGAACTAAGCCCTCCGTAAAGAAGAGTCTGCCTCATTACATTAAGATCGGAACTCAACGGATTAGCAAGTTTTACAAGCTGTTCTGCACTGAAGTCCTCACTGTTCTCATACCATGATGAGGGATTAAGTGAATTGCACATAATCTCGGCAAAACCGTTTCCGGAAAGAAGGTCGGAAACTATGTTAACCAATTTCTCTTTATCAGGTTTTTCGATATACGTTAGAGTGGAGTTTACGTGGTTTTTAACCTCTACATTATTGTATCCGTATATTCTCATTATTTCTTCAATCACATCGGCTTCGAGAGTGACATCAACACGGTAAGCGGGGATCTCCAGAATCAACTTATCCTCGCTTTCATTTTGTATTTTAATATCAAGCAATCCCAGGATCTTCCTTATTACAGGTTTATCAACCTTCTTGCCGATAAGTCTGTCGATATTCCTGTAACTTGCCTCTACCACACAATTGGGAATCTTTTCAGGATACACATCAATAACGTCTGATGAAATTTCCCCGCCGGCAATCTCCTTAATCAGTATAGCTGCTCTTTTAAGTGCCCAGGTTGTGATATTCGGGTCAGCTCCTCTCTCAAACCTGAATGAGGCATCAGTCTTCAGTCCATGCCTTTTTGAGGTTTTGCGTATTGCAACAGGATTAAAATAGGCGCTTTCCAGGAAAATGTTCTTTGTCGCAGAGGTAACGCCCGATTTAATGCCACCAAAAACCCCTGCAATACACATTCCCTCCCTGGAATTGCATATCATCAGGTCTTTTGATGAAAGACTTCTCTCGACTTCATCAAGAGTTATGAACTTTGAGTTTTCGGGCAGGTTCCTGATGATAACTTTCTTACCTTCAATTTTATCAGCATCAAAAGCATGAAGCGGCTGTCCTATTTCTTGCTGTACAAAATTTGTTATATCAACAACATTGTTTATCGGATTCAATCCTATGGCGCTGATTCGGTTCTTAAGCCATTCAGGCGATTCTCCGATAGTTATATTGCTTATTGTCAGTCCGGTATATCGCGGACAGTCAACTGGATTTTCTACAATTACCTCATAATTTCTCTCAGAGTTATCCGGGCTGAAGCCTGCAACAGAGGGCATAACTGCTCTTTCCCTGCTATTCATGTTCAGGTTAAAAAATGCTGCCAGATCGCGTGCCACACCGAAATGTGAACCACTATCTATCCTGTTTGGAGTGAGTCCTATTTCGAAAACAAAATCCTTAACTACATTAAAATATTCACTTGCAGAAGTGCCTGTTCGGGCATTCTCGTCAAGCACCATTATTCCTTCATGGGAATTTCCCAGACCCAGCTCATCCTCAGCACAGATCATCCCCTCCGATAACTCGCCTCTTATTTTTGATCTTTTGATCTCAAGACTTTGATCCCCTTTGAAAATTATTGTTCCGGCAATAGCAACAGGCACTTTCTGACCGGCAGCAACATTTGGAGCTCCGCAAATTATCTGAAGCGGCTCAGGATCTCCAATGTTAACCGTGGTAATGAAAAGATTATCAGCATTTGGATGCTTTTTACAGGTAAGCACTTCTCCGATTACAACACCCTTCAGACCGCCCGCCACTGACTCCCATTCTGCCATCCCTTCAACTTCAAGTCCGATACCGGTAAGTATTTCTGCTACCTTATGGGGATCCAGGTCTATTTTAAGGTAATCTTTAATCCAGTTAAATGAAATTTTCACTTATTGTAATATGATATAAAAATGGCTATAAATTATCTTTCATAAAATTAAAATGGTGCTTGAAAATCAAAAGGCAATGTTTCTAAAAGCGGTTCTCATAAAATAGTTTACCAAGTTGCAAAAGTAAACATTTTAAAAAAAGATCGTAGAACAATACTTACTTTATTCACAGAAAGGGTATTTGTCTATCTTTGCAGATAAACATTTTATTTATGGTTGCAGGAAATGATGAAAAGCTGATTCTGATTACAAATGATGATGGATTATATGCAGCCGGACTGAGAACTCTACTTGAGGTAATGGAGGAGTTTGGAAAGGTTGTTCTGATCTCGACTATTGAGAGCATGTCGGGGATGTCACAGGCGCTGACTGTAAAAACACCGCTTCGCGTTAAACTTCTTGAAGAGAACGACAAACACAGGATCTATGCATGCAACGGAACACCGACGGACAGTATCAAACTGGCAGTTAATCAGTTGCTTGAACGCCGGCCGGACAGGGTTGTTTCAGGTATAAACCATGGAGCAAATGCTTCGGTAAGCGTGCTCTATTCCGGAACCATGGCTGCCGCTATAGAAGGCTGTCTTTATGGAATTAATTCGGTATGATTTTCACTTAATGATTTCTCGCGGACGGCCGAATTTTCAGTCTGCAGGAAATATATCCGTATAATTATGGAAAAACTCTCCTCAGATCCTCTTCCTCAGGGAATTTGTCTGAATGTTAATATTCCGTCAGTCCCGGAAAGTGAAATAAAGGGTA
>DATKXL010000069.1:0-46282 GCA_035529055.1 Bacteroidales bacterium
AACCTTACTGCGTCCCAGTGTGGCATCCGACCAGTTGGCAATAGTATTCAAACCCCAGTCGTCCATTCTCCTGACAGTGAAATCCATCCATTTCTGATAATAGTCAGACCCAAATCTGCGGTAAAGATTCCATGTAAAGAATGAGGCTCTTCCCAGCCTTTTGTTTGATTGAGTAAGCTCTTCGGGAGGGAATGAAGCATAAATATATTCCCGTCCTTCAATACGGGCAAATGATCCTCCCGGGCCTATCCCGGTACTGCCTGTCGAAATGAAATAATGGCCCTCAGGATCGATAAACCACCATTTGCCTTCAATCTTTTCTACACGGAAGTACCCTGTTGCCATGGCCTTGGTATCTGAATACCCACCGTACTTTGAAACATTGAAATTTCCGGTCTGCAAAGCCTTATCTTCTTCATCCCAGGCAGCTTTGAGATCCTCGAGCGTTTTTGCCTTACCGGGCCAGTCAGCCGGGATCCATTGTCCGAACTCATCAACAAGTGGTATCGGACTCAGAATAGAGTCTTCCGCAGTCATTGTCAGACGTACGTTTCGAATTTCAAGTGTCGGAGAGCCAACAGGTGCTTCCATCAACACTCCCAGCGAGTCAACATTGTTAATGGATCCGATAAAACCTGTAAAACCAAGTCCGAACCCCGGCATCCCTCTCTGTCCTATTGCTGCCATATCATGACCCACAACATTCCTTTTCTGAAAATTTATCAGAGGAATTGACGCCTTCACCCAGGCACCCTGAAAAGGCAGTATCCTCAATCTGCGCATGCCTTCAGCATCATACAGATTGATAAAGAAACGCTGTGTGGATGATGCATTAAGCTCGAAGGTTAAAAATTCGAATGAGGACCAGTCTGATAGTAATTCAGGATTAAGATCCTTGATTGCCCACTTCTGTTCATAGGATGCACCTTCAAATGTTACGATTTTAGTCTTGTTCTTTGAAATACAGCCCGTTAATAATGAAAGCGATGCAATGCTTAAATAAAATAAGATGTTTTTCATATTTCAAATATTTTTATATTAGTGCCTGGAGTGGTTAAAGTTATTAATTTGCGGCGATTAATCCAAACAGTGTTACACAGTGAAACTCCGTGAATACTATGTGTGACACCGTGGTTAAGCATCCTGCAAACATTTATTTGACTTATTTCTTTTACTTTCTTAACTTTATCTCACTGAATAACAAAACATGGCAAGCCTAATCCCGGGATACACATACGATATCTTCATCAGCTATCGCCAGAAAGATAACAGATACGACGGCTGGGTTACAGAGTTCGTGGATAATCTGAAACGGGAACTCGAAGCTACTTTTAAAGAGGAAATCAGTGTTTATTTCGATATCAATCCACATAACGGATTATTAGAAACACACGATGTGGATGCCTCACTGAAAGAGAAACTGAAATGTCTTGTCTTTATCCCAATCATTTCCCGCACTTACTGCGATCCGAAATCTTTTGCCTGGGAACACGAGTTCAAAGCTTGTATTGAGCAAACATCAAATGATCAGTTTGGTCTTAAGGTGACATTAGCTAACGGCAATGTTGCAAACCGGGTCTTGCCGGTTCGGATTCACGATCTGGATATCATTGATATTAAACTATGTGAATCGGTTTTAGGCGGATTTCTCAGGTCCATTGATTTTGTGTACAAAGAAACCGGTGTGAACCGTCAGCTGCGTGCCAAAGATGATGATGTTATTAAAACTCCGAATCAGGTCCTTTATCGCGACCAGATAAATAAAGTTGCCCTCGCAATTAAGGAAATCATTGAAAGCATTAAGGCGCCTGTTGCTCCTGCTCTGGTAAAAGATAAAAAAATCCGGGTAAGGGAGTCCGAAGAAAAGAAGGTGATTAAAATTGAAGAACCTGTTAATAGAGAAGAAATTAAGTTGGAACCAAATATTCAGATTGAAAAAGATAAAACAGACAAATCAGGAAAATCCTTCAAAATGGTGTCTGTAATATTACTGATTTCAATCATTCTGATAGTGGGCATCATCGGTATTAAAATATTATCTGATCAAAAGAAAAAAAAGTATGCAAGGGATGTTCTTATTCCGGAAATACAGAAACTGGTGGAAGATAGTTTCACACCTCCATTCAGGGCATTTGAACTTACAACTGAAGCTGAAAAGTATATACCTGGTGATTCATCATTAATCAGATTATGGCCCGGAGTTTCAGAAAATGTTTCACTGCAAACCCAACCTGAAGGTGCCAGGGTTTTTTACAAAGATTATACCCGTCCGGCTGATCCCTGGAAAGAAGCAGGAGTGACACCTCTTAAAAATGTTAAAATCCCTCTAGGGTATAAACGTATTAAAATTGAAGAGGAGGGATTCCAAACAGTTTTTCTTACCAGGTTTAGCCTGCTTGATTTAAATCAGCCTCTTAAGCTTGATAGCATTGGCGTACTGCCTAAAAACATGGTGCGTATTCCATCTCAGATCACACAAATGCGTATTATTGGCCTTGAGAAATATGGGGGGAAACAGGTGGGAGAGTTTTTAGCTGATCGTTATGAGGTTACCAACAAGGAATATAAAAATTTTATTGATGCTGGCGGATATACCAATAAGAGCTATTGGAATTACCCTATTTACCTTGATGGCAAAGAAATATCCTGGGAATCAGCTATGAAAGGATTTGTCGATAAGACAGGGAAACAAGGTCCTGCTAACTGGGAAGTAGGGAATTATCCTGATGGAAAGGAAAATTATCCCGTCACAGGTGTATCCTGGTATGAAGCTTCAGCCTACGCTGCCTTTGCAGGGAAAAGACTTCCAACCATATACCACTGGAGTATCATTACGGAAACAAATAGAGGAATGGATATAATTCCGCTAAGCAATTATAATAGAAATTCAACTGTCCCGGTTGGAATCATGGAAGGTGTTAGTTCTTATGGGATTTATGATCTTGCAGGGAATGTAAGGGAATGGTGTTATAACGGGAATGGCGTGCCGGGAGAGTCTTATATTCTTGGCGGTGGCTGGAATGACCCTACATATTCCTTCAATGAATCCGGTTCCCAGCCTTGCTGTGACAGATCCTTATCCAACGGATTCAGATGTATAATGGAATTGCCCGGAGATACAATTTTTAGCGATTTATCAGATGTTGTTATAAGTGAATTTCGTGACTATAATATTGAGAAACCGGTCGATGATAAAACTTTCAATATTTTCCTGAGACAATATGCGTATGACAAGTCACCATTGAATGCACAGGTAATAACAACAGCAGATACAGGTTTCTGGAAAGTCGAAAGAGTTCTTATGGATGCAGGTTATAATGATGAGCGATTAATCGTTTACCTTTATTTACCACGAAATGCTAAACCTCCATATCAGCCAGTTATCTTTTTCCCTGGCTCAAATGCCATCATTATGGATATGATAACAAGTAATTACATTAACAGGGCTGATTTTATTATTAAGAGTGGCAGGGTTCTGGTCTATCCAATATTGAAGGGAATCCATGAGCGAAAAGATGAATTATACACCTCCAATCCGGAAGAAACAGTTTTCTATAAAGACCATGTAATAATGTGGAGGAAAGACATTGGTCGCGCTATTGATTACTTAGAGACAAGAAGTGATATGTTGACCGACAAAATCGGATATTTTGGATACAGTTGGGGGGGGCGGATGGGAGGCCTTTACCCTGCTGTTGAAAGACGTTTAAAAGTATTAGTTCTTCATGTAGGTGGAATGGGAATGTATAAAGCATTTCCGGAAGTTGATCCTCTTAATTTCATTACCAGGATCAATCAGCCCGTACTGATGTTGAACGGGAGATACGATATGTATTTCCCGGTGGAGACTTCTCAGATGCCCATGTTTAATTTGTTTGGAACTCCTGCCAGTGATAAGGACATCAAAATCTATGATTCAGGCCATCTTGTGCCACGAATGGAATTGATCAAAGAGACTCTTGCCTGGTACGATAAGTACCTGGGACCAGTAAAACAAAACCCCTAAATAAATATGAAAACGATCAAAATCTCATCTGTCATCACAGGGTCAATTATTGTCATATCTCTCCTTTCCCTGAATCAATGCAGTACAAATGAAAGTTCCGTTTACAGGAAAATAAGAGAGCACGCCGATCAGGTTAAAGTGATCAACACCCATGAACATCAGCATATGCCTGAAGAATATGGTGATTATCAGTTCCGTGTTTATCATCTTATAGCTGCAAGCTACCTGGCCGCAGATATAAGTTCTGCCGGTACTAACGGCTATGACTGGAAACTGATGGACTCGCTCACTCTTGATGAATTATGGGACAAATACGGTGAAACCCTCGATTATACGCGTAGCACCAGCTATTACAGCCAGTTTGTAAAGGGATTCCGGAAGTTGTATGATTTCAGTGACCTGTATTTCACCAGGGAAAACATTGGAGAAATTTCAACCAGTATTGAAGAAAATTATAAAAACTACAAATCGTGGTTTGATATGGCATTCCACAAAGCCGGGTATGAGCTGATGTTTCTCGACCAGTACTGGAAACCATTCAATACCGAAATTGATAACAAATATTTTGCACTTATATTTCACATAAATCCTCTGATATCTGAATCGAGCCGGAAACCCGAGAAAGGCGCCCAGCCGCGATCCATTTATAAAGAAGCACTCAACAGCGGATATGAGATCAATAATATGGATGATTATCTGAAGTTCTGCGATCACCTCTTCAAAAAGAATATTGAAAACAAAGCTGTCTGTGTGAAGAACTCCCAGGCATATTCACGAACACTTTTTTATGAAGATGTGCCCTATGAAGAAGCCCGTGCTTTGTTTAATAAACCTTCAGCAAGTCTGACTCCTGCAGAAGCTAAAAAGATTGAAGACTTCATGTTCCACTGGATCATTCAGAAAGCAATTGAATACGATTTGCCAATCCAGATCCATACAGGGTACCTTGCCGGAAACGGTAATGTACTGGATAATGGCCAGCCAATTAAGCTTAATAACCTGTTCCTGAAGTATCCGGAGGCAAAGTTCGATCTTTTCCATGGAGGCTTCCCCTGGACAGGCGAGTTTGCAGCGCTGGGCAAAATGTTCCCGAATGTGTACCTCGATTTGGTCTGGCTGCCTCAGATATCCCGCGAAGAAGCCGTACAATCACTTGATGTGATGTTCGATTGTGTTCCCTATAACAAGTTTTTCTGGGGTGGAGATTGTGGTCTTATTGAGGAATCGGCAGGATCGCTGGAGTATGGCAAGGATGTGGTGTCAGAAGTCCTGGCAAAAAGGGTGGCAAGGGGTTTACTTACCGAAGAGGTTGCTCTTGATATTATCGACAGAATATTCCGGGAAAATGCAATTGAAGTATTTAAGTTGGAGGAAAGATTGGGAAAAGAGTATCAGTGATCAAGAATACATTAGATACATTAATCTCAAAAATAATTCTTTTTCCCTTTTATTGACCCCGGTATAATTTATATCGTACCTTTAGCTGATGTAACTGTCGATATAAACTGTTCTTAAAGGAAGGGGAATAATATGGCCAAAGCCTCTTCAGACCAGGATTCAGTCCTTGGTATTGACATCGGCTCTGTCTCACTTTCGATTGTACAACTGGATCAGGATGGCAAGGTTTTGCGCCAATTCTATAAATTCCATAAGGGGAATATTCACGATGCCTTTTCGGAAGCCTCAAAAATATTTGATTTCGCAGTAATTAAAGCGGTTGCATGCACCTCTTCTTCCGTTTTTCTGAACACAAAACTGGTTCTGAATTATAATACTCAGGTGGCAATTATGTCAGCCACAAAGCATTATTGCGAAAAGGCAGCTTCGGTATTGCATATCGGAGCCGAAAAATTCATGCTGATCAGGTTTGATGCCGGCGGTAATTATCAATCGACAAAAACAAATACCTCCTGTGCTGCGGGTACAGGAAGCTTTCTCGATCAGCAGACTGAGAGGTTAAACCTTTCCGGTATCGAAGAACTTTGTGAAAAGGCGCTCAATAACACAGAAGAAATCCCCGTCATAGCCTCCCGGTGTGCAGTATTTTCAAATACAGATATTATTCATGCCCAGCAAAGAGGCTTTTCCGTCAGCGCCATATGCAACAGCCTGTGCAAGGGCCTTGCTGAAAATATAATCAACACTGTCTTTAACAGGGAACTACCCCTTTTACCTGTCCTGATTACCGGAGGTGTTTCTAAAAATTTAGTTGTTCAAAGCTATTTAGAGAAACAATTAAAAACAACATTCTTAAACCACAGCTATTCTCATCTCTTTGGAGCAATAGGAGCCGGACTTTTACTTCTTAGAGAAAAGGGTGACCTGCCTCCGTTGAACATTAATTCTTTCGAAGATATTCTGATAAAAGGCACCGCCGAAAAACAATATTTTCATAAACCTCTTTCCCTGATCTTAAGCAAATATCCCGATTTTTCAAATGCAGGATCTTACAGGTTCACACCGGTTATTTCACGTCACCCAGCTGAAGTTGAGGTTGATAGATATTCAAAACTGGTTCCGGATAGTGACTGCGAGGTTTATATGGGCATTGATATCGGTTCAACAAGTACCAAGGCTGTTTTAATTGATGGAACCCGAAAACCGGTTGCAGGTTTTTACACTTACACGGCTGGCAAACCGTTATCTGCCGTCAAATCAATCTTTGAAGCTGTTGAATACCTTCTCAGACAAAAGGGAGCTGAGATTACAATAAAGGGTGTTGGCACAACCGGTTCAGGAAGAAAGTTCATAGGGGAAATTATAAATGCAGATCTTATCATTGATGAAATTACCTCACATGCCAGGGCAGCTTATGAACTCAATCCCCGGACGGACACCATAATTGAGATAGGTGGTCAGGATGCCAAGTTCACCCTTATGCAGAATGGCAGCGTTACATTTTCGCAGATGAACACAGTATGTGCGGCAGGTACAGGGAGTTTTCTTCAGGAACAGGCCAGGAAACTGGATTGTTCATTATCTGATTATGCACAGAATTCTGAAAATGTAAGTGCCCCCCTGGCCAGCAACCGCTGTACTGTTTTTATGGAACGCGACATCAGCCAGCTTCTTAATAACGGATACTCTATAAATGAGATCCTTGCAACAGCACTGCATTCAGTCACGGAGAACTATCTGAAAAAGGTTGCCTCCGAAGCATCTATTGGACAAAACATTTGTTTCCAGGGTGCCACAGCAAAAAACAGATCGTTGATCGCAGCCTTTGAACAACGGTTACAAAAACCGATATATGTTTCGAAATATTGTCACCTGACAGGTGCACTGGGGACTGCAATAATGCTTCACGAACAACAGATAAAAAAAACAGGTTTCAGAGGGATTGGGATTTTTCGTGAACAGATTCTTATCGAGACAGAGACCTGCACCCTGTGTAACAATAATTGCTGTATCAGCCTGGCAACTGTTTCAGGCGAAAAGGTTGCCTATGGTTTTATGTGCGGACGCGATTACGGAACACATCATTTTATTTCCAGAAACAAGACAGCATTTGATCTGCTGGAACACAGGAAGAAAATGTTTTCATTTGAATCAGACAGTTCCTTCAGGGAGAATTTAACTGTCGGAATACCTGCAACGCTTCATTTATTTGATGATCTGACGCTCTGGAAAAGGTTTTTTAATAATTTATCCATCAGGATAATAACCAGCGAAAACTATCGCGATCCTCTGAAAACTGGTAAAAGTCTGGCAGGAGCTGAGTTTTGTGCCCCCATCAACTCCATTTTTGGCCATGTTGTTTATCTTTCCGATAAGGTTGATTATATTTTTCTGCCTGTCCTCCTGCATACACGTGAAAAGGCAAAAGAGGCTGAAGGGCAATATTGTTATTATACTCAATACAGCGCTTCACTGATTTACACCCTGAAGATCAACGATATCCCTGATAAGTGCTTATCTCCGCTGTTAAGCTTCCCGAAAGGCAAATACCATGTGGCGCAGAAGCTTTATCAATGCTTAAAACCCATTATAAAAAACGGAATCAGCTATTTTTCTGTTTTCAATGCTTTCAACGAAGCTTTGTCGTACTGTTCCAATCAGAAAAAACAACTTGGCGAAGTATTTAAGGAACAATTTCAACCTGATACTGATATCTCGGTGGTCTTACTGGGAAGACCTTACATAGTGCTTTCCAGGATTTTAAACAAGGGGATCCCGGACATTTTTAACAGTATGGGGATTAAGTCTTTTTATCAGGATATGATTTCTTCAGATGATATTGATATGGAAGATATCAATGTTTTTCTGAAGAAGGTACCCTGGTATTTTGTTACTAAAATCCTCGAGACAGCCAGAATAATAGCCGAAACAAGGAATCTTTATCCGGTACTGATCACGGCATTTAAATGTGCTCCCGATTCTTTTATATTCGAATATTTTAAGAAAATATTCGAAAATTATCGGAAACCATATCTTATTCTTCAGATCGATGAGCATGATTCGAACTTAGGTTATGAAACCCGGATTGAAGCCGCTGTACGGTCATTTAGAAATCATTCATCAATCCGGGATGAAAAACCAGGATTCGAAGCCAGACAGATTTTTCCGCAGATAACAAAAAACATCGACGGCAAGACCCTGTTGTTTCCTAATTGGGACCCTGTTGTATCGCCTTTACTGGTTGCCAATATGAAAAGGATTGGCATTGATGCCCGCCTTATGAAATCCAGTGAGCTGATCATAAAAAAGAGTATGGCATATAATACCGGTCAATGCCTGCCGATAAACATCATAGCCCAGGAATTTATCGAATATATCAAGGAACAAAAACTAAATCCTGAGAACACCATGATATGGGCAATTGACTCAAAATTATCATGTAATATCAGGTTGTATCCCCAGTATATCAAAAGCATTCTTGAAAATCATGGGCATGGTATGGAAAAAGCACATGTCTATAGCGGTTTGCTGACACATCTTGAGATATCGTTAAGTGCCTGCTATAATGGATATTTCGCCTATCTTCTGGGAGGGTTGATACGAATGACAGGTTGCAGGATAAGGCCTTATGAAGCATGTAATGGTGAGACAGATCAGGTAATAAAGGAAACCACAGGAATCCTTGAAGGAGCATTCCTGGGTGAAAAGTCACTGGATAAAGCTGTCCTGGAAGTTTTATCGATGTTTGACAAGATTCCGCGTCTGGAAGGGAACAGGCCAAAAGTTGCACTTTTCGGCGATTTCTATGTATGTGATAACGATATTATGAATCAGAAATTAACCCATACAATTGAAGAAGCAGGAGGTGAAGTAATATCAACACCCTATACGGATTTTGTTAAAATGACTCTCGATAATGTTATACGCCGGACAGTTGACAGGGGGGAATACTTTAAGGCGGCACAGCAACGATTGCTCGGTTCCTGTCTTAAACTGCTCGAGAATAAATATTATACCCTGTTCGAAAAATACCTGGGTCCACAGAAAGCTATCAACCCCAAAAAACTTGAGAAACACCTTGCCAGGTTCAATATTAATCCATATAATTCAGGTGAATCGTATGATAATATTTTAAAAATATTCCATATTATTGAGAACTATCCGGGTGTATCGCTCTTTGTACAGGCAAATCCGGCATTTTGCTGTCCCTCGCTGGTTACCGAAGCAATGACAAACGAAATAAGGCGTATAACAGGAGTTCCGGTTGTTACCTTAACCTACGATGGTACAAATGATTATAAAAATGATGTAATAATTCCTTATCTGCAGGGGAAGTAGTTCAGTTAATTTGCTAAAACCACTGCTCTGGCAGCTGCTGCCACAGCAATAATCCCCGGCTTTATTACAAGATGTACTAAAGCTCCTCTTCCCATGAAACGTGTGTTCGGGAAACTGGGATTTGAAGTGACCACCCTCGGACTCGGGCATATAAGCAATAAAGATGAAGAGTGTCAGCTTACAAGCAACCTTGCTGCCTCACAGATATTACCAGATGGTTTAACAGAGACTGAAAGAGCAGCTATTGAGGAGACAGCTAAAAAGGCAAAGGATGGAAAGACCAATTATTTCCAGTATGAAGCCCTGCCCCTTACAGCACCAAAGGAAGTGACAGCTGCACAAAGCAAAGAAAACAATCTGCGCAATGTAACCGTTAACTGGAGCACCGCATATGCGGGAGATGCTCCCATAAATGCCTATGAGATCTGGCGTGACGGAGCTAAGATCAAAGAATTTCCATTTACACCTCAGCTTACAACAGATCCTTTTACATGGTCAGAAACACTCGATGACAAAATCGTTCATACATACGTTATGAAAGTAGTCGATGGCAAGGGAAGAATAGCTGAATCAGCACCTGTTATGCTTGGTAAAATGGTATAATGTAAAGGCAGGTCTCGGACCTGCCTTTACTCTACATTTCTGTTTCAACCATCATCTGTCGATCCATTTCTTAAAATCGGCAACCTTATCCCGGCTTACAACAAACAGATCGCTTTTTTCTTTATCCTTTAAAGTCAGTTGTAACCTGCTTGAGGAGTAACTGTACATTAGGGCAATTGCATCAATATTGACGATACATTCACGATTAATCCTGAAGAACTTACGCGGATCGAGGATACTCTGCAGCTGTTCAAGAGAGTAATCTATGCCATAATCCTTACCATTAAAATCGCTCAGAAAGAGATTCCGTTCGCTTATGTGAAAATGGCTGATCTCTCCGGCCGGCACTGATCTGTACTTGTCACCGATCTTAATTAGAAACCTTGATTTGTACAGGTTCCTGAACTCATGCAGGAGCTGTTTGAAATCTCTCTTAAAAGGATCTTTATCAGCATAAAGTTTTTTATATTTTTCCAGAGCCGACCTGAGTGAATCCTCCTCAATTGGCTTAAGGAGATAATCCACGCTGTTCACCTTAAAAGCTTTAAGGGTGTATTCATCGTAAGCCGTTGTGAAAATCACAGGTGTGTCAACATTTATCGTTTCGAAGATCTCGAAACAGAGTCCGTCATCCAGCTGAATATCCATAAGGACCAGATCGGGCTGCGGTTTCTCCCGCAGTCTGTTTATTGCTTCTTCGACAGTCTCAACAACACCCAGCACTGTTATGGATTTATCAATTTTTTTCAGAAGCTTGACGATCTTGTCAGCAGCAGGCATTTCATTCTCAACAACCAGGATATTCATTTTAATAAAGGTAATTTTGCTGTGAAATAATTTTCAGTCTCTTCAATAATCAAATCTCTTCCGGAAATGAGTCTGACACGCTCGGAAAGATTCTTAAGCCCGATTTGCATTGATTTCAGCTGTGTAGCTTTTCTTTGCAAATTATTTTTTACAACAATAAACTGATCCTCAATGTAAATCGTAATCTTCAATTGATTCTCTCGTGTAGCAATATTATGCTTGATGGCATTCTCCAGAAGGATCTGCAGGGAGACAGGAAGGAGTTTAAACCTTACTGCATCAGGGGCATCAATAAAAAGCAGAATTTTTTCTTCATCACGTGTCTTATGAAGATTATAGTAATTGGTAATAAAATCCAGTTCAGATTGAAGCGGAACTTTATCTTTCTGGCCATTTTCGAGTATATAGCGGTAGACTGAGGATAGATTGTTTATAAACCTCTCAGCCGCTTCAGGTTGGGTCTGAACCAATGATGAGATTGTATTTAAACTATTAAAGAGAAAATGGGGATTTACCTGACTTTTTAAGGTTTCATTCTGAAAGATCAGGTTCTCCTCTCTGAGCTTCTGCTCTCTTCTTAAAGACGTCTGCCATAATAAAACAATAAATATTATCGCGCCGATGGTTAATCCTTTAATAGTAGATTTAAACCAGGGACTGAATCCGAAATGAATAAAATTGTAGATCACTTTCGAATCATCCTCCCCTTTTATCCAGAGTCCGGCATATTGAAGAAGGACAAAAATAATCATTGATAAGAGAAGACAGGCTACCAGGAAAGCCACAAACCTGATAAGTACAATCCGTGTAATTTCAGCCGGACTTTTGTCAAAATTCAAATCAGCGAATAATATGTTGCCTAGAAATATGAATACTTCAAGCTGGGCAAATACCATTATGAACATACTGAATGAGAAATGGGATTGACCGGAATACTTGCCTGTTAACAAGGTAATTAAGGTTACAATTAATGAAAAGAGCAGAATTAATATATGAGAAACAGGCTTTCGCAGATTTAAAATATCAACCAGGGCAGGTGCTTTCATACCAACAAATTTAGCAGTTCTTTATTGAATTTTGTTAACCTCAAGTTCTCTTATTGTCTTTATAAGAAATTTGTCTTTCATCCCATTAACTTCTACCTCCTGGATAGCCCCGCCATACATCACAGCTTGTTCAATGTTCTTCGTTTTCAGCGAGACCAGAATAGTTCCCCAGTATTGTTCAGTTCCTCTTGTATTAATCTGGTCCATGTTTAATTCGATCTTATTATCAATAGCAGTGAAATCAACAACAGCACATAATTCGTCATTAACCTCTGATATCCCTTTCCAGCATAACATTATTTTATTATGAGAATATTTACCAATATCCGCCATATCAAATTGCCCGTTTATATCGGGTATAATGTAAGGATCGTTCAGCTTAAGTGAGTCATAGTAGTCCCAGGCAAATATTTCAAAGGACATCATATCCCAAATCAGGTTTCTTGCAAATATATTTTCTATAGTTGATGGGAAATTTTTAAATGCCTCCTCCTGAACCATTTTTGCAGAAGGAATGTATTTCATGTTCTCCATGTATTCCTGGTTTTTTCCTGCAGGAAAAGGTTCTGAAAAATTGTTTGAGCCTGAAATATAAATATTATTCCAGGTAACACTGTCACCGGGAAGTCCTCTTGTATAATCGCCGGTAACTTTTGTTTTTCCGGTAAAGTTCCCGTAAAGATCCATGTTGGTGTAGACAGCAGTCATTTTGTATTTTTGCACCTTACCATCAACTGAAATTTCACCATGAGGTAATTCTGTCAGGTATTTGTTTATTACAGCTTTCTGACTCTGGCCATAACAAGCGGCAGGAAATAATGATCCTGAAAATATTAAAGCTCCTGCAATGAACGGAAATAATCTCTTTTTCATCTTTTTAATTTTTATGGTTAAACAATTAATTCAGTTCAAAGGAAAAACCAAAACAGACCTAAAAAAAATAAAATATGCGGAATGGGTAAATCACATTCCTGAATGGTATAATTAAATGATTAAACCGGAATTTTTATTTTCCGGTTTTTATTTCACATCTTTAAATACAAAAAACAATATGATTATAGAGATTACATTACAGGAATTAAATACGGCACAATTTATCGCCGGGAAGGTCCGGGAGATAAGAGCCGTTGTTGGAGAAGGAATGGCTATCAATGCCCTTTCAGGAGGTGTCGATTCATCGGCTGTCACGATGCTTGGTCACCAGGCGCTGGGAAAACAGTTGAGAACGCTCTTCATCCAGAACGGACTGATGCGTGAGGGAGAAGCAGAACAGGTTGTTGCCCTCTTCAGGGAATTTGACATCAATGTTGAGGTCATCGACGCCCGCAAAGAGTTTTTTAATGCCTTAAGAGGAGTCACTGATCCGGAAGAGAAACGGGAGGCAATAACACAGACTTTCTATAAAGAGGTGTTTGGTAAGATCGTCAGGGAAAGCGGTGCAAAATATCTTCTCCAGGGAACTATCCTCACCGATGTGGATGAAACCGTTGCCGGGATCAAACGGCAGCATAATGTGTTTGAACAGCTTGGTATTGATCCGCAGAAAGCCTTTGGTTATAAAATCATTGAGCCGCTTATTCAGCTACGCAAAGATGGTGTCAGAACGGTGGGCAAAGCGCTCGGATTGCCACCCGAGTTATTTGACCGCATTCCATTTCCGGGTCCTGCTCTGTCGGCCAGGGTCATTGGCGAGGTTACACCTGAACGCATTGAGACAGTCCGTAAGGCTACCGTGGTGGTTGAACGCTTACTGGAAAATACGGGGGCCTTCCAGTATCTTGCAATACTTCATGAAGACCGTGTTACAGGTATGCGCGATGGCAAACGCGATTTTGGACAACAGATTGAAGTGCGCTGCTGGGACAGCAAGGATGCACGGACTGCAAAACCCACCAATATCCCTTTCGAGATCCTGGAAAAACTGGCAGAGGAAATAATCAGTGAGGTACCTGGTATTGTGAGTGTAACCTATAACATAACCACAAAACCCCCATCAACTATTGAGGCGGTGTAACATCAAATTGCACAGTCGTACCCTGTAATCCGTCAGATACAAGTGTAACGGTTGCTTTTCCAGTTTTATCTGTTGACTGAAGATATATCAGCAGCTTTCCATGATAAGCATGCTGCTTATTGTCTTTGTAATCTTCAATATTTGCAGGATTAGCATCTTCCATTCCAATTAACCGTACAGGTCCGCTGATCTCACATGTTATTTCATTACCGGCGGAGTAAACAAGATTTCCTGCTTCATCACAGACTGACACATAAACATGAGCAATATCCTGTCTGTCAGCTTTAAGTGTTTTCGAATCACAGGAGGCAACCAGTTTAGCCGGAGCTCCTGTCGTTTTCAATTCATAAGATGCGACCTCCCTGCCATGGTTTTTAGCAACAGCCTTTAAGGTCCCTGCTTCGAATGGCACTTCCCATGAAATGGTACGGTTTTGAAAATCAGTCATCTTTTTTGCGCCAAGCGGTTTGTTATTATGGAACAGCTCCACCTCCTCACAATTTGAGAATGCATTGATGCTTATTGTCTTTCCATGCTCCCAGTTCCAGTGAGGATCAACACGTTTATGGGCCCAGAGGCTTTCATTCCTGCTGACAGTCAACCGGTCGGTGGTACCCAGAAAAACCATTGGATTCTCACTCCACAAACTCTGCCGGAAAAAGAACTCAGATTTCCTGTTGCCAGCCAGATCGATAACACCCGAAGTGCTGTGACGGACGGGGAACTGCCCTGCCTCACCGAGATATTCAATACCTGTCCAGAGGAACTGCCCCATCACATAATCATTATCAGCAACACTGTTCCATGCCTCAAGCGACATTCCGTTCTCGCTGCCGTAAAGAGGTCTGTCCGGGTATTTTTTATGATCTGGGGCATATCTGAATTCCTGGTAATTATACCCGACAACATCAAGAGCCTCAGCATATCCAATTTCATTAGCCATCAGCGCCGAAGCCAATCCTGCCGTTACAGGACGTGTATTATCAAGCTTTTTAATAAGTGCCGTCAGTTCTTTTGCCACCTCCCCCAGCCTGTCTGCATGAGGCAGGCTCTCGCTGAATTTTGCCCATGTCTGGGGATTAGCCTCAGTGTTGAGGATAGGATGGGAATAGGGATCGTTGGGATAATCAATCTCATTTCCTATACTCCACATTATTACTGAAGGGTGGTTCCTGTCCCTCAGAATAAAATCTCTCAGGTCGGGATGCGCCCACTCCTCAAAATATTCTGCATAGCCCTCCTTGCCGGGTGTTCCCTTGTTCCAGCCTGTAAGCCATTTTTTCTTAGGCAGCTCCCATTCATCAAAAGCTTCGCCAATAACCAGGAATCCTTTGGCATCGCAAAGATCCAGGAAATCGGAAGAGAAAGGATTGTGGCTTGTACGGATTGCGTTGCAGCCCATCTCCTTAAGAATATCGAGACGCCTCTCCATCTCTTTACCGGATACTGCAGAGCCCAGGGTGCCTGCATCGTGATGCATACAGATCCCTTTCAGCTTCATATTTTTCCCGTTAAGGAAAAATCCTTTATCAGGATCAAATTTAATATCCCGGAAACCCACAGTTGTTGACTCTTTATCAAGTAACTCCCTGCCTCTTATTTCAGTCACCAGAGTGTACAGGTTGGGATTCTCAATATCCCACAGTTTTGGATTACTGATAATGAGGTTCAAATTAATGGTATTCTCTCCTGAGGTCTTAAAAGCAACCTTCTGAGTTGCAGTACCCACGATCTCCTCCCCGTACACCAAATTACTGATCACTTTTACTTTAGCGGGCCTGCCGGTTTCATTGACAAGCCTGATTTCTGCCGATAAAGTCGCCTTCAAAGGAGTGACTTCAGGGGTTCTGTAATAAACTCCCCATTGTTTAATATGTACAGGTTCTGTGGTAATAAGTTTTACATCACGATAGATGCCGGAACCTGTGTACCACCGAGAATCGCCGAATTGCGAATGGTCAACCTTTACAGCTACCAGGTTCTCCTGCCCATACTTCAAATAAGGTGTCAGATCAAACTGAAATGAAATATATCCGTTTGGCCGTTTACCCAGCCGGTTGCCATTGATCCATACCTCGCTGTTGTTGTAAACACCACCAAAATAGATGAATACTTTTCGACCATTTTCATAATCAGGAATCACAAATCTCTTTCTGTACCAGCCTATGCCTCCGGGCAGATAACCTGTACAACTGGCATTATCTTTACTGAAGGGGCCTTCAATACTCCAGTCGTGGGGAAGATCAAGCAAACGCCATCCTGAATCATCAATGTCCGATTGCTGACCATTCAGAATATCTCCTTTATAAAACTTCCAGTCGAAATTAAAATTCTGAATATTCCTGCCAGAGGGTTGTCCTTCAAGGTTATAGCATATAACAAATAATGAAATTACTCCAATAAACCGGATAATATTTTTAACTGATTTCATAACAGATAATTGTTGTAATTGATTCAAGTTGTTTGTTTCTGGTTACTTGTTTCTTGTTAATTATTGATTAAAAAACAATATGTGATTTTATCTATAATCTCTTAAATAATATTTTAATGACCATGACACTCATTATCAATTAACTAGCAACCAGCAACTGGTAACTAAGGTTAATTAATCATTTAAAAATAACCAAAAAAAAGCTGCCAGCTATAATTATTGATATTAAATAAAATTATCTCATCTTTAACAAGCATAAATTTAGATAATGATTTCCTGACAAGATTCATCAAATCTCTGTATGAATGCTCCTATGGCAGTACCAATTTAGCATGAACAGCGGAATCTGATATTCACCGGGAAATGAATGGATTATGACACACGACAGCCACTATGAACTTGTAAGCAGATTGAAACCTGCCAGGATCATAATCCCGATTTTACTTGGACTGGCCGTCGTGGCCTGGTTTATTATCAAGGAGATAAATCTGGATATCCTGAAGCAGCTGCACTTTAACTGGAAAACTGTTTTCTGGTTGTCTGTAGCATGGGGCTGTATGATAGGAAGAGATCTGGGGTATATGATAAGAATCAGGATCCTGACCGGGAAGGATCTCACATGGAGGCAGGCATTCAGGGTAATAATGTTATGGGAATTTACTTCAGCCATATCACCTTCAACAGTGGGTGGCACTGCTGTAGCCGTTGTCTTTATTCACAAGGAAGGATTATCTGTGGGCAGAAGCACCTCAGTTGTTCTTGCAACATCATTTCTTGACGAACTCTATTTTGTCATTATGTTTCCTCTCATTTTGTTGATAGTAGGAGGCAAAATACTCTTCACAACATCGCTTCAGGGAACCGGCATTGCCCTGTTAAACAACCTGGTGATCGTATCCATCATAGGATACATTATAATTCTTGCATGGGTGCTGCTCGTGGGATATGGATTATTTATCGATCCGGTAAAGATCAAGAAGACAATAATATATATTTTTAATCTTCCCTTACTAAAACGATGGCATGCGGCAGCCGTCAAGGCTGGTGATGATATAGTGGATAGTTCTCATGAATTAAAGAGTCAGCCGTTTTCTTTCTGGGTAAAGGCTTTCACTGCCACCTTCCTTTCGTGGACATCAAGATACTGGGTTGTAAACGCAATACTGGTGGCTTTTTTTGCTGTCAGCGACCATTTCCTGATCTTTGCACGGCAGCTTGTTACCTGGATAATGATGATTATCAGCCCGACACCGGGAGGCAGTGGTTTTGCAGAGCTGATCCTTGGCCGTTATATTTCCGACGCAATTCCGGCTGACGCTGTATCTGCCGGAAGTATTGCCCTTGCCATTACCATTATCTGGAGGATCATCAGCTATTATCCATATCTTATAATAGGGGCTTCGATCATCCCGGGATGGATACAAAAGAAATTTGTGAAACCTGCCGGTAAGAGGAATTAGTTCGTTAAAAACGACGATCCCAAAAATCTCAAAAATCCTGACAGGTATATTAGCCGAACAAGTTCTTAATTTATAAAAATACAATCGTGCAATATCTCATTTTTATTTATTTTTGTAAGAACCATATAGATATCCTGAATGAAAGGAAGAGTGATATTATTTTCGTTTTTAACCGTTCTGGCAGCTTTTGCAGCAGGAACTCTTCAAATAAAACAGGGGAATTTTTTTTCGTCCTGGCTGAATCTGTCCCGATGGCAGAAGTTGAAAAATTAAATGCCGATAAATATGAAAAAATACATTGCTGCGATTCTGTTTTTATGCTCAGCGGGCATTCTTCTCTCCGGGCAGACTGCTGATTCACTTGTAAGTAAATGCCTGCTGGACGCAGGACCAACGGCCAGGTACCTGAAAGATTTCAGAATACAGCTTGGAGAAGCAACAACTGCTGGTAATTTCAGATATAAAGCAACCATATCGCTCTGGAAAAACACAAAATATCGTTTCACAATGTGCGACAGTGATGATTCAAAAGGGCAGCTTATATTAAATGTAAGGGACGAAACAAATAAAATCATCCTTTCATCATTTGACGAAAACTCAGGGAAGGTTTATTCGTATGTTGATTTTATATGCAATAAAAGCGGTATTTACCAGCTTTTTTTTGATTTTGCCAATAGACACCCAGGGTCAGGTGTCGGGCTCGTCTCAATGGTTAAATGAACTCGTCAGAAAATATAAAGAATCTGTATCAGGAATATTAAAATGATCAGTCCCGTAAAGAATATTTCAGGCACGACCTTCTTCCTTGCAAACACAAAATAGTGTGTGATAAAATAGCTGGCTGCAATCCCTGTAAGCCATAAGATTTCAGCAGAAACTGACGGCAGAATAACCAACAGTACTATAGATATAAAAAATTCCCAGATCAGTAAAAAAAAAGTCTTGCGCGATTTTATCTTTTTGGAGTTAATAAATGTAAGCAGATGAACTATACTGACCAGGATCAGAACTATCAGGAATATCAGAGCAACTATTGTAATCCTGGGAATAATAATTCCGGCAGATGCATTAAACAGGTTATCTCCGACCAAAGCTAAAAACAATCCAATATCTTTCCCGAGTACATAGTATAGTCCGAATGTGATTATCCAGGGAGTAGCCAATCCCAGCAATGAGATTGACAGCTCCCTGACATTACCTGTTCTGAGAAGGGCAATTCCAATTATAATAAGAAGTCCGAACCAGATCAGATCAGCATAAAAGAAGCTCCCGGTGCTTAACAAAATACCGGCATCGAAAAAATTAAAAGCGGTCCCTTGCACCCTGTAAGCATCCATTATCCTTCTTATCGTCAGCATGAGAAAGAGAGCAGCAGGAAGAACCGGATTTAAAATCTGAAGCTGAGGGAAAAGTCCGCTAATCAGGATATAAATAATTGCCGGCTGAAATGTTCTTTCGCTTATAAAAAATTCGGACGTATTAAAACTCACAAGGAGAAATGCCATCAGCAGTACCATGCAGAAAGAAAACAATACGCCAATGAATGGTGTAACACCTGCAACAGCCTTCAACAGGCTATAAAGAGGCATCGGATTGGTTTCAAAAGTTGAATCAGAATAAGTTGGAGGATTGATAAATGCACTGATCCATAATATCAGAGCAATAAAGAAAATCATGATTATTACTCCGGGACCGGTTCCTTTGAATTTTTTTAAAAACATCTGTTTTATAGATCAAATCCGATATCAGACCTGTAATATATATTTTCAAATGATAACAAACCTGCATTTTTGTACGATCCCTCGAGGGCTTCTTCCATCGTTAGCCCCCATGAACTAACCGCAAGCACTCGTCCGCCCGATGTAACAATACTGTTGTCCGATACCTTCGTTCCTGCATGAAATACCACGCAGTTCTTTGTATCGCTCAGTCCTGAAATTATTTTACCTTTTTCATAATTTCCGGGATATCCCCCTGAAACAAGCATTACAGTGGATACAAACCTGTTATCAATCTCAATATCTCTTTCAGCCAGATCGCCCTTTGCAACCCCTTCAATTAGATCGAAAAGATCCGATTTGATCCTTGGTATGATTACTTCCGATTCAGGATCTCCCAACCTGGCATTATATTCTATAACAAACGGATCGCCCATGACATTGATAAGACCAAAGAAGATAAATCCTTTGTATGTAATACCTTCTTCAGTCAAACCTCTTATTGTAGGATCTATTATCCTGCATCTGATCTTTTTTATAAAAGTATCATCGGCAAAGGGAACTGGTGAAACAGCTCCCATTCCACCGGTATTCAGACCGGTATCCCCTTCCCCGATCCTCTTGTAATCTTTAGCTTCAGGCAATAGTTTATAGGATTTCCCATCGGTAATTATGAAAACCGAAAGCTCTATCCCTTTAAGATATTGTTCAATAACTACTTTGTGACCGGCGTTTCCAAATTTGCCTCCGATCATGGCTATCAGTTCTTCCTCTGCCTGCAGGAGATCGTTGACAATCAAAACCCCTTTGCCTGCAGCAAGGCCGTCAGCTTTGATCACATATGGCGGTTTAAGGCTGGTCAGAAACTCATGAGCTTCGTGCAGATTCGTTCTGTCGAAACTCCTGTATGCTGCAGTAGGAATATTATGCCGTGTAAGAAATCCTTTTGCAAAATCCTTGCTTCCCTCGAGTCTGGCGGCTGATTTATCCGGTCCTATAACCGGAATTGACTTCAGGATGTCATCATTAAGGAAAAAATCATGGATCCCTTCCACCAGGGGAGCTTCCGGACCAACTATCACCATGTCAATTTTGTATTCGGTCACGGCACTCTTTACCTCCGGGAAATTCTCAGGATCGAGCTTTATATTTGTACCTGTCATTGCTGTACCAGCATTTCCCGGGCCAATAAAGATCCTCCTGGCTTTCCTGCTTTGGGCCAGCTTCCAGGCCAGGGCATGCTCCCTTCCCCCGGAGCCAAGGATAAGGATATTCATATACTTGAAAGAATGATAGAGTTTCAAAAGTAGTATTTCAATCGGATAAATAAAACTAAAAATCCGGCACCACAAATCTGAATCCTCTGGCTGAAGCAAAATCTATGAACTCGTTCAGAAAAGATAAAGCTGTGGATTCAGGGGTGTCATGTAATACAATTATTGAACCGGATCTGATCTTTTTCTTAAGAATTTTCAGGGATCCATCAGCTCCGAAATGAGGTTCAAAATCATAAGGCATCAAATCCCAGAATACTAATCTGTATTGCTTCGTCAGGATTTTATCCTGCTTCATTGTTAAACGGCCGTAAGGGGGGCGGAAAATCTTTGCTGATGTCATTCCGGCTGCTCTTTTGACATCTTCTGAATACCTTAAAGTATCTGTTTTCCACCCGTTAAGATGGCTGTAACCATGATTTCCGATAAGATGACCTTTCAGAGCGATCTGCTTTATAAGTTCAGGATATTTTTCCGCTGCATTGCCGTTACAGAAAAACAGAGCTTTTATTCCACGCCTGTCAAGAGTATTAAGCAAATGTGGAGTTGACCCGGGATGAGGACCATCATCAAAGGTCAGACACAGAACCTTCTCGTTTGTCTTTATCCTGAAAAGTGCTTCCGGAAAAAGGAACCTCATCAGAAAGCAGGGCCTGTAAAGCCGCATAAATAATTATTTTGTTGAATAGAGTAACCCGTAATAATAATTGATATCAGGTTCGACTCTCCCCGTCAGAGATTCCCATTTTAAGTCCATTGACATATGATAGATGTCCAGCAGCGCCTGCATGTTTATCCCTATCGGATATTCAAGTCCGAACCTTTTTTCGGGAGAAATGTTGATGGCATAATCGAGATACTCCTTAGAATACTTAATAATATCGTTGATTATTTTTCCCCCGTCTTCTTTCTTCCCTGCCTTATAGAGTATCTCGGCCAGTCCAATTGTGAAGAAATCATCAGGCATCTTATCAATCGGGACAATCTGCAGGCCCCTGTTTACTGCTTCAATGGCTCTGGCAGTATCTCCGTGTTGAATTAACGCCCTGCCCAGGTTTGCAAACATTCTGCGGAAATTACTGAACATACGTCTGTTGTTCTCATCAAGGTAAACAGATGGATCTTCTGCATTCCCCCATTTGAATTTATTCATAAGATTATCATACATCACCTCATAATCGATCATTCCAAATTCACCTGTCTCGGGCTCATCTGTTTTCACCGGAACTATTCTGTATGCAAGGCCCTCCTGTATGAAATACTTTTCAAGTCCCTTGTATTGGCTCGAAGGGACAGTGGTTGAAAAATAGACAGGTCTCTCCCACTTATTTGTGGAAAAAAGGTCCATTATAGCCAGGTCTCCTTTAAAAGCATCGCTTTCAGTATATTCCCATATCAACGGGGAAACAATTCTGTCTTTGAAATATTCCTTAACGGTTCCGTTCGAAAGCACCTTCGCAGAATCAACATCAATAATGAACTTACTGGCAGGCAGATAATTAAGATAGTCGCCTCTTCCGCTAATATCGATCATATATTTCCGGTCGTCGAGACCTGCAAATTGTACTACCTGGGCCAGATCCACAGGTTTATCAACCCTGCTGTTAACAGGAAGCTGAACCCTGATACCATCGAGGTATTTTTCGGGTCCCAGGGTTAATGGAAGCGGATCAGAATTGAAAGCTTTCTGTCGCATCATCTCAATGTACCAGCCAGCCTGTATATAGCTAAGATTGGCTACGCGGACATCGTTCCTCACCTCTTCAACATCCTGGACGTACCATACCGGGAAGGAGTCGTTATCTCCATAAGTAAACAAAACACTGTTCGGAGCGCACGATTGAAGATAATTAGCTCCGATATCTCTCGCTGTATAACGTCCTGAACGGTTGTGATCGTCCCAGTTTTGTGAGGCCATAAGTAACGGGACTGCTGCCAGCAGGATAATAAACGTCACAGCAGCAGACATTTTCTCTTTTAAAACCCTTTTAAGGATTTCATATACATACATAAATCCCATGCCTATCCATATGGCGAAAGCATAGAATGAACCTGCATAGGCATAGTCACGCTCCCTGGGCTGGTTAGGATATTGGTTCAAATAAAATATAATTGCCAATCCCGTCATTATAAAAAATGCGAGGACCAGCCAGAAACCATTCCTGTTTTTCCTGTACTGCCATGCGACCCCTGCAATCCCTAATAGAAGAGGCAGGAAGAAATACCTGTTTCTTGCAGGATTCTTCTTAAGGTCGGCCGGTATATTGTCCAGATCACCAAGCCGTGCCTCGTCAATGAATTTGATGCCGCTTATCCAGTTGCCTTGCAGAGGATTACCGTTACCCTGATTGTCATTCTGCCTTCCTGCAAAATTCCACATGAAATACCTCAGGTACATAAATCCTGTCTGATACCTGAAAAAATAACGAAGGTTCTCACCGAATGTGGGGCATATAATCGTTTCTTTGCCTGATGATGAGCTGACTGAATATCTCCGCCCCTCTATGTTACCCCAGTACTTGTAAGCGCTTTCATGATCAGGATCAGAGCTGTACATTCGGGGAAATATTGTCTCAAAATCATTATTATACTTATACTCAGGCCTGTAATATGGTGCGTACTTACCGTCAATCTTGTTATAACCCGCAACCACCTTCTTTACATCAATTACCGGAGCGCTGTAATAGTTGCCGTAAAGCTTCGGAGAGCTGCCATACTGCTCCATATTAATGTAATAAGAAAGTGAAAAGATATCTGACGGATTATTCTGGTTCATCGGAGGCCTGGCAGATGATCTTATCATAATCATTGCATACGATGAATAACCGATCATAACTACAACTACTGCTGTCACAATATAATTCAATATAATCCTCCTGGTTTTGATTGAGTATTTAATACCAAATACCAGGACCGTAATAAGCAACACTACAAAAAAGAGTAATCCGCTGTTATAGGGTAATCCGAGAGCATTAACAAAAAAAAGTTCGAACCAGCCTGCTGTTTTAGGAACCCCCGGGATCAATACAAAAACCAGCAGCCATAACATTACCATGGCAAGCAGAAGAGTTTTGATAACGCCCTTTGTTGTTACCTCATATTTCCTGAAATAGAATACAAAAACAAGAACAGGGATAACAAGCAGGTTAAGACGATGAATGCCAAGCCCAAGCCCCATGATATACGCAATCAGGATTATCCATCTTCCGGAAGTGGGTTCATCCGCCTCTTCTTCCCATTTTAGCATTCCCCAGAAAACAAGGCCGGTAACAAGCGAAGAGAGAGCATAAAGCTCGCCTTCGACGGCCGAGAACCAGAAAGTGTCGGAAAACGTATATGCAAGAGCCCCTATGATCCCGCTACCGATAATTGCCGCGATATATCCCGGTGCAATACTATTCTCTCTCACAAATACCCGTCTTACCAGATGAGTTATTGTCCAGTAAAGGAACATAATTGCAAATCCGCTGCAGAGTGCTGCCAATACATTCATCATCAATGCGACTTTTGAGGTATCACCTCCGGCAAACAGTGTCGCAATACGCCCGATCATCAAAAAGAGGGGAGCTCCCGGCGGATGACCTACCTGAAGCCTGAATGCAGAAAGAATGAATTCTCCGCAATCCCAGAAGCTTACAGTGGGTTCGACGGTAAGCAGATAGACTATTGATGAAAAAATAAAAAGGATCCATCCTGTAATAGTGTTCAGGCGGCGGTAATTGCCCCAGATTAAATCCATATTCTGAATGTTTTGATTACGATGAAAAACAAAGAACGTAAAAATAAATTATATGCGCTCATCGGTCATGTTTTTTAACTTCATATTAACTAAAGAACCTCCATGGCCTTGTTATCCAGTACTCACCGGCATAATCGATCCCTATTCTTGATCCTGTCTTAACGGATGGTACAATTCCTGAATCTTCTATCCAAATTCTTTCCGAAATTGTAAGGTCTTCGCCATAATAGGAGTTGTCAATTCCAAACATTTTTGTAACTCTTCCGGGGCCATAACAGCTTTTGACACCTCTTATGAGTATTGCCTGCGGATCATTTTCCGGTCCGGTAACAACATTCATCATCCAGTGAATTCCATAAACCAGATATATGTACAATCTTCCGCCTTCATGATACATGATCTCAGTTCTCGCTGTTCTGCCCCTGCAGGCATGGCAAGCTTTATCCTCAGTTCCGCGATATGCCTCAACTTCTGAAATAACTGATCTGTTAAAAGATCCATTATCATACTTAACTGTCAGCACTTTTCCAATAAGATCGGGAGCTACTTCAAGCACATCGCGTAAAAAGAAAGCCCTGGAGAGTAATCTTTTTTCTTCTTTCATCCTGTCGGAATCAGTTTTTGTGTTAAATCCTGAAATCCATGGCAAAAATAATCTTAGTTTTATTTATCAGGACAAATTCTATTCAATATTCTTTTTTTTTAGGAAATATATTGTATTTTTGCAGTCCCAAAATAGGGGGTTTGTACATTAATGAATAAGCGTTTCAATTAAAAATTAAGAACAAGTGAACACCTTAAGCTATAAGACAGTATCGGCAAACAAGACAACTGTTAATAAAGAGTGGGTAATTATTGATGCAGAAGGCGCCATTCTAGGTCGCCTTGCAACATTGATTGCATCAATGCTGAGGGGAAAGCATAAGACAAATTTCACTCCGCATGTTGATTGTGGTGATAACGTGGTAGTAATAAATGCTGAAAAGGTTGCTTTATCAGGCAAGAAGTGGTCTGATAAGGAATACGTAAGGCATACCGGTTATCCCGGAGGTCAGAGATTCACAACGGCTGAAGATATGTTAAAAAAGAATCCGATAAGCCTGGTTGAACACGCAGTCAGGGGCATGCTTCCGAAAAACCGGCTTGGCAGAGCTATTTTTAAGAACATGCATGTATATGCCGGTGCATCACACCCCCATGAACCACAGAAACCCAAAAAAATTGAAATTTAATAACATTTAAGTACCGGATATGGAACCAATCATTGCTCTTGGAAGAAGAAAAGCAGCCGTTGCAAGAGTCTATTTAAGCGACGGGAAGGGTAAAATCACAGTGAATGACAGGGATTACAAGGAATATTTCGGAGCAAAAACACTCCAGTATGTTGTTACACAACCGTTGGTTCTCCTGAATGCTTCTGAAAAATATGATATCCAGGTTAATCTTGTCGGAGGCGGAGTAAAAGGACAGGCTGAAGCGCTGCGCCTGGGCATTACAAGGGCGCTGGTCCAGATCGATCCTGAAAATAAACCAGTGCTTAAAGCCAACGGATTTGTTACCCGTGATCCACGCGAAGTGGAAAGGAAAAAGCCGGGCAGACCAAAAGCACGCAAGAGATTCCAGTTCAGTAAACGTTAAAATTATAAAGTCAATCGTTACAGATGCAAGTTTAGTATCTAAATCGCAAAGACTTCCTTCAGCAGAACTACTTTGTGATTGATTGTAAAGAATGTAAACTTAAAAACCAGGAGATGCCAAGAACAAATTTTACAGAATTATTAGATGCCGGTGTTCATTTCGGACACCTTAAAAGAAAATGGAATCCCGCCATGGCTCCTTATATTTTTATGGAGAGGAACGGTATCCATATCATCGACCTTGAAAAAACTATTATAAAACTTGATGAAGCTGCCTCTGCAATGAAACATATTGCAAGGTCAGGGAAGAAAATCTTATTTGTAGCCACTAAGAAACAGGCAAAAGAGATTGTTGCTGAGCGTGTTAAACAGGTTGGCATGCCCTACGTTACAGAACGCTGGCCGGGCGGCATGCTTACAAACTTCCCTACAATACGTAAAGCGATCAAAAAGATGGGATCCATTGATAAAATGGCAACTGACGGTACGTTCTCAAACCTTTCCAAGCGAGAAAGACTTCAGGTTACAAGGCAACGGGCCAAGCTTGAAAAAACACTTGGAAGCATTATAGATCTTACACGCCTTCCATCGGCGCTTTTTATTGTTGACGTATGTAAAGAGCACATTGCCGTAAGGGAGGCAAAAAGACTTGGGATACCTGTTTTTGCTATGGTTGATACCAATTCTGATCCTACAGATATAGAATTCCCAATACCTGCCAACGATGATGCATCAAAATCTATTTCATTAATCATCAACCTTTTATGCCAGTCGATCGAGGAAGGTCTTAATGAAAGAAAGATGGAGAAAGACAAAGAGCCCGGTCAGAAAGATAAAAAGATAATACGCCAGGAGCTTGCGACAAAAGATCTGCCTGCTTCTCTTATCAAGGCTATAGTGGACGAAGAAGAGGAAGTGGAGGTTGATGAAGAAGTGAATACAGAAGAGGCGGAAAAAGATGTAGGGATAATCGCCGGGATTGATGGAGATGAATTATAAGAATCCTGAAAAATAAAATATAAGAAATTACAATGGCTACAATAAGTGCAGCAGATGTTGCGAAACTGAGAAGAATGACCCTGGCGGGAATGATGGACTGCAAAAAGGCTCTTGAAGAATCAGGTGGGGACTTTGATAAAGCGATCGAGATAATCCGTAAAAAAGGGCAGGCAGTGGCTAACAAACGTGCCGACAAAGAGGCATCGGAAGGTGTAGTTCTTTCGAAAGTTTCGGCTGATGGAAAACTTGGAGTCATGATTGTTCTGAACAGCGAAACTGATTTTGTCGCAAAAAACAATGATTTCATTGCTCTGGCAAACAAAATTCTTGATGTTGCGATTGCAAAGAATCCTTCAGATCTCGATGACCTCAAATCTCAACCAATGGAAGGAGGGAAAGTAGGAGATAAAGTGGTTGAATATATCGGAATTATAGGAGAAAAACTCGAGCTTTCCTGTTTCGAAAAAGTTGAAGCTCCCCATGTCCAGGCATACATTCACCCGGGCAACCGCCTTGCTACACTTGTTGGCTTTACCAAAGCAGGACTGGATGTCCGGGCTTATAAGGATATTGCCATGCAGGTTGCTGCAATGAGCCCTGTTGCCGTTGATAAGGACGATGTCCCACCTGCTCAGATTGAACAGGAGATAGAGATCGGAAAGGAACAGGCACGGCGTGATGGGAAACCAGAAAATATGCTTGAGAAAATTGCACAGGGCAAACTGGATAAATTTTTCAAAGAGAACACTCTCCTGAATCAGGATTTTGTAAAAGATAATAAGATGACCATCAGACAATATCTTCAGTCAGCCGATAAAGGATTGACAGTAACTGCATTTAAAAGATATACCCTGAATCTTTAAATCACAGGTTCATATTTCAATATTGAGGCGCCCCCATAGGGCGTCTATTTTTTTATTAATTTCGTTGATCCTGATTCCATGATTTTTTATAGGGATAAGGTTATTCTTTTTACAAACCGAATTTAAATGACATGAAATATTCAAGGATTTTACTCAAGTTAAGCGGAGAATCTTTATCGGGAAATGGAGGATCCGGCATAAGTAATATAGTACTGGAAGATTATGCGAAGCAGATCATCGAAATCGTAAATAAAGGCTGTGAGACAGCAATTGTTTTAGGCGGAGGAAACATTTTCAGGGGTCTTAGCGGATCAGTATCGGGATTCGACAGGGTGAAAGGAGATCAGATGGGCATGCTTGCAACGGTTATAAACAGTCTGGCACTTGAGAGTTTAATAATAAACCTGCATGGCAATGCGAAAGTTTTTACTTCAATAAGAATGGAACCTGTCGGGGAACTGTATAACAGGGACACTGTTCTGAAGGCTTTAAAGAATGGTACTATCTGCATCCTTTCCGGAGGTACGGGTAACCCCTTTTTCACGACTGATACTGCTGCAGCCCTGAGGACTGTTGAGATCGGGGCAGATGTGCTTCTTAAAGGAACAAGGGTCGATGGGGTCTATACGTCAGATCCCGAAAAGGATCCTTCAGCCGTCAAATTCGACACTATTACATTTGAAGAAGTCATAAACAGAAGGCTTAAGGTGATGGATTCAACAGCATTTACAATGTGCAGGGAAAATAACATGCCCATTGTTGTCTTTGATATGAACAAGCCCGGTAATCTGATGAAACTGGTCAATGGAGATCATATTGGAACTCTGGTTTATAATTAGGAGTTATTGCTTTTAAGTCAATTTTATTATTTTTGTTTAATTGTAATTTTAAGGAGATCCGTTTTTATTAATTACCGGAAAAATAATACAGCATATATCACTTAACCTATACCTTATGAACGAAGAAATTGATCTGATAATTGAGGAGACCAGGGACAGGATGGAAAAGGCTCTGGATCATCTTGAACATGAACTTGCAAGACTTCGTGCAGGAAGAGCTACACCCGCCCTTCTTGATGGAATAACAGTTGATTATTACGGCGTCAACTCTCCATTGTCCCAGGTGTCAAATATAAATACTCCCGATCCTAAAACCATTCTTATTCAACCCTGGGAAAAAAATATGCTTGGGACTATCGAAAAAGCAATTATGGCGGCAAATATCGGACTGACTCCTGTAAACAACGGTGAGGTGATCCGTATTAACATTCCTCCCCTGACCGAAGAGAGAAGACACCAGCTGGTTAAACAGGTCAGGACTGAAGGTGAGACTGCCAAGATAAGCATCAGGAACGCACGTAAATGGGCCAATGACGAACTGAAAAGCCTGCTCAAGTCAGGATTACCCGAGGATCTGGAAAAGATTGCTGTGGAGGATGTTCAGGAAATGACAAATACCTTCTCTGCCAAAGTTGATAAGGTGATGGCAACAAAAGAGAAGGATGTTATGACGGTTTAGAAACCCCACCCTATTTATCAGGCTTGAGCAGAAGAGTATATTTTGCAGCCGCCTTTACCGCCCCCTCGGTGAAAGGATCCTTATAAAACTTACCTTCGACATACGTCTTTGTCTGTGACAGATAAAACTCACTTGCCGGTATTCCCGAAGCTCCGGTTGGTATTACCGTATATGATTCATCCCAGTCGGCTGTGTTGTAAATATGACGTTCGGAAGCTCCGTCAGTTACTTTAAATCCTTCAGTGTAGGTAGCAGGACAGACGGTATGGGAACTGCCTCCAATAGCATATGTATCCGAATTGAGCCGAAAAATACGGTCAAGAAGTTTTACAGTACCTAAAGGATGCTCAAGCGTAATCTTATGAATGCTCCCCCATGTCCACTTGTTGATCTCATTACCGTAATTCTCTGACAATATCCTGATTTCATCTTTAAAACTCTTTAATATTATGTCATCAAGAGTCTCCATTTCCTGTGTATTTACATTATCCACCCATTCATCGGGGCCATTTTTAAGTAATTTGTATATATAATTATCCTTTACTGAACCAGGTAATTGATTATACAGATCGTCCAGCTCATCAGCCAGCAGATTCCTGGCAAAACTTATTGAGAAGAATTCAAAGAGAGAAGGAGCCACTTTATTCTCGTTCATTTCATAATCCCACTCTTCAAGAGTATTATAAGCATCTTTTTCCAGTGAATTCATCTCAGGCAGGCGGTCTTTCAGCTTCAATATAAACGGAGTAAGAAGAGCAGCATAATCGGACTGCAGATCTGTAAGGAGTCTTTTAAAATCATCAATTCCAAGTTTGTCTTTCTCTTCGATCATCTGTCTTATCCGGTTAATCCTGTATGGGACATAAAACCGGAATGAGATATAATAAGGGTAGTCGTCTGTAACAGTTTTGTTATTGGCTGATGAAACATAGCCTTTATCGGGATTATAACTGAATGGAAGGTGTTCCGGAGATACATACCCTTTCCAGTCAAACTCATCAGTCTCTCCTGACCGGATAATTGAACCATAACCTTTTCTTACAGGTATTCCGCCTGCTGTGACAAGCCCTATATTACCGTTAACATCAGTAAACGCCACGTTTTGGCTTATCGAACGAAAATGTGTTAAAGCTGATTTGAAATCTTCCCATCCTGATGCATAGTTCAGCTCGAATACTGTTCTTAACTCATCACTCTGATCATATCCTGACCATCTCATGCTGAGCACAGCATCATCTATATTTCTGAAGCCGGAAATAACGGGGCCGCGATGTGTGAACCTGAGGGGAAGTGTGTCAACCCTGCCTTTTTTGGATTTAATTACTTCATGCCTTATCATCATATCTCTCCACTCTCCGTTAAGATAATACTGGTTTTCATTTTCAGGATTTATTTTTTCTGCAAACAAATCGATATCATCAACCATGAGGTTTGTCATTCCCCAGGCTATTTTCTCATTATGCCCGGCAACAATAAAAGGTTCGCCCGGAACAAGTACTCCCGTAACGTTAAGTTTGCCCGGGATAACCTGGTGCATCTGCATCCATATCCCCGGAGAAGTGAGCCCAAGATGCATATCGTTGGAAAACAATGGTTTCCCTGTAGTGCTCCTTGAACCGCTGACAACCCAGTTATTGCTTCCCGAAAAAGAATGAATTCCCAGTGCTTTAAGTTTGTCGAGAGAAGCAATAAACATTTCTGCCTCTTTCAAACTCTCGTCTTTAAGCTTAAATTCCGGAAAGACTGTTGTGGTTTCAACTTTCCAGTCAGGAATGAGTTTTGTTGCTTTTTCCGCACCTAGTTTCTGCACAAGTCTGTAATTGAAAATATCAGCAGAAAGGTTTCCCGAAGCCAGATCCCACCCTATATATCCGATAATATTGGCAATATCTTCAAGGGACCAGTTGTCAGGTTTATACGAAAGGATCCTGAATTCAGGCGGAAGCCTCCTTCCAGCATCAGCTATATATGCATTTACCCCGTCAGTATATGCCTGTATACAATCAATCAAAGACTTCTGCCCGTTACTCAGAATCATTTTCGATTTTGTGGTCATATCAAGGCTTCGAAGAAAAAGGTCTGTCTGAATATAGTCATCACCAAATATTTCCGATAAACGACCTGTGGTAGCACGGCGGATCAGGTCCATCTGCCATAATCTTTCCTGTGCCATAATATAACCTGTGGCGAAATAAAGATCGTTTTCATTATCTGCATAAATATGCGGCATACCTCTTTCGTCCCTATAGACAGTTACCTCCTTCGTAAGTCCTGAGATTACCTGTTCCCCGTTGTATTCAGGAAGTGCCCCTCGCTTAATGCCGGTTATTAATAAAATTCCTGCCATTAACGCTACGATTATTAAGCCGAGCAGCGTCAGCATTATGGTTTTAAATGTTTTCATATTACCAGTGATTAAAATTATCCCAATTTACAAATTTTAACAGATTAATGATTAATACCCCACTTCATACCTGAGGTACAGTTTCTGCATATTTCTGTCATATAACGCCCGGAAAGTATACTTTTCCTGAAAATCCTGTATCTGGTGCCATTCCAGATATCCCTGAATGAATCTCTGTTCAGATCACCCATTACATGTTCAGCATCTTTATCGAAGCAACATGGGACTACTTTACCATCCCATGTTATAACCGGATTAAACCATAGCCTTGCACATCGGTCAGGCATGGAATTCCTGATCACATAATATCCGTCAATCTTTTTATACCTACTGAATTTTTTACCCGATGGCAGCCAGTATTCCATGTCTCTCTTATCTCTGATCTGCATTGATTTCAGTTTAAACGATGCATTAATCTCATGTGCGAAGCGTTTTGCCTCCGCGATCTGATGCTCATTGTTCCTGCTGACAAGAAATTGTATTTCGAGTTTTAAATTTGAACCATATTTATCTTTTGCGGAAGTGATGTTCTTTATTCCATTTAAAACAGCATTCAGATTCCCTTCTTTTCTGTACTTTGAATAGGTCTCCTGATCCAGTCCATCGAGTGAGATCACAAGCTTCGACAGGGTTGATCGTACCAGTTTTTCCGTATTCTCTTCCGATAGAAAATGACCATTTGTTGAAACAGTTTTACGGACTTCGGGACAATTTTCAAGGAACGAGAAAAATTGCGGATGCAGCATCGGTTCTCCCTGAAAATAAAGGTTCAGATTGAATATATATGGCCGGAGTTCCGACATTACTCTTCTGAAAAGTCCTGTATCCATATATCCCCTTCCCCTTTTCATCAAACCTGATCCGGAAAGACATTCCGGGCAGTGAAGGTTGCAATGATTTGTCAGTTCAACAGATAAAGCCGCAGGCATCCCTGCGACTGAAACATTGCCTGTTAAAGAGCTCTTTATATATGAATAGCCTGCTATAACAGCATTTACAGGTTTAACAAATTTACCTGTCATATGTTAATCTGAATGAATAATTATGTAAAGTAAGAAAATTCCAGGTGAAAAATAGGGTAAAACATCATCTATGAGGTCATAGAGATGAAAAGAAAACAAATATCTCTTGGAAATGAGGAAAAAAATTGTTAACTTAATACATTTATGCCATGAAAACTTTTAGAAATTATTCGCTTATTGCATTGCTTGTCCTGTCGGCCTTTACAGCACAGATAGCATTTGCAGGCAATACCCCTGACAAAAAGAAAAATGATCAGCAGGGTATTATCACAATCAAAGGAAAGGTTGTTGATTCTGAGAATGGTCTTCCCCTTATTTTTGCCTCAGTTGCGGTAAAGGAATCAAATATTGCAACTGTGACAAATATCGACGGGGAATTCAGCATTAAAATCCCTGAAGGAGAAGGTAACAAAAATCTTGAAATCACCTTTTTAGGATACAGGAATAAGGTGGTACCGTTGAGTGAAATGAAAGACAACGGTGATAAAAATGTTATTGCGATGACTCCTGCTCCCATTCCTATTAAAGAGATTATTGTAAGACCGCTGGATCCGGAAGAGATAGTCAGAAAAGCTGTTGGCCTTATAAGAAAGAATTATGAGGAGGTTCCTAATCTGATGACAGCATTCTACAGGGAAACCATTCGTAAGAACAGAACTTACGTTTCTATCGGAGAGGCTGTGGTTGAGATCTTCAAGGCTCCTTACGATAATGATCTGCGCTATGATGGGGCCAGAATTTACAAGGGAAGAAAGGGCTCGGATGTCCAGAAGATGGACACTGTCTTATTTAAGCTCCAGGGAGGACCAATCAGTGTTATGCAACTCGATATCATCAAAAATACTGAGTCGATTCTGACAATTGACGCTATGAAATACTATGATTACTCCCTGAAAAGCGTTATTGAAATAGATGATAAACCTCATTATGTAATTGATTTTCTGCAGAAACCTTCTGTCGATATACCACTCTTCATGGGTAGTTTATATATAGAGATCGATTCTTATGCAATAACCGAAGCTGAGTTCGGATTCAATCTTGAAGACAAGGATGCAGTATCATCTATTTTCATAAGGAAGAAACCCCTCGGTATGGAAGTGACTCCCGAAATTGCCACCTACCGTACCAAATATCGTGAACAGGGCGGGAAATGGTACTTTGCTTACTCAAGGGCTGAAGTTAAGTTCAAGGTTAACTGGAAGAGGAAACTCTTCAATACATTCTATACAACAATGTCGGAAATAGCCATCACCGACCGTACCGATCAGGAGGTTATTAAATTTGCAGGAAAAGAAAGGATAAGATACACTGATGTATTTACTGAAAAAGTCCAGGCATTTACTGATCCTGAATTCTGGGGCGACTATAACGTCATTGAACCTGACCAGAGCATTGAATCAGCAATACGCCGTCTAAGCAGAAAACTGAAATTCAGCGACAGGGAACCTGAATAATAGAACCTGTAATACTATATGATCAGGGATAATGAAATAATCAGGAGGATCAGACAAGGTGATGTAGGACAGTTTGAATCACTTTTCCGGTCCTCCTATGTTTCCCTGGTAAAATATGCAAAAAAACTGATCAGAGATCACGATACAGCAGAGGAGATAGTTCAGGATCTGTTTTTCAAACTCTGGCAGAACAAAGAAAAACTTAATATCGAGAGTTCTTTAAATGGCTACCTCTTCAGAGCAGTTCATAACAAATGTCTTCACCACATTGAGCATTTAAAAGTTATGGAAAGCTATACCCTGAAAATGTCAGAACGACAGGTTGATAGTCCGGAGAGTCCTGCGGATATTCTTCATCACAAGGAACTTCAGGCTAAAGTGGCAAGCATACTTGAAAAGCTTCCCGAACGATGCGGTAAGATATTCTGCATGAGCAGATTCGAGGGACTAAAATACTCTGAGATCGCAGACAGGCTATCTGTTTCGGTCAAAACGGTTGAAGCAAACATGGGAAGAGCACTAAAAGAATTCAGAAAAGCACTGGCAGAACAATGAAAGAGATGAAAAATATAAATGAATTTACTGATAAGGAATGGGCGGACCTTGCATCACTCCTTGACGGGGAACAAAAAGAAAAAACAGATTTGCTCAGTCGCTTCATGGCTGAAGACAGCCATAATACGATTAATTACTGGAAAGAATTGAGAGAGATGAATAATGAAAGAGAAATAAATGTTGATAAAGCCTGGAATAAACTCTATTCAAGGCTCAACGATAATGGATTACTTACAAAAACCACATCACTTCCGAAAAGTATTATGAGAAGTACATTCATTAGAATAGCCGCCGCTGCTCTTGTTTTATTAAGTGTCGGATCAGTCCTGGTCTATCTTAACAGCAAAGGTACCCTGAGCAGGACAGTCACTGTTGCCACTGCCGATAACCAGAAAAACCTTCATGTAACACTTCCCGACGGAAGCAATGTTTTTCTGAACCGTAACACCAAATTAAGTTATCGTGAGAATTTTGGCAGACACAACCGGAATGTAACTCTTTCAGGTGAAGCTTTCTTTGAAATAACCCCTGATGAGTCAAAATCCTTTACGGTCGATGCAGGAATGGCCAGCGTAAAAGTTGTCGGCACATCATTTAATGTTATTACAAATAATACCGATTACGCGGTTGAGGTGTTCGTCAAAACGGGAAAAGTGATTCTTTCGGATAATACAGGTTCACAAACTATTGTTCTTGACCCTGGATTTATAGGAACAATGGATTCAAAACTCTCTGGTAAATCATTAAATAATGATCCGAATTATCAGTCGTGGCATACCGGTCTGCTTGTCTATAGCGGACAAAAACTGGCTGTTGTCTTCAGGGACCTCAAAAGAGTTTACAACATGGATATTGCTGCTGACGATCCTGAAATTCTTGAAAACCCCTGGACTGCACCGATCGATAATTTGCCTCAGGAAACAATAATCCGGTTAATTTGTACTAGCTTTAACCTCAGTTACACAAAAGATGGTAATATTTTCCATCTTGCGGTGAAATAACCAACAGGTTGAAAAATGCTATGCTCCAATGGCTATATATTTAAAAATATCAGGGCCGTTGCACTCTTGCTCCTGGCAATAACTCCTCAGTTTATAAATGGCCAGAAGGGTATTCTTGATTCAACATTTACTTTCAGGGCAGGAACAATTAAAACCGGTAATGCCCTCAATCTTATCACACGTGAAACCGGCTATTATTTCACATACGACAGCCGCCTGATCAATCCTGAAAATAAGACAGGGATGAGCTTCAGAAATACCAGGCTGGAGATCATCCTTGACACTATCCTTAAAAACGACTCGCTGGCCTATTCGGTAATAGATAAATATATTATCATTTCCCGCGAAACAAAACCTGTATCGCAGCCAGTTGATACATTGGCACAAAGGGAGGTGACATATATTACCGGACTTGTCATAGATAATGAATCACATGATCCGCTTCCCTTTGCGACCATCGGTTTAAAGAATAAGGGGAAAGGAACGGTGTCGAACAGTAATGGAGAATTCGGCTTAAACATAACACCTGATTGTATCAACGACACTCTTCATGTTTCTTACCTGGGGTTCTATGGCAGGGAAATACCTGTGCGGCAAGCGTTTGGCAATAACTTCACTATAGCTATGAGCAGGGAGTTCATCCCCATCACCGAAATAATAATCAGGAATCAGATACCACAGGAGATAATTTATAAAACATTGTCTGCAATCTCAGATAACTATGGCAATACCCCGGCTAATCTGACAGGATTTTACAGGGAGGGTATAATGAAAAAGAATGAGCTCCAGACATATTCCGAAGCGATATTGCAGATATTCAAGAGTTCATACTCAGGTTCTCTCCTTAACGATCAGATAAAGGTCTATAAAAGCCGGAAAATTGAAAACGCCCGCAGAACCGATACTCTTGCCATCCGCCTCAAGGCAGGATTAAGCACCTCTCTTGAACTGGACGGGGTAAAGAACCTCTTTGATTTTATCGACAGACAGAACATTACAAAATACAGCTATCGGGTGGTTGATATTATATCATTTGATGACGAATCGGCTTTTGAGATTGAATTTGTTCAGAAGGATGAAATTGACGAATCTTTGTTTAAGGGAACAATATATATAAACACTTCTGATTTCGCTATCCTTCGCACCGAATTTGAGATAAATCCTGCCTATATAAACAAGATGAAAGAGACTTTTATCTCAAGTTCGTCACGAGGATTCAGCACATGGCCGGTTTCAGTCAAATATTCAGTTAGTTACAGAAAAGTCAATAACAGATATTTCCTGAGCCATGTAAGGGGTGATCTGGCATTCACCTCGAGACAGAAGAGAAAATTATTCAATACCCAGTTCAATGTATTCTTTGAGCTTGCTATCACAGGTATGAATCTCAAAAACGTCACAAGATTTGAAAGAGAAGAGCTTGCTCCAATCCATTCGGTCTTTTCAAAGACCATAACAAGCTATGATCCGGATTTCTGGCAAAATCAGGACTTTCTTAAACCTGAAGATAATCTGCTTCAGGCTCTTAAAAACATGAAGGTCAGGATGCAGGAATTTTCTGAGGGAAATCATTAATATTTATTGATAAGCCGGTATAATTCAGTAAGGTCGGGTGTAAGAACAATATCTGTCCGCCTGTTTTTCTGCCGTGCATCCTGGGTATTCCCGGAATCAACGGGCAGGTATTCGCTTCTGCCGGCAGCGGTAAGTCTTTTCGGATCAATCCTTGTCCCTTCAAGAAGTACCCTGACCACCGTTGTGGCCCTTTTAACACTAAGATCCCAGTTATCTCTTAGCTGACCACTCCCCGGCTTATAAGGTACATTATCGGTGTGCCCTTCAATTGTAACCTGAATATCAGGATTTTTTTCAAGGACACCGGCCAGTTTTTTCAAAGCATTTCTTCCGTTGGCATCAATATCCCAGCTTGCTGTTTTGAAAAGCAGCTTTTCGTCAAGCGATACATAAACTTTGCCATTCCCCATGGTAACTGTCAGTCCGTTATTCTCAAAACCAAGAAGAGCTTCCGAGACTTTTCTCTTCAGATCTTCAACAATTTTTTTCTGGGCATCAAGGATCCTTTCAAGCTCAGCCATCCTGGCATTTCTCTTTTCCAGCTCATAAGTCAGTTCATCCAGAGAGGTCTTTTTCAGATCAAGCGACTGCTCAAGCTGACGCAGGATATTTTCCTTTTGTTTAAGGTTTTCCTGGGCTGCCTGCAGTTCAGCAAGAAGCTTCTTTGTTTCACTGACATTTCCCCGTATCAGCTCCTCCTGAGCATTCTGCATATCATTATACCTTCCTGAAATAACATTCAGCTCTTCTCTTGCTCTGTCGCGCTCAGCCTGTATAGCAGCAAGCTCCTGCTTAACTGATCCGGATGATTTCTCAAGAGCTGCAATCTTTGCCTCAAGCTCTTTGTTTAGCATCGAAAGAGTTATGTTTTCAGTTTTGAAATCATCTCTATCCATAAGATTCTGCCTGCTTGTCCTCTGCAGGGTCCGGTACTTGTTTCCAGTGACACAGGAAATGGAAGAGATGCCCATAATGACAACTGCCAGAATAAACAAAAAATATCTGCTCATGTTCTGAAAAATTATTTAAAGGATAAGAATCATTTTACGGTCATAGATTGTTTTCTGTAAACAAATAACGGAACAAAAATAAGAAAATCCCGGGGAAGCTTCAGCAAACTTAAGGGAATAATAATTGCTATATTTGCACCATCAAATAGTCCTGTAATTCTAATGAATACCGAGGAGAACCTGCTGTTCAAGATATCTTCGCCTGAGGATCTCAGGAAGCTTGGTGTATCCGATCTGCTAAAAGTGAGTGCGGAACTTCGCCAGTTCATAATTGATGTGGTCAGTAATAATCCGGGCCATTTCGGAGCAAGCCTGGGTGTTGTTGAACTGACTGTTGCTCTTCACTATGTTTTTAACACACCCTATGATAAGATAATATGGGACGTTGGTCACCAGGCTTACGGGCACAAGATACTGACCGGAAGAAGAGAAAGATTTTCAACAAACAGAAAATATAAAGGGATCAGCGGATTTCCGAAAATGACTGAAAGCGAATATGATGCTTTTGGTACCGGCCATTCATCAACATCTATCTCTGCTGCACTTGGCATGGCTGTTGCTGCCAAACGCAAAGGCGAAAAACGGCATGTTGTTGCAGTTATAGGCGATGGTGCCATGACCGCCGGTCAGGCATTTGAAGGACTGAATAATGCCGGTATTGCCAAATCAGATATCATTGTTATCTTAAATGATAACAACATAGCCATTGACCCGAATGTGGGAGCATTAAAGGAATATCTCCTCGACATATCCACAAGCAAGACATATAACAGATTTAGGGACAAAGTATGGAATGCACTCGGCAGGTTCGGGAAAATAGGACCAAATGCACGGACTCTTGCCAAACAGCTTGAGGCAGGTTTTAAAAGTACTATTCTCGACAGGAGCAATCTTTTTGAAGGAATGAACTTCAGGTATTTTGGTCCTATCGACGGACATGATGTTCTGCATCTTACTGCCGTTCTTGAAGATCTGAAGAGGATACCCGGACCAAAGCTTCTTCATTGTCTTACTGTAAAAGGGAAAGGATTTAAACGGGCTGAAGAAAACCAGACTGTCTTTCATTCTCCCGGTAAGTTTAACAAGGAGACCGGGGAGATTATTGATGCCTCCGACAAAAGCATCCCCTTAACTTACCAGGAGGTGTTCGGAAGGACCATCCTTGAGCTGGCACGAATGAATGACAAAATTACGGGTATCACTCCCGCTATGCCTTCAGGCAGTTCATTATGCATCATGATGAAGGAGATACCCGAGAGAACATTTGACGTAGGCATCGCCGAACAGCATGCAGTGACCTTTTCGGCAGGGCTCGCCACACAGGGTATGATCCCGTTCTGCAATATCTATTCCTCCTTTATTCAACGTGCTTATGATCAGATAATCCACGACGTTGCCCTTCAGAAACTCCATGTTGTATTTTGTCTCGACAGGGGAGGCCTTGTCGGATCAGATGGTGCCACACATCATGGGTTTTTTGATCTTGCTTTCATGAGAAGCATCCCGAATATGATAGTTTCTGCTCCTATGAACGGCATTGAACTGAGGAATCTTATGTACACAGCCCAGCTCGAAAAGCACGGAGCTCCTTTTTCAATCCGTTACCCCAAAGGATGCGGTCTGACTGCCGATTGGGACCAGCCATTCAACGAGATAGAGGTTGGGAAAGGTCGTTTGATTTCTGAAGGATATGATATTGCTGTATTAAGCATCGGTCATCCCGGTAATTTTGTAGTTGAGGCAGTCAGGATCCTTATAACTGAAGGAATATCCGTTGAGCATTATGATATGCGGTTTGCAGCACCACTTGATACTGAGGTACTTCATTCCGTATTTAAAAAGTATCATAAGATTATTACAGTCGAAGACGGTGTTCTCAAGGGTGGGTTCGGAAGTGCAGCAATTGAATTTATGTGTGATAACAATTACCGGGCAGAGGTACGACGGCTAGGTATTCCTGATTATTTTGTGGAACAGGGCACTCAGGAAGAGCTGATAAAGGAGTGCGGGTTTGATACTGAGAGTATTGTAAGGGTGATTCGTGAGATGGTTTTAAAAGGTGCAAAGGTGCAACGGCAATATAATGTATAATGTATTATGTATTATGTATTATAGGCAATAGGCGATGTGGGTGGATCATTGAGCATTAACTCCATGTAAAACACCGTGTTACCCCGTGGTTAAAAGAAAGAATTATTAATCAACTCCCAAATCCATGAGAAAGACAATTATTTACTTAATTCTGCTGCTGATTGCAGCTTCGTGCGGCTCAACAACCACTAAGACCCGGAAAGAGGAATGGATCCAGCTTTTCAACGGGAAAGACCTGGAAGGCTGGGACATAAAGATAAGGGGCTACGAGCTGAACAACAATTACAAAAACATCTTCAGTGTAGAAGATGGAATAATGAAAGTTCGCTTTGAGGGGTTTGAGAAGTTTAATAATGAATTTGGTCATATCTTTTATAAGGAACCATTTTCACATTATAAACTGAGGATCGAATACCGGTTTGTTGGCGAACAGGTACCCGGTGGTCCGGCATGGGCGTTGCGCAACAGCGGAGTGATGCTTCATTCACAATCTGCTGCTTCAATGCTTCCCGACCAGGATTTTCCGGTTTCGATCGAAGCACAGTTTCTCGGAGGAAATGGTACTGACGAACGGACCACATCGAATGTATGCACTCCCGGAACACATATTGTAATGGGTGACCAGCTTGTCACCCGCCATTGCACAAACTCAAAGTCAAAGACCTATCATGGTGATGTATGGGTAACTGCCGAGTTTGTTGTACTTGGCGACAGTGTGATACATCACATTCTTGAAGGAGATACCGTAATAACCTATTACAAGCCGCAGGTCGGAGGAGCTCATGAGGGATATTCCGTCCCGGAAGGAACATTGATCAGGGAAGGATTTATCTGTCTGCAGGCTGAGAGTCACCCCGTGGAGTTCAGGAAGGTGGAGCTGCTGAAGCTGGAAGACAAAAGATAAAAGTAAAAAGATAAAAGTTTGGGCAGGATAAATCCCGGACTTATTTAAGATACCTCTCCAGGAAGTCAGTGTACTGCTGCATTAAAAGCATGTAAGTAGTTGTGTTTGTAGATATACCATGGGCTCCGGGAGGATATATTTTAAGATCAAAGTCCTTACCTGCCATATTCAGTGCATTCGCAAGCTGGAAAGTATGCTGGGGATGAACATTATCATCGAGCAGTGAATGAGCCAGCAGGAGATATCCTTCAAGATTTGCGGCATGGGTAATAACCGCACTCTGTCTGTATCCCTCCCTGTTATCATCCATAAGCCCCATATATCTTTCGGTGTATATACAGTCATAGTAAAGATGATCGGTTACCGGAGCTGCCGTTACTGATGCTCGGAACACCCCCGGATGGGTAAGCATGGTATAGCTGCTGGTAAAACCGCCATAGCTGTGTCCCCTGATCGCCATTTTATCACCGTCCACCCATGGCATTGAAGCAAGGTATTTCGCTGTTTCGACAAAATCATACGATTCCATCTTTCCAAGCTGCCGGTAAACAACCTTTTCAAATGCAGAACCATATCCCCCATTACCCCTGTTGTTTACCGATGCTACAACATAACCCTGCTGTGCCAGCCACTGGTGCCATCCATTGGCGCTGAAGCTGTTATAAACTCCCTGAGACCCCGGGGCGCCATAGATATCCAGTAAAAGAGGGTATTTCTTTGAAGGATCAAAATTCAGGGGTTTAGTTAAGTATCCGTCAAGCTTTTGACCGTCAGTGGTGACAAAACTGAACAGTTCTCTGGGTGCATAAACATGATTAACAAGATATTTCAGCACCTCACTGTTACTCACCAGCTGCTCAAGCTGCTTTCCTTTAATATTCATCAGGTACGATAATGAGGGAGTATTCACATCCGACCATGTGTCGATAAAATATTTACCGTTGCCCGATACATTTACAGAGTGATGGCCTGGAGCAGTTGTTATTCTGCTTTTATTCCTGCCATTGAAATCTATTGAATAAAGATTCTGTTCAAGAGGAGAAACCTCTGTCGAAACATAAAGTAATTGGGCTTTACCGGTATCAATGGCTTTTATGCTTTTAACCTCCCACGGGCCTTTTGTCACCTGGTTAATCATTTTACCTTCGTAATCATATCTGTAGATGTGTGCCCATCCGTCACGTTCGGATATCCAGAAAAACTGATCAGTGTCATCCGGGAAATAAGTCAGATCCTCCACTCCGGAAAAAAAATCAAAAATATCGACCCATGTATCAGCTTTCTCCTCAAGGACGATTCTCTTATTGCCTGTCACCACATCCACGAACCATATCTTCATGTGGTTCTGTATCCTGTTCATCCAGAGAACAGCGAGAGTACTCGGCCTTGATGTCCAGTAAATTCTTGGGATATAACCCCCATCCGGGTCAATGTCTATCCACTTTCGTTCTTTAGTTTCAGTATCTGAAATACCTATTCTCACTGCAGGCGGATTGTCGCCCACTTTGGGATAGGGCACCTCCATATATTCGGGATGATGCCCGGAAAAATCGGGAAGCCGGTACACCGGAACATCTGATTCATCTGACTGCCAGTAAGCAATGAATCTGCTGCCGCCTGACCACTTCCAGCCCTGAACCAAACCGAATTCCTCCTCCTGAGCCCATCCGAACCTGCCGTTATAAACCTGCCCGTGAGCATCATCAGTCAGTCTGACCACCTCACCGGTTTCAAGGATAACCTGGTAAAGATCACCATCCTTTCCGTACCCGATTTTCTTGCCGTCTGGTGAGACTTCAGCGGTAAATGCCTGTTCTGTAATCAATTTAAGCGATTTGCTTTCAAATGAATAGAGATAATAATCTGAATTACCCGAATAGCGCCATATTGGATTGAAGTTGGTCTGAAAAAGCAAGTTCCTGAAATTGCCGGCCCACTGAAAAGATACATATGCGAACTGTTTATCGGTGCCTGGATATTTAAGATTCTCTGTAGTAAAAACTCTCTCTTCTTTGAGGTCCTTCATCGATTTGGTCCATACCTCCTGAAAGGAACGGCTTGTACGGGAAAATGAATATTTTTCACCCTCCTCAATCCATGTTATGTTTGACGGGGCTCCGCTGCTTCTCAGCTTCCCCGCTGATGAGAGAGCATCCTGAAGCGATTGATAATATTGTTTCTGGGCATTTACTGAGCATGTTATTAGTATTGCTGCTGCCAGAACCGGCAGGATTTTCTTAAAGATTTTCATAACACATGATTTTTTATTACTAAAGGTAGCAACTTTTTGTTTATTTTCGCACATGTTTTAACAGCCCGGATGGCAGGGCCGAGCGAATTGAATTTGCCCGGATGGCGGAATTGGTAGACGCGCTGGTCTCAAACACCAGTGGCAGTAATGCTGTGCCGGTTCGATCCCGGCTCCGGGTACTTTTTAAAACAAATAAAGCCTTGATACACAATAATATCGAGGCTTTTTTGGTTGTTACTACTGAAACATAGCTGAAACATTTCTACTGTAAATAATAGTTTATTATTCAGATCCCAAAGTCCCTTAAGCAGTCTTGAGAGGGATTTTGGAGGTTCATTTACGTAATTGTTGGGATTTCTCAGGTAAATCCAGGTCCCAACTTTCCATAAATATGTCAAATGCATCCTTTGAGCATTTAACCTGGGGTCTCTCTGAGGCTTTAACCTTAGTCCTGTAGACAAGTCTTACTTCAGATATATTAGTCTGTTGTGTTTTCATGTTGGTTTGATTTATGAGTTAATAGAAATGAAAAAGCAGGATCATCAATTTTCTAAGGGGATATGAATTTCCCCTATAATAATGTGGTATATTTAGAAAGTATTTTATGTAGGTATCATAAACCTAATTCCTCCTTTAAATGAGGCAATTGAAAATCACCAAACAGATCACCATCAGGGATACCCAATCTTTAGACAAATACCTGGATGAGATAGCCAAGATTAAGCTGATTACTGCAGAAGAAGAGGTTTCTCTCGCCAGAAGGATACATAAGGGGGACCTGGAGGCACGGGATTGTTTGATAAATGCAAATCTTAGATTTGTTATATCTGTTGCAAAGCAGTATCAGAACAGAGGTTTGAGTCTTGCGGATTTGATCAATGAAGGAAATCTTGGTTTGATCGAAGCAGCACAACGATTTGACGAAACGAGGGGTTTTAAGTTTATATCCTACGCCGTTTGGTGGATCAGACAAGCAATTATTTATGCAGTGGCTAAACATACCAGAATTGTACGGCTCCCGCTAAACAGAATAAATCATATTAATAAAATAAAAAAAAGCATTGCTGACCTGGAACAAAAGTATGAAAGAGAACCAACTATCCTTGAGATTACACAGTCATTAGAGCTAACTCCTACTGATGTTACAGTAGCCATAAAAAACACTGGGTTGCATATTTCAATGGATACCCCGTTTGTACAAGGTGAAGAATGGAACATGCATGATGTTTTATTAAACGAAGATGAATCCACCCCTGATAAAGAATTGCTAATGGATTCACTAAGGAAAGACGTTGAAAGGGCCCTTAATAAATTGACCCCTAGAGAGGCCGATATTATCAGATTTTATTTTGGATTAAACGGCAGACACGCGCACACACTCACAGAAATTAGTGAGGAATTTAATCTGACAATAGAAAGGATCAGGCAAATCAAAGCCAAATCGATCAATAAAATAAAGCATACTACGATATGTAGAATATTAAAGACCTACCTTAGTTAACTTAATCTGCAATCCAGGTGTAAATTAAGTGATATTGAGCACACTTTCCTTATTTGGTATGAACAGTCAGTTTATAGTTAAATTACATAAACCTTTTGCCTTAATATTGTGCTGTTTATGCTCCGGTTTCAGGTTCACAGTTAGACCGATTTTTCAAATAGATGATTACCAGTTTAAATAGAAATGAAGAAGCCTGGTCCCAAAGTCCCAGGCTGTACAACTAAAATGTTATTATATTGATATATAGTTAGTTAAATCATGTATGATTTATTGATAATGCTCTATTTGCCTGTTATTAAGCGTTTTAGGACACTTTGGCTGTTGGCGGATAGAAGATATTAGTGAGGTATAGATTGTGTCTTAAACAGGCTGTAAATGGCTTCAAATGGGATGTTTGACATATCGTATGTTATTGATATACTGTATTATATAGGAATTGATGATTATTGGGGAATTGGGGTGATGATTTGGCAATACTCTGCTTTTCATAGCATTGTCCTATGTATTAGCTGTTGTAATACTTTACTTAATTATAATTATTAGTTAGTTTTTGGCATAGGAAGGTTCATTTTCTTACAAATGGCAATAAATCTGGGATTATTAAATAATGGATCAAAATCAAAAATGGATGCAATGGTAGGCATTTTTGGATCGTGTTGTTCA